>JAILOS010000128.1 GCA_024690695.1 Oscillospiraceae bacterium
CGAATCCGGCGAGGGAGGGCCCGTCCGGGCGCAGAACGATCGTCGGTCCCCCTCCCTGCGCCGGGGCGAGCGCGCAGTCTCCGTCTTTTCCGAACAGGCGCAGGCGCAGGCCGTTCCAGCCGAGCGGAGATGCCGCGCGCACAGACGCTGCTGAGAGCCCTGCGCGGCACGGCGCCGATCCTCTGCGCCGCACCGGAGGAGGAGCGGGCCGCCTGCGCCGCGCGCTGCGGGGCGCTGCTGCTGCGCGGAGAGGGGACGGAGCTCGGCTGGAACGGCCTGCGCCTGCGCCTGTTCGGAAAAGACGGAGACTGCGCGCTCGCCCCGGCGCAGGGAGGGGGACCGACGATCGTTCTGCGCCCGGACGGGCCCTCCCTCGCCGGATTCGTATCGTGGACGCTGCATAGCGAGGGCGCGTCGCGCATAGAATGAGGGCGGCTGCTTTTGCGAGGAGGGAAGAAAGATGGATAAAGACGTCGACGATCTGATCTTCGGGGACGCCGATCCGGGGCCGAGCCGCCGGTAGCGCGTCCGGCCGAAGGAAAAGGATATACCGGAACGAAAAAACCCCGGAGGGCCGCAGACATGCGATCCCTCCGGGGTCTTGCGCCCGGGCTTTTCAGCCGAGGCTCGCCTGATATTCCCTGATGGCGGAGAGGACCTGGTCGGGGTCCAGACCGTGCACGGCGCAGGCCTCCTCCAGAGACTCGCCCACGGAAGAGGGGCAGCCGACGCAGTGCATGCCGCACTGCATCAGGATATAGGCGATGCCCATGTCCTGCTCCAGCATTTCGCCGATCAGCGTTTCCTTGGTGATTTCCATGTTTTTTCTCCTTCCTGCCGTGAAGGGCAGACGCTTTCGACGGCATTATAACAGGATTTGCGAAAAATACAAGAGGGTTGCCGGCGCTTTTCTGCGAAAAGAGCGCGGATGGAAAATTAATCCCCTCTTAACGAATTATTTACGCTTTCCCCTTGCGCGTTCGCCGTAAAAATGATAATCTGGACCTACCATGAGAAAAGGAGCGTGATGGCATGGTCAAGATCATCCTCGGGCTGAAGGGGTCCGGCAAAACGAAGAAGCTGGTGGAGATGGTCCGCGAGGCGGTCGATCTCGAACACGGCGACGTCGTCTGCATCGAGAAGGAGAAGAAGCTCACGTACGACATCCCCTACAGGGCGAGACTGATCGACGCCGGCGAATACGGCATCGGGAGCTATGAATTGCTGAAAGGTTTTGTCAGCGGCCTGCACGCCGGCAATTACGATATTACCCACATCTTTATCGACAATTTTTACAAGCTGGTCAACGACAAATCGGCCGAGTCGCTGGACGCCTTCGTCGTCTGGCTGGAGCGCTTCTCCGAGCGGGACAACGTGGAGTTCGTGCTGAGCGTATCGGCCGAGCCGGAGAGCGTCGGAGAGCTGGCGCGGGCGCATCGGATCTGAGCCGCGCCGCCGTCGGCCGAACGAGAGCGCCGCAGCGTCCCTCCCGGGGCGCCGCGGCGCGGTTTTTAGGAGAAGAACATGGAAAAAAAGACGGCGATCGACGCCGGAAGGATCGTGAACACCCACGGGGTGCGCGGTGAAGTGAAAATCGAGGTCTGGCTCGACAGTCCGGCGATGCTAAGGGGCTGCGGGCGTCTTTTCCTCGGCGGCGAGGCGCGCAGGATCCTCTCCGGGCGCGAGCAGAAGGGCTTTCTGATCGCGCGCCTGGAGGGCGTGGAGGATCTGAACGCCGCGATGGCGCTGAAGGGCCGCGTCGTGCAGATCGAGCGGGGCGACGCGAAGCTGCCCGAGGGAAGCTATTTCCTGCAGGACCTGATCGGCGCGGCGGTCGAGGACGAGAGCGGGGCGCCGGTCGGCGTGCTGGAGGACGTGCTCGAGCTGCCCGCGCAGCGCGTGTACGTCGTGCGCGGCGAGAGCGAGCATCTGATCCCCGCCGTACCGGAATTCATCCGCGGGACGGACCTTGAAAAGGGCGTCGTCACCGTGCGTCTGATCGAGGGCATGTGATGTTTCATATCGACGTGTTGACGCTGTTCCCGGACACGGTGCACGCGGTGCTGCATGAGAGCATCCTCGGCCGCGCGGCCGGAAAGGGCCTCGTGGACATCCGCTGCATCCAGATCCGGGACTATACCGACAACAAACAGCGGCAGGTGGACGATTACCCCTACGGCGGCGGCCGCGGCTGCGTGATGATGGCGCAGCCGCTGAAGAGCTGCCTAGAGGCGGCGCTTTCCGCCGCGCCGGAGGAGGAGCGCCGCCGGGTGATCTACATGAGCCCGCAGGGCGCGCCCTTCACGCAGGAGACGGCCCGGCGGCTGCAGCGCGAGTACGACCGGCTGGTGCTGGTCTGCGGCCACTACGAGGGCGTGGACGAGCGCTTCATCGAGGCCTGCGTCGACGAGGAGATCTCCCTCGGCGACTTCGTGCTGACCGGCGGCGAGATCGCCGCGATGGCCGTGGCCGACGCGGTGTGCCGTCTGGTGCCGGGCGTGCTGGCCGACGAGAGCTGCTACACCGGCGAGAGCCATTGGGACGGGCTGCTGGAATACCCGCAGTACACGCGCCCGGAGCTCTGGGAGGGCCGCGCCGTGCCGGAGGTCCTGCTGCAGGGCGACCACGCCCGCGTGGAAAAGTGGCGCCGGCGGCAGCAGCTCGAGCGGACGAGAGACAAGCGGCCCGACCTGTTCGAGAAGCTCAGCCTGACGGACAGGGACGACCTCAGACTGCTGGAGCAGGTCAAACGGGAGCAGGGGAGAAGGAAGCTCACCGAAGCCGTGACCTGCCGTCCGGCGGCCGAGAGCGACCTGCCCGCCCTGTTGCGGATCGCCGGGGAGGCGAGCGCCTGGCTCAAGAGGCAGGGCGTCGATCAGTGGCAGGACGGGTATCCGGCGGAGCGGCACTTCCGCGCCGACCTGGAGCGCGGGGAGTGCTTCGCCGTGCTGCACGGAGAGGCGCTCGCGGGCTTTTTTGTGCTGTCGAAGCGCGAGGAAGCGAGCTACGCCGCCATCAGCGACGGCAAGTGGACGGCGGATGTGCCGTACTGTGTGCTGCACCGCTGCGCCGTGGCGGAGGAATACCGCGGGACGGGGCTGGCGCAGAAGCTGATGGGCTTCGTCGAGCAGCAGGCCAGAGCCTGCGGCCTGCGCTGCGTCCGCACCGACACGCACAGAAAGAACAAGCCCATGCAGCGCCTGCTGCGCGACAGCGGCTACCGCTACCGCGGCAACGTGCTGGTGAGCGTCGGCGAAGGGCACGACCCTGCCCGCCAGGCGTATGAAAAACTGCTGAAACGATAGATTTCGGTTTTCGGCATTCGACTTTTAGGGAATACTATGAACCTGACAGACTATAACGAGATCCGCGGGCTGCTGGCGCGGCACGGCTTTCATTTTTCCAAAGCCCTCGGACAGAACTTTCTGACGGCCGCCTGGGTGCCGGAGCGCATCGCGGCGGAGGCCGGGCTGGATGAGCGCAGCGGCGTCGTCGAGATTGGCCCCGGCGTCGGCTGCCTGACGGCGGAGCTGGCCAAACGGGCGGGCCGGGTCGCCGCGATCGAAGCGGACAAGTCCCTGCTGCCGGTGCTGCGGGAGACGCTGGCGGATTGCGACAACGTCACGGTGATCCCCGGCGACGCGACGAGGCTCGACCTGCGCGCGCTGGCCGGACGGGAGCTGCCCGGTCTGCGGCCCGTCGTCTGCGCGAATCTCCCCTACAGCGTTACGACCCCGCTGCTGACCGCGATCATCGAGGCCGGCTGCTTCGAGACCGTCACCGTGATGATCCAGCGCGAGGTGGCCAGGCGCATCTGCGCCGGGCCGGACTGCCCGGATTACGGGGCCTTCGGCCTCTTCGTCCAGTGGCACTGCGAGCCGAAGCTGCTCTTCGAGGTGCCGCCGGGCTGCTTCGTGCCGCAGCCGAAGGTGACCTCCGCGGTCGTCCGTCTGGAACGCCGCGCTCAGCCGCCCGCCGCCGTGGAGGACGAGGAGCTGCTGTTCCGGATCATCCGCGCGGCCTTCAACCAGCGCCGCAAAACGCTGGTCAACGCGCTCTCATCCGCCCTTGCGCTCGACAAGGCCGAGCTCGCCGCCGCGCTCGAGCGGGCGGGCTTCGACGCGCGCATCCGGGGAGAGACGCTGGATCTTGGTGGATTTGCCGCAGTCTGCGGCGAAATCCGCCGTCTGCGGAGCGTCGATTTGTGAGGAAAATCACTTGCTTTTCGGGGCGATCCTGTGTTATTCTAAATAGTGGCAAAGAAATAAATGCCAATTCTGCTGCGAAGACAAAATTTAAGATAGAAAGGACTACAAGCATGAGCAAAAAGTACGTTTACCTGTTCACCGAAGGCAACGCCAAGATGCGCGAGCTGCTCGGCGGCAAGGGCGCCAACCTCGCCGAGATGACCAACATTGGGATGCCCGTTCCCCAGGGCTTCACCATCACCACCGAGGCCTGCACCCAGTATTACGAGGACGGCCGCACCATCAACGACGAGATCATGGGCCAGATCATGAGCTACGTCGAGAAGATGGAGCAGATCAACGGCAAGAAATTCGGCGACCTCGAGAACCCGCTGCTTGTTTCCGTCCGTTCCGGCGCGCGCGCGTCCATGCCCGGCATGATGGACACCATCCTGAACCTCGGCCTGAACGACGAGGTCGTCGCCGCCATGATCAAGGGCAACCCCGACCCGAAGTTCGAGCGCTTCGTATACGACTCCTACCGCCGCTTCATCCAGATGTTCTCCGACGTCGTCATGGAAGTCGGCAAGAAATACTTTGAGCAGCTCATCGACGCGATGAAGGAGCGCAAGGGCGTGACCTTCGACGTCGAGCTCACCGCGGCCGATCTCAAGGAGCTGGCCGAGCAGTTCAAGGCCGAGTACAAGAAGCAGCTGGGCGAGGACTTCCCCTCCGACCCGAAGGTGCAGCTGTACGAAGCCATCCGTGCGGTCTTCCGTTCCTGGGACAACCCCCGCGCCAACGTCTACCGCCGCGACAACGACATCCCCTATTCCTGGGGCACGGCCGTCAACGTCATGCCGATGGTCTTCGGCAACCTGAACGACAATTCCGGCACCGGCGTCGCCTTCACGCGCGACCCCGCCACCGGCGAGAAGAAGCTGATGGGCGAGTTCCTCACCAACGCCCAGGGCGAGGACGTCGTGGCCGGCGTCCGCACCCCGATGCCGATCTCCCAGATGGAAGAGAAGTTCCCCGAGGCCTATGCCGACTTCATCGACGTCTGCAACAAGCTCGAGGACCACTACCGCGACATGCAGGACATGGAGTTCACCGTTGAAAACGGCAAGCTCTACATGCTGCAGTGCCGCAGCGGCAAGCGCACCGCGCAGGCCGCGCTGAAGATCGCCTGCGACCTGGTCGACGAGGGCATGATCGACGAGAAGAAGGCCGTCGCGATGATCGACCCGCGCAACCTCGACACCCTGCTCCATCCCCAGTTC
>JAILOS010000010.1 GCA_024690695.1 Oscillospiraceae bacterium
CTGTACCCGCAGCTCAAGGCGCGATTCGGGCAGAAAACCGGCCGCCTCCTGGGCGGCGTCATCTGGGGCGCCTGGCACTGGCCCCTCATCTGGCTGATCGGCTATGAGTACGGCGCCGCGACGGGCAACCGCGCAGGCTACTTCGGCGCCCCCGTCGTCGGGATGCTGCTGTTCTGCGTGATCACCGTGGGTATGGGCATCCTGCACGACTGGCTCTATGAGAAAAGCGGAAGCATCTGGGTGCCGTCGCTGCTGCACGGGGCGATCAACGCGGCTGGCACGATCCCCCTGGCGGTCTGCCTGACGGACACCGGCTCGGCCAGGCTCCTGGGCCCCGCCCCCATGGGTCTGCTCGCGAGTCTGCCCATGCTGATCGCCGCGGCGGCGGTGTTTTTCCGAAAAAGCAAAACCTGAAAAAAACCGGCTTCGGATCGCTCCGAAGCCGGTCGTTTTTTATCTTACTCGTACAGGGGGAAACGGGTGCACAGCTCGTCCACAGCCGCCAGGATCTCGCCGCGGCTGGAATCGAAGTCGAACACGGCGCGGCAGATGAGGTCGCCGATGATCTTCATTTCCTCTTCCTTGAAGCCGCGGGTGGTGACGGCGGGGGTGCCGATGCGCACGCCGGAGGTCTCTCTGGCGCTGCGGGGATCGGCGGGGATCTTGTTCTTGTTGACGGTGATGCGCACGCGATCCAGACGCTCCTCCAGATCCCGGCCGCTGAGGTCGGTGCCGCGCAGGTCAACGAGCATCAGGTGGTTGTCCGTGCCGCCGGAGACCAGCTGCAGGCCGCCGTCGAGCAGGCTCTGGGCCAGGGTCTTGGCGTTGCGCACGATCTGCGCCTGGTACTCGGTGAACTCGGGCTGCAGGGCCTCGCCCAGGGCGATGGCCTTTGCGGCGATGATGTGCATGAGGGGGCCGCCCTGGGTGCCGGGGAAAACAGCGGAGTTGATGCGCTTGGCGATGTCGGGATCATTGGAGAGGATGATGCCGCCGCGGGGGCCGCGCATGGTCTTGTGGGTGGTGGTGGTCACCACGTCGGCGTAAGGGATGGGGCTGGGGTGCTCCCCCGCGGCCACGAGGCCCGCGATGTGGGCCATATCCACCATGAGGTAGGCGCCGACCTCGTCGGCCACCTCGCGGAAGAACTTGAAGTCGATGATTCTGGGATAGGCGGATGCGCCGGCGATGATCATCTTGGGCCGGTGCTCCAGGGCCTTGGCGCGGACGTCGTCATAGTCGATGAGACCGGTCTCGGGATCGACGCCGTAGCTGACGGCGTGGTAGAGCTTGCCGGAGAAGGACGCCGGGCTGCCGTGGCTCAGATGGCCGCCGGTGGACAGGTCCATGCCCAGGATGGTGTCGCCGGTCTGGCAAAGGGCCAGGTAGACGGCGCTGTTGGCCTGGGAACCGGAGTGAGGCTGAACGTTGGCATACTGGGCGCCGAAAATTTTCTTGGCCCGCTCGATGCAGACCTTTTCGGCAATATCCACGTACTCGCAGCCGCCGTAGTAACGGTGGCCGGGATAGCCCTCGGCGTACTTGTTGGTCAGCACCGAGTTCATGGCCGCCATGACGGGGGGGCTGACGATGTTTTCCGAAGCGATCAGCTCCAGATTTTCGCGCTGGCGCTTGAGCTCCAGAGCAAGCACCCGGGCGATCTGGGGGTCATGCTGAGAAACGATCTTGATGGAATCCTCTACCATAGGACAGTCTCCTTTTTCTTTTGATCTCATATATCTTACCACGCGTGCATGCCCGCCGCAATGGCGAATGTTCGACAAAAAACGCCCGGAAAAGCGGGGCTTCTTTGCCGTTTCGGGCAGGAATCCTTCTCCGGGCAGGTGCATAGTCTGATGGGGAGGTGATTTGATGAACAACCGGATCTCGAGCCTGCGCTGCAAGGAAGTCGTGAACGTGTGCGACGGGGCACGGCTGGGCTACGTCAGCGACGTGGAGATCGAGCTGCCCGGCGGGCGCGTCACGGCGCTGCTGGTGCCGGGGCCGTGCCGGTTCTTCGGATTGTTCGGCCGGGACAGTGACTATCTAATCCCCTGGGGCTGCATCCGGCGCATCGGCGAGGACATTATTCTGGTGGATGTGCCTCTGGAGAGCGCCAAAACGCCCCGGCAGCGGCGCTGGAGCTGAAAATATTTTAAAAAAGAGACAAAAAAGCGAAAAAAAACCTTGCGAAATGGGAAAACTTTCGATATAATATGCAGTGCTGTGCTCGACACAGACAATAGAACCCACACACCCGGGGATCTTTTTGCTGCGGTGCCGCGACGCGGTCGGCGGAGGAAATGACGCGGGTGGAGGTCAAAACAAAAAAGGAGATTATCAAAATGGCAGTCGTATCTATGAAGCAATTGCTCGAAGCCGGCGTACATTTCGGTCATCAGACCCGCCGCTGGAACCCCAAAATGGCCCAGTACATCTACACGGAGCGCAACGGGATCTACATCATTGATCTGCAGAAGACCGTGAAGAAGCTGGAAGAGGCCTATTCCTTCGTCCGTGAGCTGGCCGCCAACGGCGAGTCCATCCTCTTTGTGGGCACCAAGAAGCAGGCCCAGGACGCCATCAAGGAAGAGTCCGAAAAGGTCGGTCAGTTCTACGTCAACGCCAGATGGCTCGGCGGCATGCTGACCAACTTCAAGACCATGCGCACCCGCATCGACCGTCTCGCCCAGCTCAGAAAGATGGAAGCCGACGGCACCTTCGCCATGCTTCCCAAGAAGGAAGTCATCAAGCATCAGGGCGAGATCGCCAAGCTCGAGAAGTATCTCGGCGGCGTGAAGGACATGAAGAAGCTGCCCGGCGCGCTCTTCGTCGTCGATCCCCGCAAGGAGCACAACGCGATCGCCGAAGCCCGCAAGCTGCACATCCCCATCGTCGCCATCGTCGACACCAACTGCGACCCCGACGAGGTCGATTACGTCATCCCCGCCAACGACGACGCGATCCGCGCGATCCGTCTGATCGCCGCCACGATGGCCAACGCCGTCCAGGAAGGCCGTCAGGGCGAGGACGCCGCCGCCGAGGAGCCGGCCGAGGCTCCCGCCGAGGAATAAGAAACCGTCTCGGGGGCGCGAAGAACGCCCCCGTTTTCAGGATTACAACAGGAGGAATAAATCATGGCTTTTACCGCTCAGGATGTTAAAACGCTGCGTGAGATGACCAACGTCGGCATGATGGACTGCAAGAAGGCCCTCCAGGCCACGGACGGCGATATGGACAAGGCCGTCGACTGGCTGCGCGAGAAGGGTCTGGCGAAGGCTGCCAAGAAGGCCGGCCGCATCGCCGCCGAGGGCATGGCTTACGCCCACGTCTGCTCCAAGTGCGGCGTCGGCTGCGTCGTCGAGGTCAACTGCGAGACCGACTTCTGCGCCAAGAGCGAGGCGTTCGTTCAGTTTGTCAAGGATATCGCGAAGGTCGTCATGAGCGAGGCTCCGGCCGACGTGGCCGCCCTGATGGACTGCCAGTACCCCGGCAGCACCCACACCGTCGCCGAGACCCTGCCCGAGAAGGTCATGTCCATCGGCGAGAACCTGCAGATCCGCCGCTTCGTCCGCTTTGCCGAGCCCACCAACGTGGCTTACGTCCACGCCGGCGGCACCCACGGCGTGCTGGTCAACCTCGCGGTCGAGGGTGACGTCGACGCCACCGAGATCGGCAAGAACGTCGCGATGCAGATCGCCGCGATGAACCCGAAGTACTGGGACAAGTCCCTGGTTCCCCAGGCCGACGTCGACCACGAGCTCGAGGTTCAGGTCGCTCTGATGGACAACGATCCGAAGATGGCCGCGAAGCCCGCCGCGATCAAGGAAAAGATCGCCGCCGGCAAGCTCAACGCCTTCTACAAGGAGACCTGCCTGCTGCAGCAGGACTTCGTCCGCTCCGACCTCTTCCAGGGCTCCGTCGAGGGCTACATCGCCGACGCTGCGAAGAAGCTCGGCGGCAAGGTGAAGTTCGTCGACGCCGTCCACTATATCAAGGGCGAGGGCATCGAGAAGAAGCAGGAGGACTTCGCTGCGGAAGTCGCCGCTCAGATGAACATGGGCAAGTAAGCCCCACCGACAGACGCATTTGAAAACGCCTCTGTCCGACACGGTTCGGACAGAGGCGTTTTTTCGTTTTCCGGCATCCGGCGCCCGACGAAGAGCCGTCTTGAAAAACGGCTTCGGCCTTTCCGGCGGCAGGCGGGATCCGCTCAGCCTTCGGCGTTCCCGCTTTCCCCGGCCGGCGGCGCCTCCTCCTCATAGCGGCGGAAGACCGGCTCCATCCACAGCGAGAAGTAGAGCGCAAGCAGCGCCGGCAGGAAGAACAGCGGCAGCAGCGCCAGACGGAGCGTCAGCCAGACGGCGGCTGCGAGACCGGCCGCCAGCGCGTAGCTCGCCGCCATGTGCCCGGCCGCCAGACGGACGGCGTTGCCGTTGAGCGCCTTGAAGGACAGCGTAAAGCGCGAAAGCAGCGGGAAGACCCAGCAGGCACAGCCCAGCGGGATCATCAGCAGCGCCAGCCCCGCCGCGGTCAGGACAAGACCCGCCGTCCCGGCCGCGAGCCCGGCGAGCGCGCGCAGCAGCAGCCACGCGCCGAACAGGATCGCCGCCCAGAGCAGCGTCGGCAGAAGCGAAGCCTTCAGCTCCCGCTTCAGCGTGCGGAAAAAGCGGCTCAGATATTCGGGCTCGCGCCGACGAAAGCCGGAAACGACCGCGTCGTACAGCGCGGCGCTGGCGGCGCCGAGCGTGAGCAGCGGCGCGGAGCAGAGCGTCCACAGCAGGCTGAGCAGGAGGACGTCTCCGATAAAACCGAAAATCCTCCACAGCCCGCTTTCGGGGTTGAAAAAGCGCCGGATCATACCAGGGTCGGGATCAGCGCGGCAAGCTGCTCGGCAAGCTGCGCGTGCCCCCGGCGGGAGAGATGCATACAGTCGAGACGGTTAAACTCCGCCAGGCCCTCGGCGTCGAGGAAGGCACAGCCCTGCCGCTGCGCCACCGGCGCGAGGTACGCCGCGAGTTCCCGGGATTTCTCCGGGCAGCCCCGGCCCATCGGCACGCCCTCCGGGCGCAGGTACAGGCCCTCGCCGATGTGCGGCGGGGCGATGAGCAGGATGTTCGGCTTCCCGCCGCGCCAGGCCGGGATGGACTTGGCCTTCATCACCAGTCTCTCCGCGCCGATGGCGATGCAGGCGGCGTTTGCGCCGAGACGCTCCTTCGTGTCGTTCGTGCCCAGCATGATGATCAGCAGGTCCACCGGCTCGTGGCTCATCAGGCAGGAGTAGATCGCGTCCAGGCCGGACATGCACTCGTGCAGAGGGTCGGTAAAGACGGTCGTGCGGCCGGACAGGCCCTCTTCCAGCACGCGCCAGCCGTCGCCGAGGCGCTTTTGCAGCAGGCAGGTCCAGCGCTCGTCCTCGTTGAAGCGGTCTCCGCCTTCCGCGCAGTCGGAGGGGTCGGCACAGTAGCCGTGGGTGTTGGAGTCGCCGAAGCAGACGATGTGTTTTCTCATGGTTATTCTCCTTTTCTCTCCGGCAGGGAGGCCGCCACCGCGGACTGGCCCACCCGGCGGAATTTTTCATCCGGCAGATTGAGGCTGAGCGTGCGCGCGAGCGCAGGGTATTCGTCGGCGAGAACCCGGCGGCAGCTTTCCAGCAGCACGTCGCCGCCGCGGCCGGACATGACGCGGCCG
The DNA here is from genome assembly GCA_024690695.1 of Oscillospiraceae bacterium. The sequence goes on from JAILOS010000010.1 coordinate 5,692, forward strand.
AGCAGCAGCAGATTCTCACAGCCGTAAAGAGCGTGGTAATAGGCCAGCGTGTGCGCCAGACAGCAGCCGATGCTGCGGAAGACGGCGGCGGCGCGCTCGTCGCCCGCCTCCATCAGCTTCTGCACGGCCTTGAGCTTCTCCGCCGGCGAAAGGGCTTCCTCCAGCTCGATGCCGGCGCGCGGCGCGAGCTTGATGACGCCGTCCTGCGAGAAATACTTCACGCCGCAGCCGATGTCGCCGCTCCACTCGTCGCGCATGGCCTCGGGATTGGCGTCGACGGGGACGAAGGCGAGCTCGTTGAGCCAGCCGGTGATGCGCCCCTGCGCGTCGACGTAGCCGACGGCTTCGCTGGTGCCCATCGCGATGCCGAGCATGTTGTTCCGCCCCAGACTCAGCGCTCCGGCAAGCGCCGTTACGTCGCCGTCGTTGACGACGGCGTAGGGGACGTCGCCGAAGGTGTCGTGCACGGCGCGGATATAGATGTCCTTGACCTTCGCCTCAAACTGCTCCTGCGGCACCTGCAGGAACAGCGAGGCGTTCATCGTGCGGTTATTGATGTAGACGCCCGCCGAAGAGATGCCCACCGCGTCGACGCGCGGCATGTGAGCCGCCGCGGAGCGGAAGGCGGCGACGATGCCCTCGTAGTGATACGCCGGGTCGCTGTTGATTTTCGGGAACCAGACGACCTCCTCGGAATAGACCGGCTCGCCGTCGATCACCGCGGAGACCTTGCGGTCGCTCCCGCCGGCGTCGAAGCCGATGCGGCAGCCGTCCATGTGGCCGCCGACGGCCTTCGGCGCGTCCTTCGGCGCGGGCAGCGAATCGGTCAGCACGACCTCAAAGGGCCGCTCGTACACGTGGGCCATGTAGTCCCAGTCAAATTCCTGCTTGCCGCCGGCACAGTAGATGCTTTTCAGAAAGGCGAAGCTGTCCTCGTCGCCGCGGACGTAGATCTTGTAGCCGCCCTTCATCCACAGCATGGTCTTGACCAGACGGTCGAGATAATAGTGGTCGGCCTCGCGCAGCGCCTCGCTGCCGTGAATAAAGGTTTCCACCGCGGCCATCTCGCCGTTGGCGCGTTCGACGGCGATGCCCACGCTCTTGCGCGCGTCGGCCAGGAACGCCTCGTTGAAGCGCTGCAGCGGCAGGAAGCCGGGGTCCAGCTCGGGACGGTTTTTTACGGAAAAAGAGATGCCCAGATGTTCCATTCGGAACGCCCCCTTGATGAAAAATGCTCGGCGGAACCGCCTTTGCTCCGATTATAGCATGCCGCCGCGCGCCTGTCACCCGTTTTTTGAATTTTATTTTCTCGAAAGAAGCTGTTGAAAATTTCTTTCACAGATGATAGTATAAAAATGACAGGCTGAGAGCCGAGGCTCTCCGTTATTCTTGCTGTTTGGGAGGATTAAGAATGGACCGGACAAGAGTATCCGAAAGCCGCCGCTGGATCCGCGAGGAGCTGGAGCGCTGCCAGCGCTTCTGGCTGGAAAAGGGCATGGACCCCGTCAACGGCGGCGTTTACACCTGCCTTGACCGCGAGGGAAAGGTCTACTCCACCGACAAGAGCGTCTGGATGCAGGGCCGCTGCGGCTGGATCTACGCCTGGCTCTGCCGGCTCTACGGCGTGCGGGACGAATGGCTCGCCGCCTCGAAGAGCTGCCTCGACTTTCTGGAGGCGTACTGCGTCAACCGGGAGGCCGGCGGACGCCTGTACTTCACCGTTACCGGCGACGGGAAGCCCCTGCGCCAGCGGCGCTACTATTTCTCCGAGGCTTTTTACGCGATGGCCAACGCCGAGTATTACGGCGTGACCGGCGAGCGCGTCTGCCTTGAGCGGGCGCGCCGCGCCTATGATCTCTACTGGGATCTCTGGCACGGCCTGCCCGATCCGACCGGGCTCGGGCCCAAAACCATTCCCGAGACGCGCACGGGCCGCGCCTTCGGCATTCCGATGATCTTTTTGAACGTGACGAGCGTGCTGCTGCGCGTCGATCCCGAGCGCAAGGCGCTCTACGACGAGCGCGCCGCCGCCTGTGTGGACGACATTTTCCGCTATCACGTCAAGGATGAGCTCGGCTGCGTGCTGGAAAACGTCGGGCCGAACGGCGAAGCGCGGCTGGACTTCACCGAGGGGCGCATCGTAAACCCCGGTCACGATATCGAGGGCGTCTGGTTCCTGCTGGAGCACGCCAAACGCTGCGGGGACGCGGCGCTGGTCGAAAAGGCCGCGCAGATCTTCGACCGCGCGATCCGTGCCGGCTGGGACGAAAAATACGGCGGACTGCTGTATTTTGTCGACTGCCTGGGCCGTCCGCCCGAGTCCTACGAGCACGACATGAAGCTCTGGTGGCCGCATGACGAGATCCTGATCGCCTCGCTGATGCTGTACCGGGACACCGGGCGCGAGGAATACCTCGACTGGTTCTTCAAAACGCTGGATTATTGCAAAGCGCACTTTTCCGACCCCGCCTTCGGCGAGTGGTACGGCTATCTCCGCCGGGACGGCCTGCCCACCGAGCCTCCCTGCAAGGGCTCGACCTTCAAGGGGCCCTTCCATCTGCCGCGTATGCTCTCGATGGTCGACGGGATGCTCGGCGAGCTGCTGGACCGCGCGTAAGCGAAAAAGAAAGGGCTGATTTCGATGACCCAGGTCTCCAAAAGCGTTTTTCAGGCCATCGACGACGCTTATTATGAGCTGACCGCCGCCGAGCGCAAGGCGGCGGACTACGTGCTCAAAAACCGCGAACGGACGCAGTTTCTCTCCATCAGCGAACTGGCCGAAGAGAGCGGCGTCGCCGAGGCGACGATCTCGCGCTTCTGCCGCCGGCTCGGATATAAGGGCTACAACGCCTTCAAGCTCGCCATTGCCAACGCCGCCGCGCTCTCCGCGGGCGGCGCGGTCGGCATTTCACCTGCCGGGAAGCAGGGCGGCGTTCTCGACCTGGCCGCCAGACTCTGCGCGGCGGACAGCGAGGCGCTGCAGCAGACGCTGACCCTCCTCCGTCCGGAGGCGGTCGAGCGGGCGGTCGAGATCCTGCGCAAGGCGCGGCGGGTTCTGTGCATGGGGCAGGGCGGCTCGATGATCCTCGCGTCCGAGGCGGCGCATCTGTTCTCGGTCTGCGACGGCAAATACTTTGCGGTCTCGGATTCGCACCAGCAGGTGATCTCCTGCGCCACGCTCGGCCCGGAGGACGCGGTGCTGTTCTTCTCCTATTCCGGCTCGACCCGCGACATGATCGAGACGCTCGGCGTTGCGCGCGCACAGGGCGCAAGAATCGTTCTGATCTCGCGCTTTCCCCGCTCGCCCGGCGCGGCGCTGGCCGACGTGCTGCTCCAGTGCGGCTCGAACGAGACGCCGCTTCAGCCCGGGTCCGTCCCGGCGCGCATCGCCCAGCTTTTCCTGCTGGACGTTCTGTATAACTGCCTGTGTCTGGAGGATCCCGAGACCAGCGCGGCCAACCGCCAGCGGATCGCCGTCGCCCTTGCGGACAAGCATCTGTAGGGGCGGCTGTCAGCCGCCCGCCGTTCCTGCCTTCCCCGCCGCGGCGGGGAAGGCTTTTTTCGCTGCCAGCTCGCGCGAGTCTTGCCGCATCGCCGCATGGGCCCGGCCGCGGGCTCCCCGGCGGCCCGCAATATGCCTGCGAAAGCCTCCGCCCCGCTGGGGCGGCTGCGAGAAAAACCCCGCCCCGCCGGCCTGTTCGCCCGGCGGGGCTTGGCAGTTTAGCTAAAAACAGAGCAGGAAATTTGGGCAACAAGTAAAAAATAATTTTCACAACTCTATTTCTCTGAAAAATTTCTTCACATGCCTTGACAAAGGTGACGATCTTTTGTACAATCAAAATACCACAATTGTGGAAAATCGCAAAAAATTGAAAACTGAGGAGGAAAAACATGAAAAAGATTCTTGCACTTATGCTCGCGCTCTGCATGGTCTTCGCGCTGGCCGCCTGCGGCAATCAGGGCGGAAACCAGGAAGTCCCCACGACGACCGTCGACGGCGTCGAGGTGGCCACCGAAATCACCCTGTGGACCTATCCCATCGGCAAATGGGGCGATGAGGCCACCGTCAAGGCTCTGACCGACGCCTTCACGGCCGAGACCGGCATCACCGTCAAGGTCGAATATCTGACCTACGCCGACGGCGACGACAAGGTCAACACCGCCCTTACCGCCAAGCAGGCTCCCGACCTGATCATGGAAGGTCCCGAGCGTCTGGTCACCAACTGGGGCGTCAACGGCTACATGGTCGATATCAAGGATATGTTCGACGATACCGACAAGGCCGAGATCAACGCCGCTGCGCTGGCCGCCTGCTATGCTCCCAACGGCGCCGCCTACGAGTATCCCGTCGTGATGACCGCCCACTGCATGGCCATCAACTACACCGCCTTCAAGGAAGCCGGCGCTGACAAGTTCATCAACCTCGACACCCACACCTGGACCACCGAGCAGTTCTTCCAGGCTGTTCAGGCCCTGTACGACCACTACGGCGACACCGTCGGCGCGCTCTACTGCAGCGGCCAGGGCGGCGACCAGGGCACCCGCGCCCTCGTCAACAACCTCTACGGCGGCACCTTCACCACGGCTGATCACACCGCCTACACCTGGGACGACGCGAAGAACATCCAGGCTCTGAAGGCTCTGTACGATCAGGACGGCATCGCCTTTGACGCGGCCATCAACGGCGGCGAGGAGATCGCCAACTTCTACAACGGCATCTTCAAGATGGCCTTCTGCTGGAACATCGCCCAGCAGCTCAACCCGAACTCCGCCGACACCGGCGCCGGCAAGACCGCCAACGGCGACGAGATCGTCTTCATGGCGTTCCCGTCCGAGGACGGCACTGCCAAGCTGCAGGGCGGCATCTGGGGCTTCGGCATCTTCAACAACGGCAATGATGCCAAGATCGAAGCCGCCAAGAAGTTCATCAAGTACATGTGCGACAGCGAGCACACCGTTGACGCCGTCCGCACCGCCAACTTCTTTGCCGCCCGCTCCGCCGCCGAGGGCACCGACCTCTCCGGCGTCTGGGCCGACAACGAGATCATGAACGAGTACACCAAGATCCTGCCCATGCTCGGCGACTACTACCAGGTCACCACCAACTGGCCCACCGCCCGTACCGCCTGGTGGAACATGCTCCAGCAGGTCGGCGCCAGCGACGGCTCCGAGGCTGCGATCAAGGCCGCCGTTGCGGACTTCTGCAGCCAGGCCAACACCCCGGTTGCCTGAGGCAGCGCCGATAAATCCCGTCTCCTTTTAGTTCGGGTCGCGCACCCTTTGCCGCCTGCGCGGCAGGGGGTGCGTTTTTTCATACGAATCCAAGCGACTATTCAAAGAGAGGTGCTGCGCCTTGAACAAAACCATGAGCCCAAAGCTGCGGCGGCAGGAAAACATCAGCGGCTATCTGTTCCTGCTGCCAAGTCTGGTCTTTTTCCTCGGCTTTGTCGTATTCCCGATGATTTTGTGCATCTGGACCAGCTTTACAGATGCCAACATGAACGCCAACATCCCCGATCACTTCGTGGCCTTCGACAACTATGTTGAGCTCTGGCAGGATACCGTCTTCCTGAAGGCCCTGGTCAACACCGTCATCATCGTGGCGGTCAGCGTCCCGTTCGTCTGCATCTTCTCCCTGTGGGTGGCCTCCGCGATCTACCGGATGAAAGAGGGGCCCCTCAGCTTTTTCCGCGTTGTGTTCTACCTTCCGGTGGTCACCGGCTCCGTCGCCGTGACGGTGGTGTGGAAGTGGATGTACAACAACTACTACGGCATTATCAACTACCTGCTCAAAAACGGCGGCCTGATCGAGAAGAACATCAACTGGCTGGCCGAGCCGAAATACGCGCTGGCCTGTATCATCGTCATCCTGCTCACCACGTCCGTCGGCCAGCCCATCGTGCTGTACGTCTCCGCGCTGAGCAACGTGGACCACTCGCTCGTCGAAGCCGCCGAGGTGGACGGCGCCACCAACACCCAGGTCTTCTGGCGCATCAAGTGGCCCCAGATCATGCCCACCACCCTCTATATCCTGGTCATTACGACGATCAACTCCTTCCAGTGCTTCGCGCTGATCCAGCTGCTGACCTCCGGCGGTCCGAACTACGCGACCGAGACCATCATGTACTACATCTACTACACCGCCTTCAAGATGCAGCGCTTCGGCTACGGCAACGCGATGGGGGTCATCCTGGCGATCTTCATTGCCATTCTGTCCGCCGTGCAATTCCGCATGGCGAAAGAAAAGTAAGGGGGTGCCGACATGAGTAAGAACAACGGAAGCTCTCTGGCTTATCGGATTTTCAGCGTCGTGATCCTGATCATACTGGCGCTGCTGTTTCTCTTCCCCCTGTACTGGATCCTGACCGGCGCGATGAAAACGCCGGCCGCTATCGGCTCTTCGACGCCGGACTGGTGGCCCAAGGAGTTCACGCTGCGCAACTTCCAGGTGCTCTTCTCCAAGCGCTCCGCGCCGCTGTTCCAGATCGGGCCGCTGACCGGGCCTACGATCCCGGGCGCCATCCGCTGGCTCCTCAACACGGTCTTCATGGCGGTCATGGCGATGCTGCTGACCTGCCTGACGGCCTCGATGGCCGGCTACGCGCTGGCGAAAAAGCGTTTTACCGGCCGCGTCATTCTCTTCTCGCTGATCGTGGCCGCGATGGCGCTGCCCAAGCAGGTGATTCTGATCCCCCTGATTCGCGAGATGAGCGCGCTCGGCCTGTATGACAAGATCTGGGCCGTCATCCTCCCGACGGTGGGCTGGCCCTTCGGCGTGTTTCTGATGAAGCAGTTCGCCGAGAGCATCCCCGGCGAGATGCTGGAGGCCGCCCGCATCGACGGCGCCAGCGAGCTGAAGACCTTTACCACCGTGGTCTATCCGATGATCAAGCCCGGCGTCGGCGCGCTGGCGATCTTCACCTTCATCAACTCCTGGAACGACTACTTCCTCCAGCTCATCATGCTCACGACGAAGGACAATCTGACGATTTCCCTCGGCATTGCGACCATGCAGGCCGAAAACTCCACGGACTACGGCCTGATCATGGCGGGCGCCGCGCTGGCCGCGGTTCCGATCATCGTGGTGTTCCTGATCTTCCAGAAGTACTTCACCAAGGGCATCACGATGGGCGCCGTCAAGGGCTGAGCGCATGATCTGTGCCGCTTTATCGGAGGCTTCGTGCTACCGGGGCCTCCATCCCCGGCTTGACCGGGCGCTGGCGCTGCTGACGCCGGACTTTCTGGCCTCCGTCGGGCCCGAAAGGCGCCTGCTGGAGGGCGAGGATCTGACGGTGACGCGCTTCGAGCTGGACAGCAGCGCGGACGAGGAGCGCCTGTTCGAATATCACGAGCAGTATATCGACATCTTTACGCTGGCCGAGGGCTGCGAGCGGGTCGACACGGCCGGAGCCGCCGCCGTCCGCGTGCTGGAACAGCGGGGGGACTATTGGGGCGGCGCGGCGCAGGCCGAGCAGAGCCTCATCCTCACGCCCGGCCGCTTCCTCGTCCTCTTTCCCGGCGAGGCGCATCGTCCCGGCATGGCCGTCGATACGCCTCGGCACTTCTCCCGCATCGTTTTCAAAATCCGATTCAAGGAGGCTTAAATGAAAGATTTAAGCAAATACCGGGGCATTTTCCCGGCCTTTTACGCCTGCTACGACGCCGAGGGCAGGGTGTCGCCCGAGCGGACGCGGGCGCTGACCGAATATCTGCTCGGCAAGGGCGTCGCCGGCCTGTACGTCGGCGGCTCGTCCGGCGAGTGCATCTACCAGTCGGTCGCAGAGCGCAAGCTCCTGCTGGAGAACGTGATGGCCGTTGCGCGCGGCCGGGCGGTGATCATCGCTCACGTCGCCTGCAACAACACCGCGGACAGCCGCGAGCTGGCCGCCCACGCGGAGAGCCTCGGCGTCGATGCGATCGCGGCCATCCCGCCGATCTACTTCCACCTGCCGCCCTATGCCGTGGCGAAATACTGGAACGACATTTCCGAGGCCGCGCCGAATACGGACTTCATCATCTACAACATCCCCCAGCTCGCCGGGGTGGCGCTCAGCTCTCCGCTGCTGCGGGAGATGCTTCGCAATCCCCGCGTGATCGGCGTGAAAAACTCTTCGATGCCCGTGCAGGACATCGAGATGTGGCGCGACGAGGGCGTCTTTGTCTTCAACGGCCCGGACGAGCAGCTTCTGTCCGGTCTGGCTGCGGGCGCCGGGGGCGGCATCGGCGGCACTTACGGCGCGATGCCCGAGCTGTACCTGAAGCTCTACGAGCTGTTCCGCGCCGGCAGGATTGACGAGGCGCGCGAGATCCAGGACGCCTGCTGCCACGTGATCTACAAGATGTGCTCGACGAAGGGCAACATGTACGCGGTGATCAAGGGCGTCATCCGTGCCAACGGCGGCCCCGACGTCGGCTCCGTCCGCGCGCCGCTCTATGAGCTGCAGCCGGAGGACGAGCCGATCGTGGCGGCCTGCGCCGCCGAGATCCGCGAGCTGATCGCGCGCTGGTGCTGAGAAGACATGCTGTATACCAACGCATGGGTTTTTCTGCCCGACCGCGGCTTTGTCGCCGGCGGTATCCGCGTGGAGAACGGGCGCTTCGCGGAGATCCTTCCGCCGGAGCGGAGAGAGCCGGGCGCCGTGGACTGCGGCGGGGCGAAGCTGATCCCCGGCCTGGTGGATATCCATACCCACGGCAATTCCGGAGCGGACTTTTCGGACGGCGACGCGGAGGGACTGCGCAGGATGGCGGCCTGGTCCGCGGCCAACGGCGTGACGAGCTTTTGCCCGACCTCGATGACGCTGCCCTACGAGACCCTGGCGACGGCCTTTGAGACGGCGGCGCGTCTGCACGCGGAGCGGCCGAAGGGCTGTGCCCGCGTCGTCGGCATCCACATGGAAGGCCCCTTCTTCTCGGAGAAGAAAAAGGGCGCCCAGAACGCCGCCTATCTGCGCAAGCCGGATTTCGAGGCCTTCCGCGCCTTGTACGAGGGCTGCGGCGGCCTGGTCCGGATCGCGGACGTCGCACCGGAGCTGGAAGGGGCGGCCGCCTTCACAGAGCGGGCCAAAGCGCTCTGCACCGTGTCCGTCGCGCATACAGACGCCGACTATGAGCAGGCGCGCGCGGTCTACGAGGCCGGGGCGCGGCATCTGACCCACCTGTACAACGCCATGCCGCCGATCCATCACCGCAAGCCCGGGGTGATCGGCGCGGCTTCCGAGCGCGGGGACGTCAGCGCGGAGCTGATCTGCGACGGCCTGCACGTGCACCCCAGCGCCGTGCGCATGGCCTTCAGGCTGTTTCCCGGGAGGATCTGCCTGATCTCCGATTCGCTGCGCTGCTGCGGTATGCCGGACGGCGAGTACGAGCTGGGCGGGCAGCAGGTCTTTTTGAACGGCGGCGTCGCAAGGCTGGCGGACGGCACGATCGCCGGCGCGGCCTCGAACCTGTTTCAGGACCTGCGGAACGCGCTGGCTTTCGGGATCGACGAAAACGAGGCGATCCGGGCCGCGACGTACAATCCCGCCCGGGCGATCGGTCTGGAAAACGAGATCGGCGCCATTGCGCCCGGCCTGCGGGCCGATTTCCTGATCTGCGACCGGGAGCTGCGGCTCCGGGAAGTCTATATCGGAGGAGAGAAGCTATGAGAATCATTCGCGCCAGAGACTATGAGGATATGAGCCGGCTGGCGGCCAACATCATCGCCGCCCAGGTGCTCCTGAAGCCGACGTCCGTGCTGGGTCTGGCCACGGGCTCCAGCCCGGTCGGGACCTACCGGGAGCTCATCGGGCGCTATCGCAGCGGCGAGCTTGATTTTTCACAGGTACGCACCGTGAATCTGGACGAGTACGTCGGGCTGGGTCCCGATAACGACCAGAGCTACGCCTGGTTTATGCGCCGCAATTTCTTCGACGGCGTCAATATCCCCCTGGCCGAAACCAACATTCCCAACGGACTCAATCCCGACGGTGCGGCGGAATGCGCCCGGTACGACGCGGTGATCCGCGCGCTGGGCGGTGTTGACCTGCAGCTCCTGGGCCTCGGACCGAACGGGCACATCGGCTTTAACGAGCCGGAAGCCTTTTTCCCGAAGGGGACCCACCGCGTCGCCCTGACCGACGCGACGATCCAGGCCAACAAACGCTTCTTCGAGAAAGAGGAAGACGTGCCGCGCTTCGCCTATACGATGGGCGTCCGCGACATCATGCAGGCCGGACGCGTGCTGATGGTCGTCTCCGGCGCGGGAAAGGCGGGGATCGTGAAGGAAGCCTTCTGCGGCCCGGTCACGCCGTCGGTGCCGGCCTCGATCCTGCAGCTCCACAGAGATTTCACCCTCGTTGCGGACGAAGCGGCGCTGGGCGAGATGGAAGCCTGAACGTTTTTAATCAATTCCATGCCGCCGTCTACTCCACCTTCTTAGGCGGGCGGACATGAAAAAAGGAGGAAAAAAGCCCCGCGTGCTCGCGGTGCGGCAGTGTGGAGACCTGCCGTAAGGCGGCGCGGCCCGAAGCGGCCGGCCGCGAGGGCGTCGTCCGCGGAGGCGGAACGCCCGGAGCAAGAGAAATGGCGACTGTTCAACTGAAAAA
>JAILOS010000102.1 GCA_024690695.1 Oscillospiraceae bacterium
CAGCCGGCGATCTCTCGGACATGAAGGTCGGATTCATATTCCTTCATGACGAAAACTCGACATACGACCTCAACTTCATTAACGGCGCGAGGGAAGCGGCCAAGGCGCTCGGCCTTTCCGACGACCAGATCATTCTCAAGACGAACATTCCCGAAGGCCAGGAGTGCTACGACGCTGCCGCCGAGCTCGTCGATGCCGGCTGCAATATCGTCTTTGCCGACTCCTTCGGTCATGAGTCCTTCATGATCCAGGCAGCCAAGGAATTCCCCGATGTTCAGTTCTGCCACGCCACCGGCACCCAGGCCCACTCCGCCGGCCTGCCCAACTTCCACAACGCCTTCGCTACGATTTATGAAGGCCGTTACCTCGGCGGTGTCGCTGCGGGCATGAAGCTCAACCAGATGATCGAGGAAGGCAAGATCTCCGCCGAGCAGGCGAAGGTCGGCTACATCGGCGCCTACCCCTATGCCGAAGTGAAGTCCGGCTACACCAGCTTCTTCCTCGGCGTGCGCTATATCTGCCCCTCCGCCACGATGGAGGTCACCTTCACCAACTCCTGGTATGACCCGACCCTCGAGAAGGAAGCCGCCATCCGCCTCATCGACAACGGCTGCGTCCTGATCTCCGAGCACGCCGACTCCATGGGCGCTCCCACCGAGTGCGAGTCCCGCGGCATCCCCTTCGTGTTCTACAACGGCTCCGCCGCCGAAGCCTGCCCCAGCACCTTCATCGTCGCCTCCCGCATCGACTGGGCTCCCTATATGGAGTACGCCATGACCTGCGTCACCGAGGGCACGGCCATTGACGTCGACTACACCGGCACCCTTGCGACCGGCTCTGTCAAGACGACCGAAGTGAACGAAGCGGCCGCCGCTCCCGGCACCGCCGAAAAGCTGGCCGAGGTTCAGGCTCTGCTGGCCTCCGGTGAGCTCCACGTCTTCGATACCGCTTCCTTCGCCGTCGGCGGCGAGACCCTGACCGAGTACCTGGCCGACGTTGACGATATGGGCGACTTCGTTCCCGAGACCAACGTCATTGCCGACGGCTACTTCCACGAGTCCGAGTTCCGCTCCGCTCCCTATTTTGACATCGACATCGACGGCATCACCATCATCGACAAGTAATCACTCCGAAGCGAATGATCTCTGGAAGCCCCGGCCCGGCACCGGGGCTTCCTTTTCCCTATTTTCCCGTGCCGTAAAGGGAAGCGGCCGCCGCGGCGGCCGCCGCCCTTTGCGGCATCCTCATCCTCTTGTCAAAGGAGAAAGCTATGGACAACAAGACGCCCGCCGTCACGATGCGCAACATCTCCAAGCGCTTCGGGCCGGTGCTCGCCAACGACAAGGTCTGGCTGAACATCTACCGGGGCGAGATCCTCGCGCTGCTGGGCGAAAACGGCAGCGGCAAGACCACGCTGATGAACATGCTCTCCGGCATCTACTTCCCCGACGAGGGGGAGATCGCCATCGACGGCAAGCCGGTGGTCATCCGCTCGCCGAAGGACGCCTTCGACCACGGCGTCGGCATGATCCACCAGCATTTCAAGCTGGTCGACGTGCTGACGGCCGCCGAAAACGTCGTACTCGGCCTGCCCGGCAAGCTGGATCTGAAGGCCGCCTCGCAGAAGATCCGCGAGATCTGCTCCGCCTACGGCTTCGAGGTGGACCCGGAGCAGAAGATCTACGATATGTCGGTCTCGCAGAAGCAAACCGTGGAGATCGTCAAGGTGCTCTATCGCGGCGCGGATATTCTGATCCTCGACGAGCCCACCGCCGTGCTGACCCCGCAGGAGGCCGACAAGCTCTTCGCGGTGCTGCGCGCGATGCGCGACGCCGGCAAGGCGATCGTGATCATCACGCACAAGATGCACGAGGTCGAGGCCCTGTCCGACCGCGTGGCCGTGCTGCGCCACGGGCAGTTCATCGGCGACATGCCGACGAAGACCACCAACGCGCAGGAGATGACCAACATGATGGTCGGCCATCCGGTGACGCTGAACATTGAGCGGCCCGAGCCGGTCGATCCGAAGCCGCGCATCGAGGTCCGGGACCTCACCGTGCGCAGCATCGACGGCGTGCTGAAGCTCGACGGCGTGAGCTTCACGGCCAGGTCCGGCGAGATCCTCGGCGTGGCCGGCATTTCCGGCTCCGGCCAGAAGGAGCTGCTGGAGGCCATCGCCGGGCTGCAGCCCGTGGAGGGCGGCAGCATCTGCTACGTAAACGACGACGGCTCGCGCGAGGAGCTGATCGGCAAGGACCCGCTGAGCATCCAGCAGCTGGGCGTGAGCCTGTCCTTCGTGCCGGAGGATCGGCTCGGCATGGGCCTCGTCGGCAACATGGACCTCGCGGACAACATGATGCTGCGCTCCTTCCGGCGCGGCCGCTCCCCCTTTACCGACCGCAAGAGCCCCTGGCAGCTCGCGGAAAACGTGGTCAGGGAGCTGAGCGTGCAGGCCCCCGGCATCTCGACGCCGGTGCGCCGCCTCTCGGGCGGCAATGTGCAGAAGGTGCTGGTCGGGCGCGAGATCGCCTCGGCCCCGCGCGTGCTGCTGACGGCCTACGCGGTGCGCGGGCTGGACATCAACTCTTCCTATACGATCTACGACCTGATCAACCGCCAGAAGGCGCAGGGCGTGGCTGTGATCTACGTCGGGGAAGACCTCGACGTGCTGCTGGAGCTGTCGGACCGGATCCTCGTGCTCTGCGGCGGCAAGGTCAGCGGCGTGGTGCCCGGCCGCGGCGCGAAAAAGCGCGACGTGGGCCTGATGATGACGAAGCTGGGAGGTGGCGCCGATGAATAAGAAGCCGCGCGAGCCGCTGTTTCATATCGCCAAGCGCAGCGCCCCCTCGTGGAAGCTCGCCTGGGGCGTGCGCGCCGCGGCGCTGCTGCTGGCGCTGCTGGTCTGCGGGCTGATCACCACGCTGGTCACGGGGCTGGGTCCGCTCAGGGTCTACGCCGCGATCTTCGAAGGCTCCTTCGGCTCCAGCCGCAAGGTCTGGGTGCTGGCGCAGAACGTCGCGATGCTGCTGTGCGTGTCGCTGGCCGTGACGCCGGCCTTCCGCATGCGCTGCTGGAACCTCGGCGGCGAGGGACAGGCCCTGGCCGGCGCGCTGGCCGCGGCCGCCTGCATGATCCTGCTGCCCAAGAACACGCCGAACGAGCTGATGATCGCTGCCATGACCGTCTCCAGCCTCGCCGCCGGCGCGCTCTGGGCCGGCATCCCCGCCTTCTTCAAGGCCCGCTTCAACACGAACGAGACCCTGTTCACCCTGATGATGAACTACATCGCCACCCAGCTCGTCGCCTATTTCTGCGTCGTCTGGGAGTCGCCGAAGGGCTCCGGCCAGATCGGCATCATCAACCCCTCCACGCAGCTCGGCTGGTTCCCGGAGCTCGGCGGGAACAAATACCTGCTGAACATCCTGATCGTCGCGCTGCTGTGCGTGGGCGTGTATATCTATCTCAACACCTCCAAGCACGGCTATGAGATCGCCGTTGTCGGCGAGAGCGAGCGCACCGCGCGCTACGTCGGCATCAAGGTCGACCGCGTGATCATCCGCACGATGCTGCTGTCCGGCGCGATCTGCGGCCTGGCGGGCCTGCTGCTGGTCGGCGGCACGAACCACACGCTGACGCCGAACCTCGTCGAGGGCCGCGGCTTCACCGCCGTCATGGTCTCGTGGCTGGCGAAATTCAACCCCGTCTGGATGATCTTCACCAGCTTCCTGCTGGTCTTCCTCTCCCGCGGAGCGAGCGAGATCGCCACGAACTTCGCGCTGAACAAGTCCTTCGGCGATATCCTCACCGGCATCATTCTGTTCTTCATCATCGGCTGCGAGTTTTTCATCCACTATGAGATCCGCTTCCGCAGAAGCGGGGAAAAGGAGGACTGAGCCGTGTTCGATTTCTTCGGCTTTCTGCCCCGTGCCGTCGTGCAGGGCGTGCCGCTGCTGCTGGGCAGCACCGGCGAGACCCTGACCGAGAAGTCCGGCAACCTCAACCTCGGCATCCCCGGCATCATGTACGTCGGCGCGATCTCGGGCGTGATCGGCTCCTTCTTTTACGAGCAGTCGCACGCCGGCGCGGGCTTTTCCGCGCTCGCCGCGGTGCTGATCCCGCTCGGCTGCTGCCTGCTCGGCTCGCTGCTGATGGGCCTGCTCTACTGCTTCCTCACCGTGACGCTGCGCGCCAACCAGAACGTCACCGGCCTCGCGCTGACGACCTTCGGCGTCGGCTTCGGCAACTTCTTCGGCGGCTCGCTGATCAAGCTGTCGGGCAGCGAGCTGCCCTCCGTCATCCTCAGCGCCACCAGCAACGCCTTCCGCACGGCGCTGCCCTTCGCCGAAAAGCTCGGCGCCTTCGGGCAGATTTTCCTGAGCTACGGCTTTCTGGCCTATCTCGCCGTCGTCATCGCCGCCGTCTGCGCTTACGTGCTCCGGCGCACGCGCACGGGCCTGCACCTGCGCGCCGTGGGCGAAAACCCCTACACCGCGGACGCCGCGGGCGTGAACGTCGTGCGCTACAAGTACGCGGCCACCTGCCTCGGCAGCGTGATCGCCGGCCTCGGCGGCCTGTACTACGTGATGGACTACGCCAAGGGCGTCTGGTCGAACAACGCCTTCGGCGACCGCGGCTGGCTCGCGATCGCGCTGGTCATCTTCACGGTCTGGCGCCCCGGCGTGGGCATCCCGGCCTCCTTCCTCTTCGGCGGGCTGTATATCCTGCACATGTACATCCCCTCGGGGATGAACCTCGCCGTCAAGGAGCTGTACAAGATGATCCCCTACGTGGTGACGGTGATCGTGCTGATCATCACGAGCCTGCGCAACAAGCGCGAGAACCAGCCCCCCGCCTCGCTGGGCCTGCCCTATTTCCGCGAGGAGCGATAGCCCGGCGCGCTTAGCGGCGCGTCTAAACTGTAGGGGACGGCGTCCTCGACGTCCCGCACCTTAAATCCCGCCCGATCTCCGTAGGGGACGGCGTCCTCGACGTCCCGTTCGTCCCCCCCCGCAGGGGCGGCTATCAGCCGCCCGCCTGCGCAAGCCTCGCCCGATCGTCCCCCCGCAGGGGCGGCTATCAGCCGTCCCTGCGGGGGGACGCGGCGTTTCCGCGAGACCGCAGGCGCCGGGTTCAGCGCCCCTGCTGCCGCTCGCTCCTCACTCACCCAATTGGTTCATACTTTATTCACTTATTCGCGCATGCGGGGGATTATAATAACTTTGTATTCTTATGGGCGCCGGAGCGCCGGACTGGAGACTCCATGAACAAGAAACTGATGCTGATCATCAACCCCGCCGCGGGCCGCGGCGGCTACAAGGTCAATTTTGCCGACGCGATGCAGCTGCTCTCGGGCGGCGGCTTCCGCGTTGACCTCTATTATACCGCCGGCCGCGGCGACGCCTCGGCCTTCGCCCGCGAGCGCGGCGCGAACTACGACATTGTGGCCTGCATCGGCGGCGACGGCACGCTCAGCGAGGTCTTCGACGGTCTGATGGACCTGCGCGACCCCCCGCCGGTCGGCTATATCCCGATGGGCACCTCCAACGACGTGGCGACCACGCTCGGCCTGCCGAAAAACAACTGCGTGGAGGCCGCGCGGCGCATCCTCGAGGGCACGGCCCTGCCCTACGACGTGGGCAGCTTCGGCGCGGACGGCTACTTCAGCTATATCGCGGCCTTCGGCGCCTTCACCGACGTCGCCTACAGCACGCCGCAGGACCAGAAAAACGCGCTGGGCCACCTGGCCTACGTGCTGCAGGGCATGGCGAAGCTGCCGACGATCACCAGCTATCACACGCGCGTGGAGTACGACGGCGGCGTGTTCGAGGGCGACCTCGTCTACGGCAGCATGTCCAACTCCACCTCCGTCGCCGGCATCGTGAAATTCCGCGAGAACATGGTGAGCCTGAACGACGGCCTGTCCGAGCTGGTGCTCGTGCGCACGCCCGAGAGTCTCGACGTCTTCGCCGATCTGGCCGCGAGCGTGCTGAGCCAGCGCTTCGACAGCGACAGCCTCGTGATTTTGCAGACCAAAGCCGCGCGCTTCTCCTTCGACCGGCCCGTCGCCTGGACGCGCGACGGCGAGGACGGCGGCGAGCATAGGGAGCTGGCGCTGAGCACCTGCCCCTCGGCCCTGCGGATCATCCGCTGAGCGCCGATGAAGACCGTTGAAATCTACACCGACGGCGCGTGCAGCGGCAATCCCGGCCCGGGCGGCTGGGCCGCGATCCTGCGCTGGAACGGGCGGGAAAAATGCCTGAGCGGCGGCGAGGAGCTGACCACGAACAACCGCATGGAGCTGACCGCCGTGATCCAGGCGCTGCTGGCTCTGCGCGAGCGCTGCGCCGTCGAGCTCTATTCCGACTCCCGCTACGTCGTGGACGCGCTGGAAAAGGGCTGGGCCTGGAGCTGGCGCAAAAAAGGCTGGATCAAAAGCGACAAAAAGCCCGCGCTCAACAGCGATCTGTGGACGATGCTGCTGGATCTGGCGAGCCAGCACGAGCTGCGCTGCCACTGGGTCAAGGGCCACGCCGAAAACGAATACAACGACCGCTGCGACCGCATGGCCGTGGCAGAGAGAGAGAAATTCACATGAACTTTCAGGACCGGCCGCTCCGGATCTTCCTGCGCTACATCGGCAGGCAGAAGAAGCTCTTCGCCATCGACATGAGCTGCGCGCTGCTTGTCGCGGTCATCGACCTCGTCTTTCCCTACGTCTCGCGTCTGGCCATGCGCAGCTATCTGCCGGAGAAGCTCTTCCGCGTCTTCTTCCTCGTGATGGGTGCGATGGCGCTGGCTTATCTGCTCAAGGCCCTGCTGTACTACGTCATCACCGTGCTGGGTCACCGCATGGGCGTGCTGATCGAGGCCGACATGCGCCGCGATCTCTTCACGCATCTGCAGACGCTGTCCTTCCGCTTTTACGACCGCAACCGCACGGGCGTGCTGATGAGCCGCCTGACGAGCGAGCTGTTCGACATCACGGAGCTGAGCCATCACGGCCCGGAGAACATCATCATCTGTTCGCTGACGATCGTCGGCTCGCTGACCGTGATGTTCTTCCTGCAGCCGCAGCTCGCCCTGGTGCTGACGGTCGTGCTGCCGCTGTGCCTGTGGTTCACGCTCAGCCAGCGGCTGCGGATGAAGCGCGCCAACATCGAGGTCAAGCGCAAAACCGCCGAGATCACCGCCGCCGTCGAGAGCAGTATCTCCGGCGTGCGCGTGGCCAAGGCCTTCGCCAACGAGGAGCAGGAGAGCCTGAAGTTCGACCGGGCCAACGCCCTGTTCAAGAACGCCAAAACCGGCTATTACCGCACGATGGGCCTGTTCATGAGCGGGATGGAGTTCACCACCGGCATCGCCCAGGTCGTCGTGATCACGGTGGGCGGCCTGCTGATCATGGCCGGGCGCATGGACGCGGTCGATCTGATCACCTTCTCGCTGTACGTCTCCGCCTTCATCACCCCGGTGCGTAAGCTCAGCCAGTTTGCCGAGCAGTACATGCAGGGCTCGGCGGGCTTTACGCGCTTTCTGGAGATCATGCGCACCGAGCCGGAGATCCGGGACGCGCCCGACGCGAAGCCCCTCGAGAACGTCCGCGGCGAGGTGGAATTCCGCGACCTGAGCTTTGACTACGGCAACGGCCTGCCGGTGCTGAGCCATATTGATCTGCGCGTCCCCGCCGGCGGCACGCTCGCGCTGGTCGGCCCCTCCGGCGGCGGCAAGACCAGCCTCTGCCACCTGCTGCCCCGCTTTTACGAGGTCACCGGCGGCGCCGTGCTGGTGGACGGGCAGGACGTGCGCACGCTGACGCAGGCGAGCCTGCGCCGGAATATCGGCATCCTGCAGCAGGACGTGTTCCTCTTTGCCGACACGATCCGCGAGAACATCCGCTACGGCCGCCCCGACGCCAGCGACGAGGAGATCGTCGAAGCGGCGAAGCGGGCCGAGATCCACGACGAGATCATGGCCCTGCCGCAGGGCTACGACAGCTTCGTGGGCGAGCGCGGCGTGATGCTCTCCGGCGGGCAGAAGCAGCGCATTTCCATCGCCCGCGTGTTTTTGAAAAACCCGCGCATCCTCGTGCTGGACGAGGCCACCTCCGCGCTCGACACCGTGACCGAGCAGCGCATCCAGGCGGCCATGGAGGCGCTGAGCCGGGGCCGCACGACGATCGTCGTGGCCCACCGGCTTTCCACCGTCCGCCACGCCGACCAGATCGCCGTCATCGACGGAAGCGTCGTCTGCGAGCTCGGCAGCCACGAGGAGCTGCTCGCGAAAAACGGCGTCTACGCGTCCCTCTGCCGCGCCCAGAGTCTGGGTTAGGCCCATCGTTTTCATTTTCAATACAGCGGGTGCGGAATCTCCGCGCGCGCCCGCAGGAGGTCGTTATGCTGGAGCTTCACGTCTGCACGCAGCGGGAGATCGCCCGCTTTTATCCGCTGTTCGAGCTGGATTTCGACAAAAAGGAGCTGCCGCCGCGGATCGCCGTCCACCGGGCCGCGCTGCGCGGCGACGCGGAGCTGCTGAGCCTGCGCGACAGCGAGACCGGCTCCGACCTCGGCTTCGCCCTCGTCGGCTGCCGCGGGGTCTACGGCTACGTCTGGCTGAAGGCCTTCTGCGTGGCGCCCTTCCTGCGCGGACAGGGGCTCGGCGTGGAGCTGATGCGCCTGCTGAACCGCCGCTACGCCGACAGGCAGGGCCTCGTCGCGGAGCTGACAGCCTTCGGCGAGCGCGCGGAGAACAGCGCGCAGTACAAGCTGCGGCGCTTCTTCCGCCGCTTCGGCTACGAGGAGCAGCCGCTCGCCGTCACGGTCGGCGGCGCGCCGGCAAGCGTGTTCGTCAAGCCTCTCCGCGGCTCCGCCGAGCTCGGAGCGTCGCTGCGGCGCGTGCTGCTGGATTTCTACGGCCGCTTCTACAGTCCCGCCGGGATCGACGAAACGCTCGGCTTTCCGCAGGAATCTTAAGTTCGTGAAGTTTTTCCCGCCCGCTGGACAATTCCGCCCGGCGGGTGTATGCTGTCTGCACGGAAAGTCGATTCAGAAAGGATGTTTTTCATGGCCGCTTCGCCGAAAGGCCGTTCCTCCGGCGCGCAGAAGGCCCGCGCCGTCTTTTTCATCACGCTGTTTCTGCTGCTGCTCGCGCTGATCGTGAGCTGGGCGCTCAAGCTCAGCGACGAGGCGGAGGACGAGGAGCGCTCGTCCAAGCGCAAAAAGCGCGACAAGGAACAGACCGAACAGTCGGAGCCGGCCGGGCAGACCGATCCCTACGGGGAAGAGCCCGCGCCCGCCCCGGAGGAGACGCCCGCCGCGGCTCAGCCGACCCCGGCGCCGACCCCCGCGCCGACCCCCGCGCCC
>JAILOS010000042.1 GCA_024690695.1 Oscillospiraceae bacterium
CCCGCCGCCGCGGCTTTCTGCCCGAACTGCGGGGCTCCGCTGGAGGCCGACAGCGTTTTCTGCGCCAACTGCGGCGCCCGCCTGTCGGCTCCCGCGCCCGATCCCGCCGTCGTGCCCGACGCCCGCTATTTTACGGACCCGGCGCCTGCGGGGAAGCATGAGCCCGCTCCCGCGCCCGCCCCGACCCCGGCCCCGACTCCCGATCCCGCCCCGCGCCCGCGTCTGATGGGAACGATGCACACCAAAACCGAGGCGGCCGCCCCCGCGGTTCCGGCCGAGCAGGATCTGAACAAGCCGGGCGAGGACGATCTCTGATCCGCGAGTAAAAAAACACTTGCATTTTTTCGCGGATGCGGTACAATAATTTCGTTTTGTCCGGCCTGAGGGCGCGGATACGCGAATTGCAACAGGGAGGAATCATCCATGACCTATGAAATCGATATCGCCGGTCTGAAGCGCGAGCTGCCGCTTTGCCGGGTCACGGACGAGCTGTATATCGGCGCCTTCGTCATGTTCGGCGACGTGGAAATCACCGTTCACGCCGCGGCCGAGCTGCTCAAGCGCGCGCCCGAGTACGACTACATCATCGCCCCCGAGGCGAAGGCGATCCCGCTGCTGTACGAGATGGCCCGCCAGAGCGGCGCGGACGAGTATTTCCTGGCCCGCAAGGGCCCGAAGGCCTATATGTCCGGCGTGTTTGAGGTCGCGGTGAAGTCCATCACGACCGACGCCGTGCAGCGCCTCGTGATCGACACGGCCGACGCCGAGAAGATCCGCGGCAAGCGGATGCTGCTGGTGGACGACGTGATCTCCACCGGCGAGAGTCTGCGCGCGCTGGAGGAGCTGGTCGAGCGCGCCGGCGGCGTCGTCGCCGGGCGGATGGCCGTCCTCGCGGAGGGCGACGCGCAGGAGCGCGGAGATATCATCTATCTGGCGAAGCTGCCGCTTTTCAAGCCCGACGGCACGGTGATCGGCGACTGACGGCGCTTGAAAAAGACCGGGCGGCCGCAGGGTTTTTTCCCTGCGGCCGCCCGGTTCGTTTATCACATAGACTTATCGCATATACTATTTTTCCCCGTTTTCGGGAGCGTCGCCCTTCGGCCCGCGGCGGACGACGAAGATCCACACGGTCAGCGAGATCGCGAAGCCCAGCGCGAGGCACACGATGCGCACCGCGGCGTTCTGCCCGGCCAGCAGCACGGCCAGCAGGCCCAGCACCGCCGAGATGCTGTACAGCACGGCGACGGCCTGCTTCTGACTCAGCCCCAGGGAGAGGAGCCGGTGGTGGAAGTGGCCCTTGTCGGCCTCAAAGGGGTTTTTCCCGCGGAAAATGCGGCGGAAAAAGGCGAACACCGTGTCGGCCAGCGGAACGCTCATCGCCAGCACCGGCACGAGGAAGGTGATGATCGCGTGGAACTTGAACAGGCCCATCACCGAGCTCGTCGCCAGGATGAAGCCGAGGAACTGCGAGCCCACGTCGCCCATGAAGATCTTGGCGGGGTTGCGGTTATAGGGGATGAAGCCGAGGCAGGCGCCGGTCAGCGCCGCCAGCAGCACCGCGACGGCGGGCTCGGCGACGAAGAAGGACACGATCAGCATCGTCAGCGAGCTGATCGCGCTCACGCCGACGGCGAGGCCGTCCAGCCCGTCGATCAGGTTGACCGCGTTGGTGCAGCCGACGATCCACAGCAGCGTCAGCGGATAGACCAGAAAGCTCGCCAGCTGAACGAAGCCGCTGTGCAGGTTGGAGATCACGGTAAAGACGATGCCGCAGCGGATCGCCACCAGGGCGGCCGCCGCCTGCAGCGCCAGCTTGACCCAGGCGTTCAGACCCACGATATCGTCCAGCGCGCCCATGACCACGATGATCACCGCGCCGATAAGCATACCCGTCGTCGGCAGGTCGATCTGGCCGAAGGTCAGCACCGAGGCGACGAAGCCGAGGAAGATTGCCAGCCCGCCCATGCGCGGCACGGGATGGTCGTTGACGCGGCGCTCGCCCGGCTGGTCGATCGCGCCGATCTTTTCGGCGAAGCGCTTGACCGGCGGCGTGAACAGCAGACAGACGAGCCCGGCCAGCGCCATGCTCAGCAGCAGACGCGCCCATTCGGGCATCGAAAAAGGCATAATCGAGAGGCTCCTTTGTTATCGAATCAGGGGGCGACGAGGCCGACCTTTTTGCGCACCTTGCGCAGCGTCCGCTCGGCGACGGCGGAGGCGCGCTCGGCGCCGCTGCGGCACAGGGCCTCGAGATAGGCCTTGTCCTTCATGATGCGCCCGGCCTCCTCGCGGATCGGCCGCAGCGTCTCGACGACGGCCTCGCCCACGGCGGGCTTGAAGGCGCCGTAGCCCTTGCCCTCGAAATCGCGCTCGATCTCGTCGAAGCTCAGCCCGGTCACGGCGGCGTAGATACTCATCAGGTTGGCCACGCCCGGCTTGTTCTCCGGGTCGTAGCGCACGCAGCGCTCGGTGTCGCAGTCGGTCACGGCGCGCTTGAACTTCCGCAGGATCTCCTCCGGCGCGTCCATCAGGCACACGCGGCCGGCGCCGATCTCGTCGGACTTGGACATCTTGCTGCGCGGGTCGAGCAGATCCATGATGCGCGCGCCCACCTTCGGCGTGAAGGACTCCGGCACCTTGAAAACGTCGCCGTACAGGTGGTTGAAGCGCAGCGCGACGTCGCGCGTCAGCTCCACGTGCTGCTTCTGATCGTCGCCCACCGGCACGAGGTCGGGCTGGTAGAGCAGGATGTCGGCCGCCATCAGCGCCGGATAGGTGAACAGGCCGCCGTTGATGTTGTCGGCGTTTTTGGCGCTCTTGTCCTTGAACTGCGTCATGCGGCTGAGCTCGCCGAACATCGTGTAGCAGTTGAGGATCCAGCCGAGCTCGGCGTGCTGCGGCACGTGGCTCTGGATAAAGAGCACGTTCTTTTCCGGGTCGAGCCCGGAGGCGACGTACTGGGCGAGCTGCTCGAGCGTGCGGCGGCGCAGGTCGGCGGGGTTGTTGCGCGTGGTGAGCGCGTGCAGGTCGGCCATGAAGTAGTAGCAGTCGTACTGCTCGGCGCGCTCGACCCAGTTTTTGACCGCGCCGAGATAGGAGCCCAGGGTCAGGTCGCCGGTGGGCTTGATGCCCGAGAGCATGACTTTTTTCTTTTCGGGAGCGTTTTCCATGACGGACGTCTCCTTTCTGCGATGACAAATTACAATCTCATATTGTAACAAAAGAAATCTGACTTGACAACCGGGAAAATGCAAAATAGAATAAGAAAACAGGCAAATACTGTATTCAGGAGGATCCCTATGAAAGATATGACCTGGTTCGAGGCGATGGAGGCCCGCATCCCGAAGGGCGGGGTCCGCACGCGCTTCGCCCCCTCGCCCACCGGCTACATGCACGTCGGCAACCTGCGCACGGCGCTCTACACCTGGCTGATTGCCCGCCACGCCGGCGGCGCCTTCCTTCTCCGCATCGAGGACACCGATCAGGGCCGCTACGTCGAGGGCGCGGTGGACGTGATCTATAAAACGCTGGCCGAATGCCGCCTGACGCACGACGAGGGCCCGGACGTGGGCGGCCCCGTCGGCCCCTACGTGCAGACCGAGCGCCGGCCGCTGTACAAGGAATACGCGGAGCTGCTGATGGAGCGCGGACACGCCTACCGCTGCTTCTGCGAGAAGTGCGAGAGCGAGGAGGACAGCGGCGAGTTTGACCGCGCGGACGATCCCTGCCGCGCCCTCAGCCGCGAGGAGTCCGACCGCCGGGCCGCCGCGGGCGAGCCCTACGTCATCCGCCAGCGCATCCCGCACGAGGGCACGACCACCTTCCACGACGCGAGCTTCGGCGACGTGACGGTCGAGAACAAGACGCTCGACGATCAGGTGCTCTTAAAGCGCGACGGCCTGCCGACCTATAACTTTGCCAACGTTGTCGACGACCACCTCATGGGCATTACGCACGTCGTGCGCGGCAGCGAATACCTCTCCTCCGCGCCGAAGTACAATCTTCTGTACGAGGCGTTCGGCTGGGAGGTGCCCACCTACGTCCACTGCTCGCCCGTCATGCGCGACGCACAGCACAAGATGTCCAAGCGCAACGGCGATCCGAGCTATGAGGACTTAAAGGCGCAGGGTTATCTGACGCCCGCCATCCTCAACTATGTGGCGCTTTTGGGCTGGTCGCCGCGCGGCGACAGAGCCGAGCAGGAGTTCTTCACGCTGGACGAGTTGGTCGAAT
>JAILOS010000107.1 GCA_024690695.1 Oscillospiraceae bacterium
CGCCGCGGCCCTGCCCTTCGAGGAGCTGGGCGAGGCGCTGACGGACTGCGACTATCTGGTGAACACGGTGCCGGCGCGCGTGCTGGACGAGGGACAGCTCTGCTGCCTGCCGGAGGAAGCGCTGCTGCTGGAGCTGGCCTCGGCGCCGGGCGGCTTCGACCGGGCGCTGGCCGAAAATCTGGGGCTGCGCTGCATCGCCGCGCCGGGGCTTCCCGGAACGGCCGCGCCGCGCAGCGCGGCGGAACTGATGCGCGCCGAGCTCGAGCGCGCGATGAAGGAGGAGAGGGACGCATGAAAAAACTGGGTCTGGCCCTGTGCGGATCGTTCTGCAGCTTTGACAGGGTCTTCGATGCGGCGCGGCCGCTGGCGGAGCGCTTTGCGCTCGTGCCGGTCATGAGCGAGGCCGCCGCCTTTACCGACACGCGCTTCGGCACGGCCGCGGAAAACCGCGCGCGGCTCGCGGCGCTCGCCGGGCGGCCGGCGCTGACGACGCTTACCGAGGTCGAGCCGCTCGGCCCGTCCGAGCCGCTGGACGCGCTGCTGATCGCCCCCTGCACCGGGGGGACGCTCGCAAAGCTCGCGCACGGCCACACCGACGGGCCGGTGACGATGGCGGCGAAGGCGCATCTGAGAAACGGCCGCCCGCTGCTGATCGCGCTGTCGACAAACGACGGCCTGAGCGGCTCGGCGGAGAATATCGCGCGGCTGCTGAACCGGAAGAACGTGTATTTCGTGCCCTTCCGGCAGGACGCGCCGGAGAAAAAGCCCTGCTCGCTGCAGGCGGATTTTTCGCTGCTGCTGCCGGCGGTCGAGGCCGCGCTGGAGGGGCGGCAGCTCCAGCCGCTGCTGCTGGCGCCGGCGTAAGCGCCGCCCTCACCCCGTAGGGGCGGCTGTCAGCCGCCCATCGTTCTTACCTTCCCCGCTGCGGCGGGGAAGGCTTTTCCCTTGCGGAACAGAGCCGCGATCATCGCCCCTGCAGAGAGAGCGAGGGTTAAGCAGGCGGGACGTCGAGGACGCCGTCCCCTACAGGGAGGCGGCGAGGTTCGCGCAGACGGGCCGCCGAGGAGCCCGTAGCCGGGCCCCTGCACGCCTCGCTCCTCCCTTCCGACTCTCCTCGCCGTTATCAGAAAACCGCGCTTCGCAAACGAAAAACCGCCCGCGCCGCCCCGGGGATTGACAGCAAAGGCGCGATGGAATATACTTTTTTTATTATAAGGAAAACGCCGGCTTGCGGCGTTTCCGGCAAAGGAAGGGACAGAAGATGAAGACGATGAAAAGGCTTTTGGCCCTGGTGCTGGCGCTGGTGATGCTGGCGGCGCTGGCGGCCTGCGGTTCGCGGGACGAGGACGACGAGGACGACGACCGCGGCAGCCGCCGCTCCCGCCGCGAGAGCTCCTCCGCGCGGGAAAAGGACGACGAAGAGAAAGGCGGCTTCTCCTTCGGCCGGGAAAAGGACAGAGAGCCGGACGACGCGGAAAAAACGCCCGCCGCCGAGCCCGCTGAGCCCGCGGAGCCCGCCGAGCCGGTCGAGGAACCGGCGGCGGAGCCCATGACCGTCTATGAGATCACGGTCTGGGTGCCGGAGCCGGCCGTGGAAACGACGCGCAAGTGGATCGACGCGTTCAACGCGCAGGGCGGGGACTGCCGTTTTGAGGCCGACGTGATCGCTATGGCCGAGGGGGACGCCGCCGACCGGAAATTCGACAAGCCGCGCGAGGGCGCCGATCTCTTTATAATCAAACAGGACGAGCTCGGCTGGCTGGACTCGGTGGGCGCGCTGCAGCCGCTCGGCGACGGCGCGGCCCGGGAGATAAACAGCCGCTCGATCTGGTTCGGCTGCCGTTCGGCGGAGAACGACGGGCAGATGAAAGCCGTTCCGCTGAGCCTTTATAACGGCTACTTCCTCTACTACGACCGCTCCGTGATCTCCGACGCCGACGCGGGCAGCCTGGAGAAGATCCTCGCCGACTGCGAAGCGTCCGGGCGGAAGTTCGGCTTCCCGCTTGACAACGGCTGGTATCTGGCGTCCTTCTTCTTCGGCGCCGGCTGTGAATCCCGCTGGATCCCCGACGGGAACAACGGCATCGTCGACGTGGCGGACACCTTCTACAGCCCGGAGGGTCTGGCCGCCGCCCGCGCGGTCAAGCGCCTGACGCAGTCGTACGCCCTCTGCCCCGACAACGGCGATCGGGCGCTCGCCCAGGGGGCCGCGGCCGTCGTATCCGGCGATTGGGATTATTCCCTGATGAAATCCGCCTACGGAGAGAATCTCGGCATGACCGAGCTGCCGGTCTTCGACGCGGACGGGACGCCCTGCCACCTCGGCTCCTTCGCCGGGAGCAGGCTGCTGTGCATGATGCCGCAGCAGGACGGGGCGCGGGCGGCCGCGCTGGAGGCGCTGGCGTGTTTCCTGAGCGAAACGGCGCCGCAGATGGAGCTGTACAAGGCGTGCGGCTGGATCCCCTGCGACATCGGGGCGCTGGGGGGCGTCGGTGCGGACGGAGACCCGCTGATCAACGCGCAGCTGACGCAGAGCGTGTACGCCCGGCCGCAGGGCGCGATCCACGGCGACTGGTGGATGATGATGCAGCGGCTGTACGCGCAGATCCTCGACGCGAAGGACGACGCCGGCGTGCAGAGCGCGCTGTTCGAGTATGACGCGCTGGTGTACCAGTCCGTCGGCAAGGAAAAAAGCTCCGGCTGGAGCGTGATCGGCAGCTTCGGGGGGACGGGCTGGGCCCGGGATTTCCCGATGAAGGAGATCTCGCCGAACGTCTTTCGCTCGGAAAAGCTGCATTTCAGCGCGGGCGACGAGTACAAGCTGCGGTGGCAGGGAAGCTGGGAGCTGAACTACGGCGAGAACTGTGAGCAGGACGGCGCGAACCTCGTGGTCTCCGGCACGGGGGACTATTACGTGGAGCTTGACCTCAACGCGGGGAAGATCGCGCTGATCCCCGCCTGAGGCACGCTGAAAAACAACCGGGAGAAAAAGGATGAACGGGATGAACGAGAGAGGCCGCTGGGTATGCCCGGCCTGTGAGACGATAAACGAGGGCGGCGAGGTCTGCGCGGCCTGCGGCTTATCCCGCAGGGAGGCGGAGGAGCTGCTGCGCGGGCAGACCGCTCCGGCCCCGGCCCCGGCGCAGGCTCCGCAGCAGGCGTATGTGCCGGAAGCGGAGCCTGCCCCGGTTCCCCGAAGGAAAGAAAACAGATGGCTGGCGCCGGTGCTCGCGCTGCTGCTGATCGCGGCGCTCGCCGTCGGCGGCTGGTTCGTCTGGCAGCGGTTTTCGGAGAGCGGCGGCCGGGAGCGTGAAAAAGAGAAACAGAGCGGATTCGAGAGAACGCTCAGCGACTGGAGCGTGATCGGCGAGTTCGGCGGCACCTACTGGGATACCGACTGGGTGATGTACGAGGAGGAGCCGAACGTGTTCCGCTCCCTGCCGATCGAATTTCACGCGGGCGAAGCCTTCAAGCTGCGCTGGCAGGGAAGCTGGGAGATGAATTACGGCTACGGCTGCGTGCGCGACGGCGATAACATGGAAATCCGGGAGGACGGCGTCTATATCATCGAGCTCGATCTCAACCGGATGAAGATCACGGTCTATCTCGCGTAAGCGGGGGAGTGCATCGGCCCGCCATACGATAGAAAACCGAAAAAAGGACACGGAATCTTTCGATTCCGTGTCCTCGGTTTTTATATGACGTTTTATGTCTTCCGACTCACTCGCCCAGCCCGTTGAGCTTGACGGTCATCGCGGACTTTTTGCGGGCCGCGTTGTTCTTCGGCAGAAGACCCTTGCCGGCTGCGCGGTCAACGGTCTTAACGGCAACTTTATAGGCACCGACGGCTGCATCGCGGTTGCCCTCGGCAACGGCTGCGTCAAACTTTTTCATCATGGTCTTGAGCTCGGTCTTGTCAGAACGATTCTTCGCTCTGAGCTGCTTGGACTTCTCATCACGCTTGGCAGAAGATTTAATGTTGGCCATGTTTTAAACGCCACCTCCTCCTATAAAATTGCGCGTGCTTGACTCGCGTTTTGAAAGTATAGCAAAAAAAGCGAGGAAAAGCAAGAGTTTTTTTCGCTTTTTACAAAGTTTTTTTCGCCGCCGCGAGCCTTGTGCTTCGCCCGGCGCTTTCGGGGCAAACTACTACAAGATATAGGGAAACGACGGTCAAATCCCCCGGCCGCGCGCTGCGGCGTTTCCTCGTCGTTTACGGAGAAAGGAGCCAAGAAATGGAAATAAAAGGAAGAACCGACATGGCCGCGGAGGCCTGCCGCCTCTGGCGGCGGGACGAGAAGGAGCTGGACGGGCTGCCGGGCGTGCGCGCCTGGGAGGAGCGCGACGGCGCGCTCGGCGTCAGCGCGGTGGAGATCCTCGACGGAGTGGGCGCGGAGCGACTCGGCAAGCCGCCGGGGCGCTACTACACGCTGGAGCTGCCGGAGATCCCGCCCCGCGGCGACGAGGGCTTTCGCCCGGCGGTCGAGGCGCTGGCGCGGCTGCTGCGGCGCTGCATCGGCGAGGGCGCGCGCAGCTTTCTGCTGGCCGCGCTCGGAAACGCCGAGGTCACGCCGGACGCGCTCGGGCCCCTCTGTGCCGGATTCGTCTTCCCCACGCGACACCTGATCGAGCGCGGCGAGCCGGCTTTTCGCGGCTTTTCCGCGGTCAGCGTCTGTCGGCCGGGCGTGCTGGGAACCTCGGGCGTTGAGAGCGCCGGGCAGGTCGGGGCGCTCTGCCGCCTGCTGAAGCCGGACTGCGTGCTGGCCGTGGATGCGCTCGCCGGCGCGGACGCCGACCGCCTCTGCCGCACGGTGCAGGTCAGCGACGCGGGCGTGGCCCCCGGCTCCGGGGTCGGCAACGACCGGGCCGCGCTCACGCGCGAGACGCTGGGCGTGCCGGTCGTGGCCATTGGCGTGCCGACCGTGATCGACGCGGCGTATTTCGCGCAGAACGAACGCTTCCGCGGGCTCTACGTCACGCCGCGCGGCATCGGAACGACGCTGCACAGCGCTGCCCGCCTGATCGGCTGCGCGATCGACCTCGCGGCGCATCCCGGCCTCGAGCTCGAGGACGTTTTCGCGCTGATCGACTGAGCCGACTCCCTTGTTTCACGTGAAACATGCTCTCCCTCCCAAAAAGTTTCACGTGAAACATTGCATGCTATGCAAAAAGCTGTTATAATGCAGCGGTGGAGGTGAGGCGGCATGAAAATCGTCGCTGTGGCGAATCAAAAAGGCGGCGTGGGCAAGACGACCACGGCCGTCAACCTCTGCGCGGCGCTGCACGAGCTGGGCCGGCGCGTGCTGCTGCTCGACTGCGACCCGCAGGGCAACGCGACCTCGGGCATGGGCGTGGCGAAAACCCGCCGGCCCGGCGCTTACGAGCTCCTGCGCGGCGAGGCCGATGCGGAGGACTGCGTGGTCCATACGGCCTGGGGCGATCTGATCCCGGCCGGAAAGGAGCTCGCCGCGGCGTCGGTGGAGCTGATCGGCCGCGAGCGGCGTGAGTTCGTGCTGAAGGACGCGCTCGCCGGGGTGTTCGACCTCTACGACTATGCGCTGATCGACTGCCCGCCCTCGCTGGAGCTGCTGACGGTCAACGCGCTGGCCGCCGCCGACAGCGTGCTGGTGCCGATGCAATGCGAATACTACGCGCTCGAGGGTCTCGCCGACCTGATGACGAGCATCCGCCTCTGCGCGCGGAGACTGAACCGCCGCCTGACGATCGAGGGCCTCGTGCTGACGATGTACGACGCGCGGATGAATCTGACGCAGCAGGTGGAAAACGAGCTGCGAAGCCACCTCGGCGAGAAGGTCTATCAGACCGTGATCCCGCGCAGCGTGCGTCTGTCCGAGGCGCCGAGCCACGGGCAGCCAGGCGTGTGCTACGACAAAAACAACCGGGGCAGCAAGGCCTACCGCGCGCTGGCGGAGGAATTCTGCGCCCGGGCGGAGGGAAAACATGGCAGGTAAAGAAAAACGCGGCCTCGGAACGGGGCTGGACGCGCTCTTCGGCCCGGAGCCGGAGGAGGCGGAGAGCGAGCTGCAGACGCTGCCGATCGCAAAGATCGAGCCGCGCGCGGATCAGCCGCGCGAACGCTTTGACGAGGCGTCGCTGCAGGAGCTGGCCGAATCCATCGGCCGCTACGGACTGATCCAGCCGATCACGGTGCGAAAGCTCGACGGCGGCTACTACCAGATCATCGCGGGCGAACGCCGCTGGCGTGCCTCGCGTCTGGCGGGTCTGCTTGAGGTTCCGGCCCGCGTGATCGAGGCGGACGACCGCCGCGCCGCCGAGCTGGCGCTGGTTGAAAATTTGCAGCGCGAGGATCTGAACCCCATTGAGGAGGCCCAGGGCTATCAGAGCCTGATGCGGGATTACGGGCTGACGCAGGAGGAAACCGCGCAGAGCGTGGGCCGCTCGCGCCCCGCCGTCGCCAACGCGCTGCGTCTGCTGAGCCTCAGCGAGGGCGTGCGCGCGCTGGTCGAGAGCGGAAAGCTCTCCGCCGGACACGCGCGGGCGCTGCTGCCGCTGGAGGACGAACAGCTCCAACTCCGCGCGGCGAAAACCGTGCTCGAAAAGGAGCTCTCCGTGCGCAAAACCGAACAGCTCGCCGCAAAGCTCCGGCGCGGCGAGAAGGAGGCGCCCGCGCGCGACCCGCTGGCCGTGGATTACGCGGCCGAGGTCGGCGAGGCGCTGAGCCGGATTGTCGGCCGGCGCGTCCGGCTGATCGACGGCCGCCGCAGCGGCCGCATCGAGATCGAATACTACGGCGCGGAGGACCGGGAGGCGCTGATCGAGCTCCTGTCCTCGCTGAAACGATAGGAGGAAAACGACATGCTTGATTTGAAGTGGATCCGGGACAACCCGGAGGCGGTCAAGGAAAACATCCGCAAAAAATACCAGGACGCGAAGCTGCCGCTCGTGGACGAGCTGCTGGAGCTGGACGCGAAAAACCGCGCCGCGATCACCGAGGCCAGCGAGCTGCGCGCGCAGCGCAACGCGATCAGCAAGGCCAACGGGCCGCTGTTCGGCCGGCTCAAAAAGGCCTCCGACGCGGAAAAGCCCGCGATCCAGGCTGAGATCGACGCCAACGTCGAGCGCGTGAAGGCCAACGACGCGCGCCGCGAGGAGCTGGAACGGCAGGAAGAGGACTACGCCGCGCGCATTCACCGCATCCTGCTGCAGATCCCGAACATCATCGACCCCTCCGTGCCGCTCGGCCCGGACGACAGCTATAACGTCGAGGTCCAGCGCTTCGGCGAGCCGAAAGTTCCAGATTTTTCCATTCCTTACCATACCCAGATCATGGAGAGCTTCAACGGCGTCGACATGGACGCGGCGGGCCGCGTGTCCGGCAACGGCTTCTATTATCTGATGGGCGATATCGCGCGGCTGCACTCGGCGGTGCTGGCCTACGCGCGCGATTTCATGATCGGCAAGGGCTTTACCTACTGCATCCCGCCCTACATGATCCACGGCAACGTCGTCGAGGGCGTGATGAGCCAGACCGACATGGAAGCGATGATGTACAAGATCGAGGGCGAGGACCTGTATCTGATCGGCACCAGCGAGCATTCGATGATCGGCAAATTCATCGACCAGCTTCTCCCCGAGGAGAGCCTGCCGCAGACGCTGACCAGCTACTCCCCCTGCTTCCGCAAGGAGAAGGGCGCCCACGGCATCGAGGAGCGCGGTGTCTACCGCATTCACCAGTTTGAAAAGCAGGAGATGATCGTCGTCTGCCGGCCGGAGGATTCGATGGCCTGGTACGAGAAGATGTGGCGCTACAGCGTGGAGCTGTTCCGCTCGATGGACATCCCGGTGCGGCAGCTCGAGTGCTGCAGCGGCGACCTGGCCGACCTCAAGGTGAAGTCCTGCGACATCGAGGCCTGGTCTCCCCGCCAGCAGAAATATTTTGAGGTCTGCTCCTGCTCCAACCTCGGCGACGCGCAGGCGCGCCGCCTGAAAATGCGCGTCAAGGGCGCCGACGGGCGGATCTGGCTGCCCCACACGCTCAACAACACCGTCGCCGCGCCGCCGCGCATGCTGATCGCGCTGCTGGAGAACAATCTCCGCGCCGACGGCTGCGTGACGATCCCGGCGGCTCTGCGCCCGTACATGGGCGGGACGGAGCTTCTCGTCCCGAACAAACCATAAAAGAACGGAAAGGAAAGGATGAAAATCATGAAAAAGTTCCTGGAAGAGTTCAAAACCTTCATTACGAAGGGCAACGTGCTCGACATGGCGGTCGGCGTGATCGTCGGCGGGGCCTTCGGCGCGATCACGACCGCGCTGGTCGGCAACGTCATCACCCCGCTGCTGGCTGTCGCCTTCAAGGCGCCGAACACCGACGCGCTGAACATCACGCTGCGCCCCGCGACCGAGGAGGCCGAGGCGATCGTGCTGGGGCTCGGCACCTTCGTCGGCGCGATCCTCAACTTCCTGATCCTCGCGCTGGTGCTGTTCTGCGTGATCCGCGCCTTCAACAAGGCCCGCGAGCTGGCCGAGCGGAAGAAAAAGGCCGAGGAAGAGGCCGCTGCCGCCGCCGCGCCCGCCGAGGAGCCGAAGCCCACGACCGAAGAGCTGCTGGGCGAGATCCTCGAGGAGCTGAAGAAGCGGAAATAATCCGCCGCTTTCGCAAAAAGCGGGGCCTGCCCGAAAAACCAAATAAAAAAGAGCAGTGAGGCGAAATCGGAAAACCCGATTTCGCCTCACTGTTTTTTTATCGTTTGTCTGTTATGTCACGGTTTGTCGGTCATTCTGATCGTCAGCGAAGACTCTGCGGCGAAAGACCGGGGAGCCCCCGTTCCCGCCATTCCGAATTTCTCCCGCAGATCCTTCGTCGCCTGCGGCTCCTCAGGATGACAGGTTTACGGGCGGCGATCGCTGCGCCTGCGGAGACGGAGCGGTCACGTGCCGTCCCGGTAGGCGGCCCAGAGGAAATCGAACAGCGGCAGCAGGCGCCCGTAACAGTCGACCAGCACGCGCGGCAGCTCCGGCAAAAACGCCTCGCCGCCGAGGTCCTTCTCCAGCCCCACGCTCAGCGAGCGGCGGTTGTACCAGGGGTTCAGCTTCTCGCCGCGCTCGCCCTTCGGGCGCTTGTAGGGCGCGCCCCAGAGCTTCCAGCCCGCCCCCAGCTCGTCGACGATGCGCTCGAAGCGCGCGCTCTCGGCGTCGATGCGGCGGCGGAAGGCCTCCATCACGGCCGGCGGCGCGTCCCAGAAGCCGAGCCCATAGCTGTATTTCGCCGGCCCGAGCTCAAACCAGAAGGCGGGCGTCGGGTCGTGCTTGCCGCCGACGTAGAGGATGAACCAGAGGTGATCCTTGTACGGCCCGCGGCCGAAAAGCCGCCGCGCGTCGCGGTAGATGCGCGAGACGTGGACCTGAAAGCCGCGCTCGGGCCAGCGCGCGTCCGCCAGCGCCAGGGTCTCGGCGGCCAGGGCGCGGAAGGGGCGGTTCAGCACGCGCTCCCAGGTCTCGCGGTGCGCCTCGAACCAGGGGCGCTCGTTGTTGAAGCTCAGATCCCAGAGAAAGGCGCCGGTCTCTTTGGAAAAGCCCTCGAAAGCCATGCCTTACTTCTTCCGCTTGCCCGCGGCGTACCAGAACATCCAGACGACGATGACGACGAGCGCGAGGATCAGCACGACGCCGAGCACCGCGTCGACCAGACCCGACACCAGCGCGAAGGCGCCGCTGATCAGCTTGCCCGCCAGCACGATCACCGCCGCGGCGACGAGGATCAGCACGAGCCAGGAGATCCATTTTTTGTTTTTCATTCCGTTTCCTCCTTTACCAGACGGGAAAGCACCTCAGTAAAATACGGCGGCAGCGGGGCCTCGAAGGCGAGCCGCTCGCCGCTGACCGGGTGCGTCAGATGCAGGCGGCGGGCGTGCAGACACTGGCCCTCCAGCCCCTTGTCGGGCGAGGGCGCGCCGTAGACCCCGTCGCCCAGCAGCGGATGGCCGATGGCGGCCATGTGGACGCGGATCTGGTGCGTGCGGCCGGTTTCCAGGCGGCACAGGAGCCGCGTATAGCCCCGGTAGCGCTCCAGCACCTGCCAGTGCGTCACGGCCTCACGGCCGTTTTTCACGTTCACGGCCATGCGCTTGCGGTCCGTCGGCGAGCGGCCGATCGGCAGGCGCACGACGCCGCCGTCCTCGCGCATCGCGCCGCGCACGACGGCCTCGTACTCGCGGAAAAGGCTGTGATCGGCGAGCTGCAGCGCCAGCGCACGGTGCGCCGCGTCGTTTTTGGCGGCGACCAGCAGGCCCGAGGTGTCCCGGTCGATGCGGTGCACGATGCCGGGGCGCTTCTCGCCGCCGACGCCCGAGAGCGAATCGCCGCAATGCCAGAGCAGGGCGTTGACCAGCGTGCCGTCGGGGTGCCCGGGCGCCGGGTGCACGACGAGCCCGCGCGGCTTGTTGACGACGATCAGCTCGCCGTCCTCGTACACGACGTCGAGCGGGATGTCCTGCGGCACGAGCGGAATGTCGGCCGGCGCGGGGATCAGCGCCTCGACGAGATCGCCGGCGCCGACGCGATCGTTCTTTTTCGCGGGGCGGCCGTTGACGAAAACGCGGCCCTCCTCGATCAGCCGCTGGGCGGCGCTGCGGCTCAACAGCTCGCTATGGCGAGGAAGGAGAGCGTCGATCCGATCGCCGCTCTCCTCCACGGTAAAAATCAGTTGTTCGTCCATGCCGCTCAGCGGAACTCCGCCAGGATGTCCTCCAGGCTGAATTCCTCTTCGGCCGCCGGCTTCGGGGCCGGGGCGGGAGCCGGAGCCGGCGCCGGTTTTTCGACGGGGGCGGGCTTCTCGACGGGCGCGGGCTTCTCGACGGGCGCGGGCGCGCTCTTCCGGACCGGAGCCGGTTTTTCGACGGGTGCCGGGACCGGGATCTCAACGGGCGCGCTCTTCCGGGCCGGGGCGGGCGCGGGCTTCTCCCACTCGGCGAAGGGATCCTTCGGATCCACGACCGGCGCGCGGGAGCTCTTCTTCTCCTTTTCGACGGGGGCGGGCTCGGCGGCGCGGCGGGCCTTGTAGCGCTCGTAGTCGTCCTCGTAGCGGCTCTGCCTGGCCTTGCCCGGCTCCTTGCGCGGCGCGGGCGCGGCGGCGGCGCGGCGGGCCTTACGGCCGCGGAGCGGACGGTCTTCCTCTTCCTCTTCCTCTTCGTCCTCCAGCGCGGGCTCCTCGTCCTCTTCGTCCTCCTCGTCGTAGTCCTCGTCGTCGCTGTCGGAGCGCTTGCCGCCGAAGAGCACGTAGAGGATGAACAGGAAGCAGAACACCGTGATGAAGATGTCCGCGACGTTGAAGACGGGGAAGTTGATCCCGTCCGGCGCGAGGCCGGGGATCTTCCAGTCGGCAAGGAAGTCCAGCTTGATCATGTCCACGACGCTGCCCTTGTTCACGACGCGGTCAATGGCGTTGGAGATGCCGCCGGCGGCGACGAAGACCAGACACCAGCGGCCGAAGCGGCCCTTGACGACGTTGGCGGCCAGCAGGATGATCACCAGCAGGGCAACGAGACCCGCGATGCCGATGAAGATCAGCGTGGAATACTCGCCGAGGCTGAGACCGAAGGCGGCGTTTGGGTTCAGGGTGTTGACGATGGTGAGCTTGCCCTCGGACAGGCTGATGGCTATGACGTCGCCGACGGTTCTCGCCGCGGTGCTCTCCACGATGTTCACGGTGACCCACCACTTGGTCCACTGGTCGAGAATGATGACCAACAGGGCTACGATGGCGTACAGCATATCTTTCTCCTCTCTGCCGCGGCTGTCCGCCGCGGTCTTTCTGCGGGATGGAAGATGGCGATGATTACGGTTTTGCGGCGGCGACGACGGCCGCGCAGCGCGGGCAGAGCCCGGTCTCCGGGTCGGCCCGGCGGGAGTGCTTCCAGCAGCGCGGGCACTTGAGGCCGGGGGCCTCCTTCACCGCGATGCCGAGTCCCGGCCAGACGGCGGAGCGGCCCTTTACGGCGTCTTCGTCCGGCTCTTCGTCCGAAACGAGGCACTCGGACACGATCAGCAGCTCGCTGAGATCCATGCCGCCGAGGTCCTCCTCCAGCAGCGCGCGGGCGGAGGCATCCTCCGGGCGGAGGAGCACGGCGGCCTCGAGCGGCTTGCCGATGCGCTTGTCGGCGCGGGCCTGCTCCAGCACGCCGTTGATCTCGCCGCGCAGGGCGATCGCCTCGTCCCAGCGCGCCATGCGCGCTTCGTCGAGCTCGTAGGCCGCGAAGGGGGCGTTCATCTCGTTGAAGACCACGTTGCGGCCGTCGTCCTCGGCGCGGTGGGGCATCGCCTGCCAGATCTCGTCGCAGGTGAAGGCGAGGATCGGCGCGAACATTTTCGTCATGCTGTCGAGGATCAGCCAGAGCGCGGTCTGCGCGCTGCGGCGCTGCAGAGACTCTCTCTCTTCACAGTACAACCGATCCTTGATAATGTCAAGATAAAAACTGGACAGCTCCGTCACGCAGAAG
The DNA here is from genome assembly GCA_024690695.1 of Oscillospiraceae bacterium. The sequence continues at coordinate 12,480 of JAILOS010000107.1, forward strand.
TCGTTGATCGCGTGGGAAACGACGTGGAACTCATAGTTGTCGTAGGCCTCCGCGACCCGGCGGATCAGCTCGTTGAGCTTCGTGACGGCCCAGCGGTCGAGCTCCGGCATGTCCGCGGGAGCGACAAGGGCGTTCGGATCGAAGCCGGCGAGGTTGCCGAGGCAGTAGCGCGCGGTGTTGCGGAACTTCAGATAGTTCTGGCTGAGCTGCCGGAAGATCTCCTTCGAGCAGCGCACGTCGGCGTGGTAGTCGGCGGAGCCGGCCCAGAGGCGGATCATATCCGCGCCGAACTCCTTGATGATATCGGCGGGATCGACGCCGTTGCCGAGAGACTTGTGCATCGCGCGGCCCTCGCCGTCGACGGTCCAGCCGTGGGTGATGCACTCCCGGTAGGGGGCGCCCTGCCCCAGCGCGCCGACCGCGATCAGCAGCGAGGACTGGAACCAGCCGCGATACTGGTCGCCGCCCTCCATATACAGGTCGCAGGGCCAGAAGCCCTGGTCGCGCTTCATCGCGGCGAAATGCGTGGAGCCGGAGTCGAACCAGCCGTCCAGGGTGTTGGTCTCCTTGGTGAAGCGCTTCCCGCCGCAGTGCGGGCAGGCGAAGCCCTCCGGCAGGAGCTCGGCGGCTTCCCGGTCAAACCAGGCGTTGCTGCCCTCTTTTTCGAAGATCCCGGCCACGGATTCGATGCTCTCCTCCGTGCAGACGGGCTTGCCGCAGTCCTCACAGTAAAACACGGGGATGGGAAGGCCCCAGCGGCGCTGACGGGAGATGCACCAGTCGCTGCGCTCGCGGATCATGGCCGCCATGCGCTCCTTGCCCCAGGCGGGCAGCCACTTCACGTCCTCGCAGGCCTTGACGGCCTCCTCCTTGAAGGAGTCCACCGAGCAGAACCACTGGGGCGTGGCCCGGAAGATGACGGGATTTTTGCAGCGCCAGCAGTGCGGGTAGCTGTGAAGGATCTTCTCCGAGGCGAAGAGCACGCCGCTCTCCTTCATATCCGCGAGGATGATGGGATTGGACTCCTCGGTGCGAAGGCCCGCGTATTTCCCGGCGTAATCCGTGTGGCGGCCCTGATCGTCCACGGGAACCACCATCTCGATGCCGTAGCGGGTGCAGGTTTCGTAGTCGTCGGCGCCGAAGCCGGGGGCCGTGTGGACCAGGCCGGTGCCGGAATCCATGGTGACGTAGTCGGCCGTCATGAGCAGACTGGTCTTGGGCAGGAAGGGATGGTCCGCCAGCATGTACTCGAAGAAGCTGCCCTCGTGGGTCTCCACGATCTCCCAGCTCTCCACGCCGCCGGCCTTCATAACGCTCTCGATCAGCGCTTCGGCCATGATGAGCATCTCGCCGTCGGGGAGCTTCACAACGGCATAGCTGTCTCCCGGGGAGAGAGAAATGCCCAGGTTGCCGGGCAGGGTCCAGGGGGTGGTGGTCCAGATCAGGAAGAAGAGCCTGGACTTGTCCAGATGGCTCAGCCTGCCCCTGTCGTCGTGCATGGGGAACTTGACGTAGACCGTGGTGACGGGATCGTCGTGGTATTCGATCTCCGCCTCGGCCAGGGCGGTCTCGTCGTGCGGGCACCAGTAGACGGGCTTGAAGCCCTTGTAGATGTGACCGTTCAGGTACATCCGGCCGAAGATACGGACCTCGTCCGCCTCAAAGCCCTTGTTCATGGTGCGGTAGGGGTGCTCCCAGTCGCCGATCACGCCCAGGCGCTTGAAGCCTTCCATCTGCTTCTGCACGTATTTCTCGGCGTAGGCCTGGCAGGCGGAGCGGAAGTCCGCCACGCTCATGGCCTTGTGGTTGAGCTTCTGCTCCTTGATGATGGCGCTCTCGATGGGCATGCCGTGGTTGTCCCAGCCGGGAATGAAGGGCGTCCAGAAGCCGCGCATCGCGTAGGAGCGCACGATGAAATCCTTGATGGACTTGTTCAGCGCGTGGCCCATGTGGATGTTCCCGTTGGAGAAGGGAGGGCCGTCGTGCAGGGAGAAGCGGGGCTTCCCCTCGTTCTTTTTGAGCAGCTCGCGATAGACGTCCTGCTCCAGCCAGCGCGCGAGCATATCCGGCTCCCGCTTGGGGAGGCCGGCGCGCATCGGAAAGTCGGTCTGCGGCAGGTTCAGGGTGGCGTTATAATCTTTTGCCATGGGATCATTCTCCTGATCGAAAATCAATAAACTCAGAAACGGGGCGCGCGCTGCTGCGCCCGCCCCGAGCTGTGGGTGGATAGGATGCTTACAGGGTCAGCGGGGCCTCGTCCTCGGCGGGCGCGCTGTCGAGCGCCTGCAGACGGGCCAGCGTGTCCTCGATGCTGCCGGCAGGGGCCGGGGCGGGCGCCGGAGCGGGCTCTTCGGCCTCTTCGACCGGGGCGGGCGCCGGAGCGGGCTCCTCGACCGGAACCGGAGCCGGAGCGGGCGCTTCCTCGGGCATGAAGCCGCGGCTGACGTTCTCCAGCGAGCGGAGCTGGCGGTTGAAGGCCTCGGCGGCGGCGCGCACGTAACGCGCGGTCGCGCTCTTGGCGGCGGCGAGGCGGTCTTCCTCGTTGCGGGCCTGCTGGGAGATGGAGCCGATCTGCGCCTGAACCTGGCGCTCGGCCTCGGCCAGCATGGCGGCGGCGCGGTTGCGGGCGTCGCCCTCGATCTGGATGGCGAGCTTCTGCGCGCTCAGCAGGGCGCGCTGCGCGGCCTCCTCGTTGGTGCGGTACTCCTCGATCTTGTCGACCAAGACCTTCATTTTGCTCTTCAAAACGGCGTTTTCCTTGTGCGCGGCCTCAAGCTCGACGGCCAGCTGGTCGAGGAAATCGTCGACGGAGCCCATTTCGTAGCCGCCCACGCGGGCCTTCTCAAAGGTTTTTTCACGAATATCCTGAGCGGTGATCATATCGGTATCTCCCTTTCTCTGTTTTTCGGAATGGCTGTATCAGAAGGATTTCTCCTCGCTCTCGGGCGTTTCCGCCTGAGGCGCGACGAAATCCACGTTCTGCGGGGTGATGAAATAGGTCTTCGCGGCCACGGGGGTCACTTTCCCGTCCAGCGCGAAGGTGATGCCAGAGATAAAGTCCAGCAGGCGGCGGGCGTTTTCGGTGGGCTGGCCCTCCAGCGTGGTCACCACGGAGCGGCCGCGCTGCAGATGGCCCACGAGATCGCCGGCCTCGTCGAAGGTCTTGGGGTTGAAGAGCACGACCTGCGTGTCGCTGCCGCCGAAGCGCACCGTGCGCTCGCGCGTGGGCCGCACGGGGCGGGGGGCCGCGGCGGGCGCCGCGCAGATGCAGTTTGAAAGCGCCCTCGGCGAGGAGAGCTGCTCCAACGCCGGGCCCGCCGAGAAAAAGCCCGCTCCCAAGAACGGCGAGGGCGGCGGCCTGTTCGGCGCCTTCGGCTCCCGCCGCGCCC
>JAILOS010000017.1 GCA_024690695.1 Oscillospiraceae bacterium
ATTCCTGCGAATTCTCAAAGCGTCTAAGCGAGCTTGTACCGTCCATAGAATCTCCGCAGTCAAGAAATTCTTTTCTATATGCTTGAATCTGTTGAGCATATTCGATGGCAGGTTCTGTCAGTTTCATGGTTCAGCTTCCCCCCATACAGGCGCCGGATTATTAATGGATTCATTATACTATAGCCGGTCAAAAAAACAACAAGAAAAACCTCTCTTGTCACGGTAGACAAAAGAGGTTTCTTTGTTGGTGCGAGAGAGGAGACTTGAACTCCCACGTCGGTTGACACACGCCCCTCAAACGTGCCTGTCTACCTGTTCCAGCACTCTCGCATATTACGCCCGATGCATCGGTTGCATTGAAAACCGCGATCATCAAAGCGCCGCCGCATTTAAGGCATGGGCTATTATAGCAGATTATTGCGTTTTGTCAAGTTTTTTTTCACCGTCCTCGCAACGGCGAAGCGATACGAGCCAGTACGCTCCGGTCGTGATCAGCGCGAGGATCAGCGCTCGGGCGCCGTGATCCATCGTCAGCAGCCAGCGCTGGGCGAGGTAGGCGTGGTAGCCGAGGATCGAGGCAAACTGTACGAGCGCGGCAACAGGGAAAAGCTCGGGCGCGGCGAAGGCCAGGATGACGCTCAGCGCGTCCGCGCCGAAGAAATAGCGGTCGTGCATGTGGGGCAGCAGGAAGGGGATGCCGATCGCCAGCAGCAGCGCCGCCGCGAGGATCCTTCGGTCGCTGAGACGGCGGCGGAAAACGAAGCACACGCCCAGCACCAGCAGCATGAACAAAAAAGCGGCGAGGATCCCGATCCGTCCGGCCAGCGCCGGATCGGCCGGATCCCGGATCAGCGCGAAGACGGAAGGGGAGTTGTAGTTGAGCCCGTCGCCGATGCTGCCGGTCTGTCCGAGGTAGAGCGTGAGCGTCTCAAAAAACGGCCGCCCGGCGATCACCGCCGGCAGAATGGATACGACGTAGCTCAGCGGGAAAACCGGCAGATGCTTCCAGCGGAGCTTGCCCGTGAAGAGCAGGGCCGCAAAAACCGGGATCAGGAACACGGCCTGCAGCTTGAAGCCGAAGGAGAGCGCAAGCAGGATCATCGAGCGCCACGGACGGTCGTCCAGCGCGTCGGCCAGGGCCAGCACGGCCAGCGCGGCGTAGATGCTGTCGCACTGTCCCCAGAAAGCGCCGTTGAGGAACACGGTGGGCAGCAGCAGCAATGCAAAGAAGACGCCGATGCGCCGGACGGGATCCTCCGTCATGCGGGAGACCAGCCGAAGCCCGCCCCAGGCGAGCAGCACGTCGAACAGAACGCTCAGCAGTTTGATCAGATACAGATCCCTGACCGGCAGATAGGAAAAGAAGGCGAGAAGCGTCAGATAGGGCACGTTGTAGTTGCCGAGATTCTGGTTCAGCGCGGCAAAGCCGCCGTTGTTCCGGTAAAAGTCGACCCAGGGGCCGAGAAACCACTGATAGTCCAGCGTTTCGTAGTCGAAAAACAGCAGCCGCGGGACGAAAGAGGCCAGCAGCAGCGTGAAGACAACCGAAAACGACGCGGCGCTTTTGAGCCGAACGCGGCGGCTCAGCAGCAGAAAGGCCAGGACGGCCTCGGCAAACAGGAACAGAGCGGCGACAAATTTCATGGCGGCGTACCCTCTATGAAAAAGGGCAGGAGAGCTTCTCCTGCCGTAATAAAAAACTCTTGACTTTCCGATAGTACGGGTGTAAAATAACTTGCTATGTTTTGCAGGGGGAGTGGCAATTCTCACCCACTATCTGCTCAAAGTATAGCATCTCAACGCGGTTAAATCAACACCGGGCGAAAAAGAATCAACAACTCACCCGGGCGTTTTCAAAACGAACAAGGAGAGTGCGCACATGCCGAAAGACGTTCTCTATGGCAAAACTCTGCGAAAGAGCTTTGCCCGCACCCAGGAGATCATGGATATGCCCAATCTGCTGGAGATCCAGAAGAGCTCCTACAAGTGGTTTTTGGACACCGGTCTGCGCGAGGTGTTCAAGGACACCGACGCCGTGACCGACTATTCCGGCAACCTCGAGCTGAGCTTCATCGACTTTTCGATGAACGAGAAGCCCAAGTACAGCGAAGAGGAATGCAAGGCCCGCGACGCCACCTACGCCGCGCCCCTGAAGGTCCGCGTCCGTCTGCACAACAAGGAGACGGGCGAGATCAAGGAACAGGAGATCTTCATGGGCGACTTCCCGATCATGACCGACGGGGGCACCTTCATCATCAACGGCGCCGAGCGCGTCATCGTCTCGCAGATCGTCCGTTCGCCCGGCGTCTATTACGAGCGCAATACGGACAAGTCTCTCATCAACCTCTACGCCTCCACCGTGATCCCGTATCACGGCGCCTGGCTCGAGTATGAGACCGACGTCAACGACGTGTTCAACGTCCGCATCGACAAGAACCGCAAGCTGCCCATCACCTGGTTCCTGAAGGCCATGGGCGCTTACGACGCCGAACGGCCCGAGACCTGGCTGAGCTGCGTGGACGATCGCTTCGTCGGCGCCGTCACCAACGAGCGCATCAAGCAGATCTTCGGAGAGGACGAGCGCATCGTCTCCACGCTTGACAAGGACACGACCGCCAACCGCGACGAGTGCCTGCTTGAGATCTACCGCAAGCTGCGTCCCGGCGATCCTCCGACGGTGGAATCCGCCGAGAGCCTGCTCAACGGCCTGTTCTTCGACCGCCGCCGCTACGACATTTCCAACGTCGGCCGCTACAAGTTCAACAAGAAGCTGTCGCTGTTCCCGCGTATTTCCGGGCATATGCTGGCCGCTCCGGTCGCCGACCCGCTCACCGGCGAGCTGCTGTTCGAGGAGGGCCACGTCCTCAGCCGCGAGGAAGCCCGGGCGATCGCCGACGCCGGCGTCGTGAGCGTCAAGCTGAACGTGGAAGGGAAGACCGTCTGCGTCTTCTCCAACGGCTTCGGCGACATGGCCCGCTTCGTCGATTTCGATCCCGCCGAGCTCGGCATCAACGAGAGCGTGCGGCTCGTCGTTCTGCGCGACCTGCTGGAGAAGTATCAGGGCGAAGCGCTCAAGGAAGCGATCGCCGAGAATATCGAGATCCTCTCTCCGAAGCACATCGTCGTAGACGATATGTTCGCCTCCGTCAACTATCTCAACTGCCTGGCTCACGGCATCGGCGAGCCCGACGATATCGACCACCTGGGCAACCGCCGCGTCCGCTGCGTCGGCGAGCTGCTGCAGAACCAGTTCCGCATCGGCTTCTCCCGCATGGAGCGCGTGATCCGCGAGCGCATGACCCTGCAGGATCTCGATATCGTCACCCCGCAGAGCCTGATCAACATCCGCCCGGTCACCGCGGCGATCAAGGAGTTCTTCGGCTCCTCTCCGCTGAGCCAGTTCATGGACCAGACGAACCCGCTGGCCGAGCTGACGCACAAGCGCCGTATGTCGGCCCTCGGCCCCGGCGGTCTGAGCCGCGAGCGCGCGAGCTTCGACGTCCGCGACGTTCACTACAGCCATTACGGCCGTCTGTGCCCGATCGAGACGCCTGAAGGCCCGAACATCGGCCTGATCAACTATCTCGCTTCCTACGCCCGCGCCAACCAGTACGGCTTCCTCGTCACGCCCTACCGCAAGGTCGAAAAGGGCACCTGCCGCGTGACCGACGAGGTGGAGTACATGTCGGCCGACGTCGAGGATCAGTACATCGTCGCCCAGGCCTCCGAGCCCGTCGACGAAAACGGCGTGCTGATCAACAAGCGCATTACCTGCCGTCACCGCAACGATACGATCGAAGTCAACCGCGAGGACGTCGACTACATCGACATCAGCCCGAAGATGATGATCTCCATTGCGACGGCGATGATTCCCTTCCTTGAGAACGACGACGCGAACCGCGCGCTGATGGGCGCGAACATGCAGCGTCAGGCCGTTCCGCTGATGACCACGCAGGCTCCGATCGTCGCCACCGGCATCGAGCACAAGTGCGCGGTCGACTCCGGCGTCTGCGTCCTCGCCGAGGGCGAGGGCACTGTCACCCGCGTCGACGCGACGAACGTCACCGTCCGCTACGACGACGGCAATGTGAAGGACTACCGGCTCATCAAGTTTGCCCGTTCCAACCAGGGCACCTGCATCAACCAGCGTCCCATCGTCAGCGTGGGCGACCGCGTCAGCGAGGGCGACGTTCTGGCCGACGGACCCAGCACCTCCAACGGCGAGATCTCGCTGGGCAAGAACATCCTCGTCGGCTATATGAACTGGGAAGGCTACAACTACGAGGACGCCATCCTGCTCAACGAGCGGCTCGTGATGGAGGACGTGTTCACGTCCATCCATGTCGAGGAGTACGAGTGCGACGCCCGCGACACCAAGCTCGGGCCCGAGGAGATCACCCGCGATATCCCCGGCGTCGGCGACGACGCGCTGAAATACCTCGACGAGCGCGGCATCATCATGGTCGGCGCCGAGGTCACGGCGGGCGATATCCTGGTCGGCAAGGTCACGCCGAAGGGCGAGACCGATCTGACCGCCGAGGAGCGCCTGCTGCGCGCGATCTTCGGCGAGAAGGCCCGCGAGGTGCGCGACACCTCGCTGAAGGTTCCCCACGGCGAGAGCGGCATCGTCGTCGACGTCAAGGTGTTTACCCGCGACAACGGCGACGAGATGAACCCCGGCGTTAACGAGGTCGTCCGCGTCTATATCGCCCAGAAGCGCAAGATCTCCGTCGGCGACAAGATGGCGGGCCGCCACGGCAACAAGGGCGTCGTTTCCCGCATCCTCCCGCGCGAGGACATGCCCTATCTGCCCGACGGCACCCCGCTGGATATCGTGCTCAACCCCCTGGGCGTTCCTTCCCGTATGAACATCGGTCAGGTCCTGGAGGTCCACCTCGGCTACGCCGCGCAGGCACTCCACTTGAAGGTCGCGACGCCGACCTTCAACGGCGCCAACGAGACGACGATCCGCGAAACGCTCCGTGAGGCCGGCCTGCGCGAGGACGGCAAGAGCGTCATGTACGACGGCCGCACCGGCGAGAAGTTCGACAACGACGTCACCGTGGGCTGGGTGTACTTCCTCAAGCTGCACCACCTGGTCGATGATAAGATTCACGCCCGCTCCACCGGCCCGTAAATCTTAAAGCAAACGGTGTGAGCCAGGGTGATGCCATATATAGTGAAGTTGTGGCTTTACTTATGGATTTTTATGTGTATAATATAGAAGAGGAACTGCAATAGGGCAGTAGCAGATGATGCTACCGCCCTTTTTTAAG
>JAILOS010000028.1 GCA_024690695.1 Oscillospiraceae bacterium
AGCAGTCCATCGCCACGGTCTACGACCCGGAGGACTACAGCTCGCACTATCACGCCGTCAAGGACTCCTGGCGCATCTTCAAGATCATGGCAAAGGCCAGGTTCGGAAAGAAATGAAAGCTTTTTGGCAGAAATACGGGCAAATCATCAAATACGCGCTGGCCTCGCTGAGCTCCTTCGGCCTCGATATCGGCCTGTTCTACCTCTTCGCGCGCTTCGTCTTCGGCGGGCTCGGGAATTGGGCGGACCTGGCCTGCACCGTCGCGGCGCGCGCGATCTCCTCGTTTTACAACTTCAACGTCAACAACCGCCTGGTCTTTGACCACCGGGGCGAATACGGCAAGGCGCTGCTGCGCTATTATCTGCTCGCCGTCCCGATGATGCTGCTCTCGGCGGGCGTCGTGAGCCTGCTGGACAGGACCCTCGGCGTCACCGCCCCCGGCCTGCGCACCCTCGTCAAAACCGGCGTCGATACCGTGATCTTCGTGACGAACTACCTGATCCAGAAAAAATGGGTGTTCAGGAAGAAAGAGGAATGAGGAGTTCGGAATTCGGAAGTCGGAATTTCGCAGGGGCGGCAAGCTGCCGCCCGTCGGATTACAGCGGGACCCGGTCAGGGAGCGCAGGGGACGGCGCCCTATGGCTTCCCCTTGAGGGGAAGCTGTCAGCCGCTGATCTCCCGCGAGGCGGCTGACTGATGAGGTGCCCTTGCTTCCCCGTTTTGGGGGCAGGTTTGGATCGCGCGTAGGGGAAGGGCTTGCCCTTCCCGGCGGAGAAACGGTGAATAACAGAAATCGTACGGCGAATTCGTGATGATTTACGAATTCGCCGTAGCTTTATGTTGAAATTGTTGCTTGTCCTGCGCGGGGGTGGCTGATCCGAGGTTCACCGTAAACCGACAGCGGGCGGCAGATTGCCGCCCCTACGCGCGAAAATGGCCCCCTTCCGCAGAAGGGGGCTGGCGCGAAGCGCCTGGGGGTTTCCCCGCGCGTAGGGAGGCATGCCCTCATGCCTCCGCAAGAACAGACACGAAAAAGAAACCCTCAGTCAGCCGCCTCGCGGGGGATCGGCGTCTGACAGCTTCCTCCCCCCTTTTGTCCCCTTCGCGGACATTTCCCCCGCCGGGGGAATCTTCCTTCTGCGGAAGGGAGCCATATCACGGGCTCGGCCACGGGCTGGGCGCCAGCCCCTACGGAATCTATCCGGGCTTTGCGGTGATCCGACACGGGCGCCTCTTCAATTCCTCATTCCTCATTCCTCACTCCTCATTCCTCACTCCTCATTCCTCACTCCTCATTCCTCATTCCTAATTTTCAAAGGATTTGCGGCAAGCGGCGGGCGGAATCCCGGCTCCGCCGGGAAAACCCGCCCCTACGCCGCCGGGGCCTCCCCTGCGTGCGCTCAGCGCACGCAGAGCTCGCCGTTTTCGACGTCGACGGTCAGAGTCGCGCCGGCGGAGAGCTCACCGGAGAGGATGCGGCGCGCCAGCAGGGTCTCCACGCCGCTCTGCAGGGTCCGGCGCAGCGGGCGCGCGCCGAAGAGCGGGTCGTAGCCGCGCTCGATCAGCAGCTCCTTCGCCGCGTCCGTGATCTCGAGCTTCAGCGAGCGCTCGGCCAGCCGCGCGCGCAGCGAGGCGCTCAGGATGTCGATGATGCCGGAGAGGTTTTCCTTCGTCAGCGGGTGGAAGAGGATCGTCTCGTCCAGGCGGTTCAGAAATTCCGGCCGGAAGGCGCGGTGCAGCTCGCGCCGGACCGCCGCGCGGGCGGCCTCGCTGATCTCGCCGCGCTCGTCGATGCCCTCCAGCAGCGCCTGGCTGCCGAGGTTCGAGGTCAGGATGATGATCGTGTTCTTGAAGTCCACGGTGCGGCCCTGCGAGTCGGTGATGCGGCCGTCGTCGAGGATCTGCAGCAGGATGTTGAACACGTCCGGATGCGCCTTCTCCACCTCGTCGAAGAGCACGACGCTGTAGGGACGGCGGCGCACGGCCTCGGTGAGCTGGCCGCCCTCGTCGTAGCCGACGTAGCCGGGAGGCGCGCCGATCAGGCGCGAGACGGAGAATTTCTCCATATACTCGGTCATGTCGATGCGCACGATGCTGTGCTCGTCGTCGAAGAGGCTCGCCGCCAGGGCCTTCGCCAGCTCCGTCTTGCCGACGCCGGTGGGGCCGAGGAAGAGGAAGGAGCCGATCGGGCGGTTCGGGTCGGCGATGCCGGCGCGGGAGCGGAGGATCGCCTCCGTCACCTTCTGCACGGCCTCGTCCTGACCGACGACGCGGCGGTGCAGCAGCTCGTCGAGGTGCAGCAGCTTCTCCCGCTCGCCCTCCATCAGCCGGGCGACCGGGATGCCCGTCCAGCGGGCGACGATGCCGGCGATCTCCTCTTCGGTGACCGTGTCGCGGATCAGCGTGTCGGTCCTGCGGTTTTCGGCGGCCTGCTCGGCCTCGCGCAGCTTCTTTTCCAGCGCGGGCAGGTCGGAGTATTTCAAGCGCGCGGCCGTCTCGTACTCATAGCGGAGCTGGGCCTGCTCGATGTCGGCGTGGGTCTTCTCGATCTCGGCCTTCAGGCGCTTGACCTCGTCCACGCCGTTCTTTTCGCTCTCCCAGCGGGATTTCATCTCGTTGAAGCGGTCCTTGGCGTTGGCCAGCTCCGCGCGCAGCTTGACGAGCCGCTCGCGGCTGAGCGTGTCGTCCTCCTTGCGCAGCGCGGTCTCCTCGATCTCGAGCTGCATGATCTTGCGCCGCACGTCGTCCAGCTCCGCGGGCATCGAGTCGATCTCCGTGCGGATCTGGGCGCAGGCCTCGTCCACGAGGTCGATGGCCTTGTCGGGCAGAAAGCGGTCCGTGATATAGCGCTTGGAGAGCGTCGCCGCGGCGACGAGGGCGTTATCGTGGATGCGCACGCCGTGGAAGACCTCATAGCGCTCCTTCAGGCCGCGCAGGATCGAGATCGTGTCCTCGACGGTCGGCTCGTCCACCAGCACCGGCTGAAAGCGCCGCTCGAGCGCCGCGTCCTTCTCGATGTACTTGCGGTACTCGTCCAGCGTCGTCGCGCCGATGCAGTGCAGCTCGCCGCGCGCCAGCATCGGCTTGAGGAGGTTCCCGGCGTCCATGCTGCCCTCGGTCTTGCCCGCGCCGACGATGTTGTGCAGCTCGTCGACGAAAAGCAGGATCTTTCCCTCGGACCGGCGGATCTCCTCGAGCACGGCCTTCAGGCGCTCCTCAAACTCGCCGCGGTACTTTGCGCCGGCGATCAGCGCGCCCATATCCAGCGAGAAGATCGTCTTGTCCTTCAGCCCCTCGGGCACGTCGCCGCGCACGATGCGCTGCGCGAGGCCCTCGGCGATGGCCGTTTTGCCGACGCCGGGCTCGCCGATCAGCACGGGGTTGTTCTTCGTCTTGCGCGAGAGGATGCGGATGACGTTGCGGATCTCGGCGTCGCGGCCGATCACCGGGTCGAGCTTGTTGTCCCGCGCCCGCTGTACGAGGTCGGTGCCGTACTTTGTCAGCGCGTCGTAGGTGCTCTCGGGGTTGTCCCCGGTGACCGGGGCGGATTTCACCTTCGCCAGCTCCGCGCTGAAGGCGGCCTTCGTGATGCCGTGGTCGGCGAAGAGGCGCTTGACCGCAGGGCTTCCGGCGGCGAAGAGGCCGATCATCAGGTGCTCGACCGAGGTGTATTCGTCGCCCATCGAGGCGGCGGCCTTTTCGGCGGCCTTCAGCACGCGGTCGAGCTCCGGCGAGAGGTAAACCTGCGTGCTCGCGCCCAGCCGCGGCAGCGCGGACACGGCGCTGTCAAGCTCGGCGAGCAGGGCGTTGGCGTCCACGCCCATGCGCCCGAGCAGCGAGGGGATCAGCCCCCCGTCCTGATCGACCAGTGCGTAGAGCAGATGCTCCGGGGCGATGGTGCTGTTGCGGTTCTCCTCGGCCATCGCCTGCGCGGTCTGCAGGGCTTCGAGAGATTTTTTCGTATATTTTTCGGCATTCATAAGCGTTCAAACTCCTTTCTGCGGCGCTTCCGTCAGGATCCGGCCGCGGGCCGCTCTTCTGCGGCGCGTCCGGCCTCCCGGGGACTGCGCGCCGCTTCAGATATGGATCGGCGCGTTGACGAACCAGGAATAGTAAGCGGCCTCGACCTCGTGGGCGTCCAGCCGCCCGGTGAGCGCGCCCTTCATCAGCCGGTCGAAGAGCTTGATGTACTCGGAGATCGCCCCGGCCAGCTCCGCGGACGTGCAGTTTTTATCCGGCGCGGCGAGGCTGCGGACGAATTTCCCGTCGTAGAGCGCGTAGCTGAGCTTCACGCCGAGCGCGGGCGCGAGATGGCGGTCCTCCAGCGTCTTCCAGAGCCGGAAGAAATCCGTCATCGCGGCGATCAGCGCGGCCGACTGCGTGCGGAACAAGACGCTCAGCTCGCCGATCGTGTCCTCGCCGCTGCGGTAGAGCTCCACCTCGTATTTGATCGTGGGGCGGTATTTATACTCCAGCGAGCTCTTGAGCGACATCGAAAGGCTGTTCGGCGCGAAAAAGGGCACCAGCTCGCGCGAGGGGCTCATCAGCTGTTCGATCGCGGACAGCACGTCGTTGATGCGGCGCTCCGGCGTGGTGTAGCCGACGTACTCGGCCAGGATCTGGTTGATCAGGCTCGAGCGGTTCGTCCCGAGGCGGTGCGCCGCCAGGTCCACCTGCCGCACGACCTCCTCGTTGAGCATCAGGCTGTACAGGGTTTTTTTCATGCTGCGGATCATCTCCTTCTCTTTTACAGGCCCATCTTACACCCGAGGGCATAAATTGTCAACGCTTTTATATAAGTTTATATGCAAATTATATGAACGATATGAAAACACTTTGCGGAAAAATCTGCGCAGGCGGCTTGATTTTTCCCTGCGGATTGGGTATAATGGCAGAGCCCGCAGACGGCGGCGCCGTGCGCGTCCGCCGCTCTTCGATCCGGAGGTGTATCGAAGTGGTCATAACGGCCCCGACTCGAAACCGAATGGCCATTTTGGAAGCCTCTTTCGAAAATGTCTTGATTTTTCAAGGCTTTCACGGTATCATATGGAAGCGATTTTAAGGCTTTTCTCTCCTGCTTTTCTCTCCTTTTTCCAAGGTGCTTCGGAGCACACTGCCTTTGCCAATCAAATACGGAGCGGTATCGAAGTGGTCATAACGGGGCTGATTCGAAATCAGTTTGAGGGCAACCTCACGTGGGTTCGAATCCCACCCGCTCCGCCAAACGCCAGTTTTCATGCGGTTTTGTCGCTTGGAAGCTGGCGTTTTTTGCTTATTGGATCGCGGTCAGCGCACCTTTCAGGCCATTCACCATCGCGTCTGCCGAGGACAATTTGGAGTTGTAGTCCAGATGGGCATATACATTGGCTGTGGTCGAGAAGTCGCTGTGACCGAGCCACTCCTGGATCTGTTTCATCGGGACGCCGTTGGAGAGTAAAAGAGACGCGCAACTATGCCGGAGATCGTGGAAACGAATATGCCGCAGGTTGTTCTTGGCAAGCAGCTTCGAAAATGCTGAAGTGAGATAGTGCGGAGAAATCAGAGTTCCCATCTCGTCCACGCAGATGTAGTCCAGATACCGCTTGTCATAGCTTCTGCCGCATACGCGCCGGTATTCCTCCTGCTGCTTTTTGTGCGCTAACAGCTTTTCCTTAAAGGCTGGGACAAGGGGCAGCGTACGCATGCTGGATTTTGTTTTCGTGGTATCCTGGGCGATCTGAACGTGCTTGCCATTAAGGTTGCAGGATGTGACAGTATGGCGGATGGTAATGGTGTTGTTCTGAAAGTCAATCGCGCTCCATTTCAGTCCAAGGGCTTCGCTTCTCCGCAGGCCGTAGAATGCACCAAGAAAAATCGGGATCTCAAGGCGAGTACCTTTTGCGGAAGTAAAGAGTTTTTGCACCTCGTCGCTGTCATAAAAGCTGCCAATAAACCGATTCTTTTTGGGGCGCTCCACCTTGTCCGCAGGATTCGTTGGAATCAGGTCATTCTTTACGGCATATTTCAGAGCTTTATGGATATTGGCGTGGTAATGAATGACCGAGCTTGCTGAAACCCGTTTTAGCTGATCCAT
>JAILOS010000043.1 GCA_024690695.1 Oscillospiraceae bacterium
ATCCACTACTCGACATTTGACGCCGCCAAGCGCAGATGCGGGCAGCTGTCCGTTGACACGATCGAGCGCGTATGCGATACGCTTCAGATTCCGGTCTATGCGTTCTTCATGACGGAAGAGGAACGGAAAGAGATCGAGCAGCGGCCAAATAAGGTAACAACCGCACAGTGAAGGAAATGCCCGCCTCGAAAACCGAGGCGGGCAAACTAATATGAATGGGATCGGGCTGCGAAACCGACAAATGAACGGGGACCAATCTTGACAAGCAACGTCTCTGAACGGACAGAGACTGCTTTTCAGGGGAGACCCCTGAGACCCCGGTTCAAGAAATTCAGCGATGAATGCCCTGCCTTAACATCCGTTTTCCTCAGGCGGAAAGGGCCAACTGCCCCGACGATAATATTCAGTCCTCACAGATACGCGCCAGCTCATCGCGGGCAACACGGATTTTCCCGATCAGCGCCGAATAATCCATCTGAGTTCTTGCGCGTAACAGCTCCGTAATCTCGCAGACAGGCGCGAAAATCGGCGTCAGGGACAGATTGCCGGTGCTGCCCTTGAGCGCGTGGGCAGCCGCAAAGGCGGCGTCGAGATCCCCGTCTTCCATTGCATCGTTCAGCTTCTGAAAATTGGGATCTCCGGGGATCATTTTCACCAGACGGAAATAAAAACTCTCATTGTTCATGCAGCGCTGCAGTCCCTCGGTTATATTGGCGCCATAAGCTTTCAGCTCGTCGATTGTCATTTTCATTTTTCTCCTTTTCCCAAATCATAACACGCCTATCGATGATTTAATACAAGGCATATCCCGCCGTCCGTATCTCCTTCATGCGCTCCAACGCAGTCTCGGCATCCTGAAAAACGTCTCCCTCCGGTTTGTTCCGGTCTGAGAAAGCAACACCCACACTCAGCGAGATCGGCGCGAGCCCGTCGGGGTTTTCCCACAGCTCGAAGTTGATATGGTCTATTTTTGTCGTAACCAGATTCCTGCCCTTGCTGCCCAGGCTCGTCATGATGATGACGAATTTATCCTCCCTCAGACGGCATATTTGATCCATGCTCCGAAAGTTGCCGCGAAGTACATCGGCTACCCTGCGTACCATGTGATCCACATACTCCTGACCGTTTTCCTGGCGCAAAGCGGAATAGTTGTCAATCTCTGCCGCCAGAACGGCAATCTGTTTATGTTCATTGCCATGGAACAGAAGATCAAAGGCGTTGCTGTTATAGAACCCCGTTACGGCGTCGTGAAGCGAGTCATAGGAGAATCTGTCATGATCCTGCCGGGGCTTCCGGTCCGAATCTGTTTGATGCATCGGCTTCCAGTTTTCTACTATATAAACTTCAAACTCATTTGCCGGAAGCGGACGCGAGAAATAGTAACCCTGAACGATGTCACAGCCCATCATCTTGAGCGTAAGCATCTGTTCCTCGGTTTCTACTCCCTCAGCAATGGTTGGAACCTCGAAATTCTCTGCCAGTTGGATCATGACTTCCAACAGCCGGGTATCCTTCTTCTGCTTGAAAGCGTTACGGATGAACTGCATATCCAGCTTCAGCGCATCAATTGGCAAAGAGGAAAGCATGCCGAGGGAAGAGTATCCGGAGCCAAAGTCATCCATCTCAATGCGGAAGCCAATCTGCCGCAGCTGGTTGACCTTTTCGATAATCTGCTCAGCGTTTTCGGTATAAGCGGATTCCGTGATTTCCAAAAGCAATTCGCTGGAGCTCAACCCGTTTTCCGACACGATGCTCTGCAGCTTGTCCACGAGAGAGGGATCAAGCAGATCCACGCGGGAAACGTTGACCGACACAGGCAAAGAAATGCCGAGACGTTCCTTCCATGCGCGCACATGTGCGGCTGCGTCCGACCAGACAAATCGGTCCAGCTTCTGTATCAGACCGTTCTTTTCAAACAGTGGGATAAAAACGCCGGGACTGATCATGCCCAGACCTGGATGCTTCCAGCGTACCACGGCCTCGGCGCTGCAGAGAACCGGATCGTTTGGCCGGACATCGAACTTTGGCTGATAAAACACTTGAAACTGCTTCTCCCGAATGGCTGTCGGGAAGTCCTCAATCAGTTGTTCAGAGAGCAGCTCTGCCTCGCGCATTGTGCTGTCATACAACCCGATTGCATCGGCAAAATTACCTCTGACAGTGTCGGCGGCCATCTTTGCCCTGTCAAAGCGTCGCTCGATATCCAGCGTCTTGTCTACATCTGCATAGACGCCCATCCGGATGCGGAGGCGGTTTTCGTGTTGGCCATCCCCCGGCATGATAATACTGGTGCTGTCAAGGATCACATCGTAATCCTCACGATGGGGACAGTAAATCAGGAAGGTATCCGCCTCGCCGCGGCATACAATGCCGCCCGTTTCCCTGACCGCCCCCCGCACACGTTCCGCCACCTGCCGAAGCACCTCATCGCCATAGCTTTTTCCAAAACGGTCGTTGATGGTACGGAAATGGTTAATGTTCAGCATGATCGCGTCAGTTGGAGCATCCTTATGATAGGCATCCAATTGGGCGGCATAGCGATAGAAAAACTCAATATTATACAGTCCCGTCAGATGGTCTCGCTCTGTCCATCGCAGAATATCCCTGTCCTCCGACAGTTCTATTGTCCGGAGGATGCGGGCAAGAATGACTTTTTGCTGGGGATAGGGCTTGGGAATAAAGTCGATCGCTCCCAGCGTAAGACTTTCTACCTCGGCTTCACTGTCGGCAGTCATTACGATCACAGGCAAACGGTTAAGCAGAGGATCTTCTTTCATCCTGTGCAGAACATCCAGACCGTGGATATCCGGCAGGTTCAGATCCAACAGGATCAGGCTGATCGTTTCGTATTGGGCACTGACGATTTCCAGCGCTTCTGTCCCGGTAAACGCCTGAATGACTTCATACGTGTCGCTGATCAGCGCCTTTAGAACCTCCTGATTGATGAACTCATCTTCAACCACGAGGATTCGTCTTTTTTCAGCAGAAGGATTAAATGTGTTTCTTTGTTCCGGCATCATGTCTCTCTCCCTATTGCACTTCTTTGGGTCCTTGCATATCCGCATCAAAGATTCCAACAGACGATTCTGTGGCTGCCCCGACAGCACCTGCCGCAGCTCTGGCGTTTTCAAATCTGCGTTCAATGTCCAGTTTTTTATCTGCAGCAGGATAAACACCTATCCTCAGCCGCACCTGGCCGGCGGAGGACTCATCCACGGTCAGATTATCTGACAGACGGGCCAAAAGCCCCGGGTAGTCCTCCCGATGGGGGCAGTAGATCAGGAAAGTGTCTTCACCCTGACGGCTGCCTACGCCGCCGATCTCCCGCGAGAGGGTTCTCAATCGTTCGCCAATGCTTCGAAGCACTTTGTCGCCACAGGTCTTCCCGTGCTTTTCGATAATCGCCCGGAAGTTGTCCACACGCACCGCCACGGCGTCCATAGGTACATCCCAGTCGTTCTGGTCGAACATCTGCACGTAGCGGCGGAAGTAGTCAATATTGAACAGCATGGTAAGACTGTCACGCTCGGTAGCGCGGATGATATCACGGTCTTCAGCCAGCTCGATGCACTTGTTGACCCGGGACCGAATGATCTCCGCCTTGGGATAGGGCTTGGAGACAAAGTCCATGACGCCAAGATTGAGACACTCCAGCTCGGCATCCTGGTCTGTGGTCATAACGATAACGGGAATATCCCGGATATTCTCGTCGTTTTTCATGGTTTTCAGCACATCGATACCACTGAGACGGGGCATCAGCAGGTCAAGCAGGATCAGGGCTAGATCGTCCTTCCTGTGCATAGGCTGTTAACGGCATGATCAGACTCAATGCCATCAATATGCACAAGAGAAACGCCGGAATCCTTGTATTTTTTGCATAAGAGACCATTGCCCCCGGCTTTTCAGCAATTCCGGCCTGTGACACGCCGCCTTCTTTGCGCTTTGTTTTCAGGTCCAATTCCACATTGTTCAGCAGCAAAATGGCACCTCTCTCAACAATCAACCGATAGCTGAAATATTATACCACGCAGGCGAGTTCTTTTTCAATCTCTATAACGAAAAAAACGCCCTGCTTCCTGATTCCCCGAATCTCTGTACATAATCCAGTTGAAATCAGTCAAAAAACAGAGTACAATATAACCGAAGAGAATCCCGATACGCGTCGTTCGCCTGCAGATGTGCCGGCTCGTTTGGAAATGAGATGCGGGGGCAGAAAGCGCTATGAAAAAAACCTGGGTCATTCTGGTCAATATATTCATTATGGTCGTAATGCTGACCTTCGTGGTTCTGAATTCCAACTACGAGGGCAGAGTTGCGGCCCAAAGGCAAATAGAGCATTTTGAAAATACCACGATCACAATGGAGCATGTCACGGAGAATTATCTGTAGGGTGAACAGCGTATCTGTGACGTTTGGGCTCGCTTTATCAACAGCAAGGACATGACCATCGAAGACGCTGCCTCCTTCATTCGGATCTCTCATGTGCTGCCGAACGCTTCCGCGCATATCGTTTATCCTGATACGCTCACCGGACTGTCTACCAGAGCGAGAACGGATGATCCCGGTAATTATTTCGTCTCGTATAAACAGATCGGTTTTTTGAACGATGTGAGCTGGATCAATACTACTATAGGGGAATCCATCAATATTTCCCGTGCTTACACGAACCCGGTCAACGGCGAACAGTCCATCGCTTTTTGTAATGATATTACCCTCCACGATCCGGAGACCGGAGCCACACGGGACGCAATTCTGCTGCGTGTGCTGCCGATTTCAGAACTGGAGCAAAAATGGGTCTTCCCTCAGGAAGAGTTCGAAAATGCAGAGTTTTCCTTGATCGACGCAAACGGAGATTACATCATCAAGGGGCATTCCTTCAAAAATTCCAGCTTCTTTGAGTTTTACAGATCCTACAACATCATAGACCCCGCCGCCGACGATGAGCTCTTCGGAAAAATCACGTCTTCAACAGGCTCTTTTACTATGCTTAATTCCCGCGGTGAGGAATGTATCCTCGCCCATACGCCGGTTGAGGCTGCGGAGGGATGGACGCTTCTCAGCTTCATGCCCATGAAGAATCTGCGTGTCAATACCGAAAACTGGCTGTTGATCGGCTTCGTTTCTGCGGGTCTCCTGATACTGTTCGTATTCGATCTGGCAGTCATGCTTGATTTCAACAAAAAGCTCCAGGCGGCAGCCAGAGAAGCGGCGGCGGCGAACAAGGCAAAAAGCAATTTCCTCTCGACGATGTCTCATGATATCCGCACGCCGATGAACGCGATCATCGGCCTTACGACGATCGCGGAAAAGAATCTCGGCGATACGGAATCGGTAAGAGAAAACCTGCGGAAGATCACGCTTGCCAGCAATCACCTGCTCACGCTGATCAACGACATTCTGGACATTTCCAAGGTCGAGAGCGGAAAGCTGACTCTCAGCCCGCAGACCTTCTCCATCGTCGAAACGGTGGAAAACCTCGTAAACATTTCCCAGCCCATGGTCAAGGAAAAAAACATCGATTTCAATTTCCGCGCCAGTGGGATGGGAAAAGAATATCTATATGCCGACCAGCTCAGACTGAATCAGGTCCTTATCAATATCCTCTCCAACGCCGTCAAATACACCCCGCCGAGCGGGCATGTCAGCGTGGACATGCGCGAAGAGGAAAGCCAGACGCCCGGCTGCGTCCGACTGACCTATACCGTCGCCGATTCCGGCATCGGCATGAGTCCGGAATTTATGGCAAACATGTATCAGCCCTTTTCGCGCCAGACAGACAGCCGGGTGAACAGCATCCAGGGCACCGGGCTCGGCCTTGCCATCACGAAGCAAATGGTCGATCTGATGGGAGGCACCATCGACTGCCAGAGCGAACAGGGAAAAGGAACGACATTTACCGTAAAGCTGGATATCCCCATTGCAGATCGGCAGAGAGAAGATATGATGCTTGAGCCCATGGATGTTCTGATCGTCGATGACGATGAGATCTTTCTGGAGACCGCAGTCGATACGTTGGAGTCTCTCGGCTTGACAGCCGACCGTGCGGAAAGCGGCCTGGAAGCACTCGGCATGATCCTGCATCGGCACGAAACAGGACGGGATTACGCGGTTGTGATCCTTGACTGGAAAATGCCGGATATCGACGGCGTTGAAACGATCCGCCGGATCCGCACGGAAGTGGATGCGAACATTCCCATTCTGCTGATATCCGCTTATGACTGGTCTGATATCGAGGACGCGGCGAAGGGAGCCGGAGCAAACGGCTTCGTCGGCAAGCCGTTGTTCCGATCCGTCCTTTACGATAAAATCAACGAGCTCCTCGGGATGGAGGCAAAGTCCGTTGAACCGGAGAAGGACTATTCGGATCTGCAGGGAATGAACATTCTCATTGCGGAGGATAATGATATCAACTGGGAGATCATTTCCACGATGCTCGGCATGTTCGGAATCACAACGGAGCGCGCCGAAAACGGACGCATCTGTGTGGAAAAAATGAGCCGGGCGGAAAAAGGCAGCTATGCGCTGATCTTCATGGATATACAGATGCCGGAGATGAACGGACTCGACGCCACAAGGAAAATCCGTGCGCTTGATGATCCGTGGGCGTCTTCCATACCGATCATAGCCATGACGGCGGACGCTTTCTCGGAAAACGTCACAGAGTGTCTGAACGCCGGCATGAACGGACATATCGCAAAACCGGTAGACATTAACCTTGTCATAAAAGAAATTCGCCGAATGAAGGAGGAAAAAAGATCATGAAGAAATTTCTTTGCGTTATTCTACTCATCAGCACACTGGTATCGCTGACGGCCTGCGGCGGGAAACCGCAGGAAGAAACCGCAGCCGAATTCAAGCCTTCCCTCGATACAGATACCAGCTGCAGCATCACGGTAGTCGGAAGCTACGACAACTTTGAGGCGCTGGAGGCCGAATTCGACAAGTTCAATGAGATCTATCCGAACGTGCAGCTGAGCTATGTGAAACTGGACGACTATAACAACATCCTTGGCACAGCGTTGGAAAGCAATGACAAGCCCAACATTTTTTTCTCATACACCTGGATGATGGGAAATGAAAAATACGCTTCGGTATGCGCTCACATGGAGGAGCTCTCAGACCCCGCTTTGAAGCTGAATCTGGCCTGCATCCGCCCGGGCCTTCTCAATCAGGACGCAGAAGGCCATGTGTTTACGGTGCCGGTTTTCTCCAGGACCTACGGCATGCTGGTGAACAACGACCTGTTTGAAAAGGAAGGCCTCAGCATCCCGACCACATGGACAGAGCTGACAGCCGTATGCGAAGCCTTCCGCAGCAAGGGTTACGCCAGCCCTATGATGGGCTACAGTCTTAAATCGTCCGGCTGCTTCATGAATACGGTCGCTTATCCGTTGTTTGTCGCTGCGCTTGCCGATAATCCGGAAGCGCTTGCGCTCGCCAACGAGCTGGATCCTGCGGCCGGAGAATTCATGCGTCCGGCATTGGAAGCGGTGGAACAGCTGATTCGGAGCGGCTGCATCGATCTTGCGGAGTGCGACAAGATCGAGGACAACTATACCAAGGTGATCCTGCGCTTCTTTGAAGGCGACGTTCCGATGATGATCTGCACAGGGGATACCGTGTCCGGAACCAAAAAACGGGAAAGTCAGTCCGAGGCGTTTTCCAAGGCGCCTTTCGATTACTCGTTTGCGCCGATCCCCCTGACAGACGACGGCGGATATTTCATCGACAGTCCTTCGATTCAGTTCTCTGTAAACAAAAACTGCGACAATCTGGATATGACCAATGAATTCCTGCGGTTTCTGATTACAGACGAAGAGCTCAGCGCGATGGCTTCCGTGAAGCGCCTGACAACACCCACAAACGACCTCTCCTTCGATGCGGTTTACGCGCCCTTCGGTCAGGTGCCCGCAGCGCGTACCATATCCCCGGAAGTGGTCGGCATCAAAGATCCTCTCACGGTTCAGATCCGTGTCGCGGCCTTCCAGGTGGGAAAAGGTGAGATCACCATAGACGAGGCTGTTGCCATGTACGGAAGCTTTTCATAAAAGCTCATAAGCGGACATACATCCGTTTCCCGACGGCTTGGCCATGTATTGTGAGAGGCTGCCGGCAGGATAGACAGGAGAAGTCTATCCTACCGGCAGCCTTTTTTTGCTTTGCGGCTCTTTGCGAAAATGTTTGTACACATTCTGTGAAAAAGGGAGGAAAAACGATCGCTTTTTCGGTGCTAAGTGAGAGATGATCATCTCCGGATCAAAACCGAAGACGGAAACAGACAACCCAGCTTTTTCGTATCTGATGAAGGCTTGCTGTGCAGTCGGCTTTTACGCGCTGTTCACTTTTTCCGCTACCATGTCGGTGAGGGCGGACGCGAGCAGGAGGTGCGGATTCACCGCCGGGTCGATCCAGCGCTCCGCGTCCGCCTCCGGGAGGATCAGCGGCATCCGGTCGTGGAGACCCGCGACGCTTTCGCCCGGCTCCCGCGTCAGAATGACGAAGTGCGGATAGCCGTTCTCCAGCCGGTACAGGCCGCACAGACAGGTGAGCGCCTCGCCGCCGGGCATGACGGCGTATTTGCCGCCGGCCTTCATGCGCCCGCTCGCGGTCGGCAGGTGCTCCCATTCGTAATACCAGGAGGCCGGAACGATACAGCGGTGCATGGCCCAGCCCTCGCGAAAGCTCGGCTTTTCCGCGGCGGATTCCGAGCGCGCGTTGGCGATCACGCGGTCGATGCCCCGGACGTGATAGCCCCAGAGCATCGGGAAAACGGCCTTTTTTCCGCTTTTCCCGGAGGCGATCACGGGAACGAGGGAATCGGGAAAGACCTCGCCCTCGGTGATCAGGGGCCTGGCGAGCTTTTCGATATTGTCCCGGTAGAGCTTCGAGCGCGCCGCGGCCTCGACGATCGGGCGCAGCGCCGGCGACATTTCCATATAATAGCGGCAGCACATCTCAGTCATCCTCCCCCTGCGGCTCCTCGACGGCAAGGCTCAGCAGATCCGCCAGCTCGATCACGTTCTCGCCGACCCACAGAGCCTTTCGGACGAGCGGGTCGAGCTTCCAAAGCGGCCCGGTCAGCGTCTCGTAGCGTCCGCCCCAGCCGTAGGCCTCGTGATTTTCGTCGCCGCAGGGGACGAAAACCACCGCGGTGACGCGGATGGGCTCGCCGTCCGCCCGGCGGCCCTTCATGCGGCCGGCCAGCTCCGAGAGCGTCCGGTCGAGAGCCTCCCGCGCCTCCTCGGACGGCTCGATTCTGCCGACATAGCGCTCCAGCTTGCTGTCGATGGCCTCCTCAAAGCCGCGCAGCGCCGAAAAGGGCGAGAAGATCTTGGCCCGCTGACTCAGCTTCATCTTCGGGTGCCGGACGGCGAAATCGTCGGGAAGACGGTGCTCCGGCCGCTCGCGGCAGAAAGCGTATTTATATTTTTGTTCGACGGTCTGTTCCATGTCAGTGCTTAGTGAAGAGTTTTTTGTGCAGGGGACGGCGTCCTCGACGTCCCGCCGCGTAAACCCCGCTCCTACCCCGCAGGGGACGGCGTCCTCGACGTCCCGCCGCGTAAACCTCGCCCCTACCCCGCAGGGGACGGCGTCCTCGACGTCCCGCCGTTCTTGCCTTCCCCGCCGCGGCGCGCTACGCACGATGGCCTCCGATCTGCAGATTGCGCTCCCGGGCTGTCGCGCCCTCCAGAAAGTTCGTGCCCTTGAGAACGGAGTTGGCTCCGTGGCGCTTTTTGATGTCCAGCAGAGCGCCGCACAGCCGCTTTTCTTTTTCCTGCGCCGCATAGTCGGTAAACAGGTCGAGCTGATCGGCGCCGGCGTCGGCCCGGACTTCCTCGGCGCAGACGCTCAGACGCCGAAAGAGCAGCGTGGGATCCGCCTTCGCGTCGAATGAGGCGAGCAGCGCCCGCTCAATGACGCTGAACGCGTTGGTCCGCGCGCGGAGCCGAACCGTGCCGCCGCTGTGGCAGGGATGGAGCCGCCCGTAAAAGTCGAGCTTCACGGGACCGGCGTAATTCGGATTCTCCTCCAGGCTCTTATAGTCGTAGGAAACCCACCAGGTCAGCGCCGGGGTCGTCAGATTTTTGGAAAACAGGTCCGCGCACAGCAGATCCGCCATCTCCCGGAAGACGACCCGGGCCTCCTCGCAGCGGTACGGGCGCGGGAGCACCTGCCCCGAGGAGAGGCTGTTCGAATCGCTCCGGAAGGACTTGATATCTTCCATGCGCACGGGCTCGAGCCCCCAGGCGTGGTCGATCAGGATCTCCCCGTCGATGCCGAAGGCCCGGTAGAAATACTCCTCGTCGCGCAGCGAGCGCTCCGCGATATCGCCCATCGTACAGAGCCCGGCGTCCGTCAGCCGCCGGGCCTTTCCCGGCCCGATCTGCCAGAAGTCCGTCAGCGGCCGGTGGTCCCAGAGGAGCTTCCGGTACGAGAGCGGGTCCAGCTCCGCGATCCGCACGCCGTTTTCGTCGGGCGGAGCCTTCTTGGCCACGATGTCCATCGCGACCTTGGCCAGATACAGATTCGTGCCGATCCCGACGGTCGCGGTGATCCCGGTCGCCGCCAGCACCTCGCGGATCATTTTCTTCGCCAGAAAGCGGGCGGGGCTCACGCCCTCCCGCTCCGCCTCGGCCCGGTAGGCGCTCAGGTAGGCCGTACAGTCGATAAAGGCCTCGTCGATGCTGTAGACGTGGACGTCCTCCGGCGCGGCGTAATGCAGATAGATCGAGAAGATCAGCGCCGAGATCCGTTCGTACTCCGCCATCCGGGGCGCCGCGACGTAATACTGCGTTTTCGTGTGATGCTGCGCGTCGTAGCGCTCGATCGCCTGCTTTGCCTCGAACAGCCGCGGCCGGGCGGGAACGCCGATGGCCTTGAGCGCCGGGGAGACCGCCAGACAGATCGTCTGATCCGAGCGGCTCCGGTCGGCGACCAGCAGCCGCGCCTTCAGCGGGTCGAGACCGCGGGCCACGCACTCGACGGAGGCGTAATAGCTTTTGAGATCGATGCAGATGCAGGTCCTTTCCATGCCGCCTGCGCCTCCGTTCATTGCTCCGCGCCGTGGATGGCGAGATAGGCCCGGACGTCCTCCTCGCCGGCGACGTCCGCCTCGGAGGCGGGGCCGAGCGCCTTGCCGATGAGGTACACGGCCTGCTCCTCGTCGAAGCGGAGCACCGGGTATTTTTGGTTCAGCGAATGGAGGCCGTCCTCCCGGTATTCCTTGATATAGGTCTCGTTGCCGACGATGAAGGCGCCGATCTCCCCGGGGCGCAGCGGGGAGGCGCCGGACAGCTTCCGGACGAGGACGAGGCCGCCGCTGTGGTAGACCGGCTCCATGCTGTCGCCGTTGACGCGGAAGACGTAGTCCGCCCGTTCGACCTCGGGAGAGGCGTAGAGATAGATCGTCTCCGCCTCCTGCTCAAACTCGGTCGGGTCGCCGACGCCGGCGGCCAGCGGACGCTCGAAATACGGCAGCGGCCGGAGCGCCGGGCGCTTTTCGGCCTTCTGCACGAAGCGCAGCGCCTCCAGCGTCTTGTCGATCACGTATTGATCGGCCGGGCCCAGCGCCCGGTAATCACGGAGCAGGGCCTTTTCCCGGGCGGAGAGGGGGTCGGCGGACGGAGCCTCCCCGAAAAGCTCGCCGAGCGTGACGCCCAGCGCCCGGCAGACCGCCGGCAGCAGATTCACGTCCGGCCGCGCCCGTCCGCGCTCCCAGTTGCTGACCGCGTTGGCGGTGACGCCGAGCCGCGCGGCAAAGGCCTTTTGCTCCAGGCCGCTTTTCTCGCGGAAGAAACGGATGCGCTCGCACAAAAGCGGGAGCGGGCGCTTTTCCGCGGGCTTGCCGGTGGCGGCGTTGACCACCGTGGACCTTGCCGGCGCTTCCAGATCGATTTTCCGTCGTGCCATAAGCCGTCGCCTCCTTGTTTTGATCCCATGATAACACAAAAACATGCGAAAGTAAATAGAGAAAATCTTATATATACGCAAAAAAATGTATCTTGCGGCGGCTCGAACGCCCCAAAAGCGCCGGGTTTTCTTTCGACGGGCTTGAAAAGCGGGCCGCTTTCCTGTATGCTGAACGCAGGAAGGGCAGCCGGTCTGCCGCGCAGCGCGGCGGCGCGCTTTTGCCGACACTCTTTTGTACGGGAGGCGATTGCCGATGAAAACGAAAAACAGGCTCTCCCGGAGCATTATTCTGATGGTGGAGGTCATTCTGCTGATCTCCAGCGTCCTGTTCTGCACGGTCTCCGTCACCAGGGCCAGGGTCGGCATCCGGAGAGCCATCCAGCAGCGGATGCTGGATATCGCCAACTGCGCCTCGGGCTCCGTGAACGGCGACAAGCTCGGCGCGCTGACCGCGGACGACGTCGGCAGCGAACCCTACGACGAGATCTACCATATCCTGGCGGTCTTCCGCGACAACGTCGAGCTGGAGTACGTCTACAGCATCCGGCAGGAGGGCGACGGGCATTTTATCTTTACGATGGACCTGGACAAATACACGCCGGCCTCCTTCGGCGACGAGGTGAAATATACGGAGGCGCTGGCCAGCGCCGGCAGGGGACAGGCCGCGGTGGACGAGGTGCCCTATTCCGACCAGTGGGGCGAGTTTTACAGCGCCTACAGCCCGGTTTTCGATTCGACCGGCAAGGTGGCCGGCATCATCGCCGTCGACTTCTCGGCCGACTGGTTCGAGGGCCAGCTCGCCGGGCAGACGCGCTCCACCGTCGTCAGCTACGCGATCATCCTCCTGCTGTCGCTGTCCGTGGCGGCGGCGCTGTCCGTGGTCACGCTCAGACCCTTCGTGCGTCAGCAGGAGAAGCTGCTGAAGGAAAAGATCCACGCCGAGAGCGCCAACCGCGCCAAGAGCGACTTTCTGGCGAATATGTCTCACGAGATCCGCACGCCGATCAACGCGGTGCTGGGGATGAACGAGATGATCCTGCGGGAGGACCGCCGGGCGCAGGAGCTGCCGCAGGAGGACGCGCCGGCTCTGCGCGAGGCGCTGAAAAACATCGGCCTCTACGCCGGCAACGTGGAGAGCGCGGGGCGCAATCTGCTGGCCATCGTCAACGATATCCTCGACTTTTCCAAGATCGAGGAGGGGCGGCTGGATCTCACGGAGGCGCCGTACGAGCTCAGCCTGCTGATCAGCGATCTGAGCAATACGGTTGTTTTCAAGGCCCGGGACAAGGGCCTGGACTTCATCGTCGACGCGGACGGGGCGCTCCCGGACAAGCTCTGCGGCGATAAGGTCCGCGTGCGCCAGATCCTGACGAATCTTCTCAACAACGCCGTCAAATATACCGAGCGGGGCTCGATCCGCCTGACGCTGCGCGGCGAGAAGCGCTGCGACGGCACGCTGCTGCTGAGCGCCTCCGTGCGGGATACGGGCATCGGGATCCGGGAGGAGGACCTCGACAAGCTGTTCACCAAGTTCCAGCGTCTGGAGATGGAGCGCAACAGCACCGTGGAGGGCACCGGCCTCGGCCTCGCCATCACCCGGCGCCTGCTGGAGCTGATGAACGGGAGCATCGAGGTGGAGAGCGAATACGGCAAGGGCTCCGTCTTTACCGTGAAGATCCCGCAGAAGATCGTCTCCGAGGAGCCGATGGGCGATTACCGGCGGCGCTTCGAAGCCGGCGCAGGGGAGACCGGGCTCTACCGCGAGTCCTTCCGCGCGCCGCAGGGGCGCATCCTGATCGTGGACGACACCCGGATCAATCTGACCGTGGCGGTCAATCTGCTGAAAAGCACGCAGCTGCAGATCGACACGGCGTCCGGCGGGGCGGAGGCGGCGGCGCTGGCGGAAAAAACCGCCTACGACCTGATTTTTATGGACCAGCGAATGCCGGAGATGGACGGCACCGAGGCGCTGCGCCGGATCCGCGCGTCTGCCGGCGGAGCGAACCGGGAAACGCCCGTCGTCTGTCTGACGGCGGACGCGGTGATCGGCGCGAAGGAGCGCTATCTCGCGGAGGGCTTTACGGACTACCTGCCGAAGCCGATCGACAGCCGCACGATGGAGAAGATGCTGATCCGGTATCTGCCGGCGGAAAAGGTGGAGCTGCTGCGCGAGGAAGCGGCGCCGGAGACGGCGGAGGACGAATTCGCCGGGCTTCGCGCGGCGGGCGTCGAGCCGGAGACGGGACTGCGGTACTGCCGGGGCGACGCGGAGCTCTACCGCTCGCTGCTGGCGGAGTACGCGCACGACGCCGCGGAGAAGACGGCGAGCCTCAACGGCAGCCTCGCCGCGGCGGACTGGAACGCCTATGCGATCACCGTGCACGCGCTCAAGAGCAGCTCGAAGCTGATCGGCGCGCAGTCGCTGTCCGGGAAGGCGGCGGAGCTGGAGGCCGCGGCCGTCGCCGGCGACGGCGAAACAATCCGCGCGCGGCACGGCCCGCTGACCGAAGAATACGATCTAGTGATCCGGACGGTCGTCTCCGCGATCCCGGCGGCCTCCGCCGGAGAAGAGGACGAGGCGCTGGAGTTCGCGCCCGAAGAGGACGGGGCGCTGGAGTTCGCGCCGGAGGAATGACCGGCGCGGGAGGAAAGGGAACGGCGGCTGTCCTTTGATCGGCTGCGTCTAACGCATTTACCCAGGCGTCCTTGCGGCGGCCGGCTGAAAAGCCGGTCGCTTTTTGCGCCTTTCGGCCTTGTTTACGCGTCGGAAGCATGGTATAGTATAAGCGGTACGGCAGAAAAGAAGTTCCGCCCGCAGGCGGAACAAAAAGGAGGCACGGCGATGAATCAGCGCAGACTCAGGCAGATTTTCAAGGATACGGACTACGTGCACAGAAGCGGCACGCCGGAGGAGCTGCGGGCGGCGGAAACCCTCAAGGCGCAGTGCGAGGCGCTGGGCGTTCCCGCCCGGTTGGAGAGCTTTCGCGTGGCGATGGCCGAGATCGAAGAGGCCGTCGTCCTGGCCGACGGGAAGCCGATCCCGGCCGCCGGCATTTTCGGCTGCGGCAGCGGCGAGGTCGAGGGCGAGCTTTATTATCTGCCCGCGTACGACCCGGTCTCCGTCGCCGGAGCGAAGGATAAGATCGTGCTGCTGGACCGCGGGGTCGTCGGCTATTACCCCTATCAGGATCTGATGAAGGCCGGCGCGAGGGGCATCCTCTTCCAGTACGGCAACCGCTTCTATCCGAACGACGACGTCGATCTGCGCGATCTGCGCGAGGCGGTCGTCGGCGAGGCGCGGAAGGTGCTGTGCGCGATGGTCAGCGCCCGCACCGCGGTGGAGCTGGTCAAAAAGGGAGTCAGGCGGATCCGTATCTCGATCCGTCAGCGCGAGTTCGACGGCGAATCCCACAACGTGATCGCCGAGATCCCCGGAAAGCGCGGGGATTTCATCGCGCTCACCGCGCATTACGATACGACGGCGCTGTCCCACGGCGCCTACGACAACATGAGCGGCTGCGCGGGCCTGCTCGGCGTGATGGAAAAGCTGAAGGCCCTGCCGCTGAACACCGGGCTGCGCTTCATCTTCTGCGGCAGCGAGGAGCGCGGCCTGCTCGGCTCGAAGGCCTACGTGCGCGACCACGAGGCGGAGCTGGAGAGCATCGTGCTGAACGTCAACCTCGACATGATCGGCTCCGTGATGGGCAGGTTCATCGCCCGCGTCTCCGCCGAGGAGGCGCTGGCCTCGTATCTCCGATACATGGGCGCCGAGCTCAGCTTCCCGGTCGCCGCGAAGACCGGCGTTTATTCCAGCGATTCCACCCCCTTCGCGGACAAGGGCGTTCCGGCCGTTTCGCTGGCGCGCATCGCCCGGACCGAGGTCGCGCCGATCCACGGCCGCTACGACCGGATGGAGCTGCTGAGCATGGAACAGCTTCAGCGGGATATCGACTTTATCGCGGAATTCACGCGCCGGATGGCGACGGCGGCCGTCTGCCCGGTCTCCCGCGAGATCCCCGAAATGGTCCGCAAGGAGCTGGACGAGTACCTCTTCCGCAAGCGCAGACCGACGGACTGAAGCGAAATCAGCGATTTACATTTTTGCCGGATTAGTGTAAAATACTAAGGAACAGGCACTTTTCCGTTTTTCCTTGTACCGGGGAGGCGATCGGATGGAAAACGCCAATCTTCTCTTTTCAATAGGGCCCCTGCAGGTGACGAGCACGGTCGTGACGATGTGGGCGCTCATCGCGGCCGTGGCGCTCGTCTCATGGCTTGCTACGCGCAATCTCCGCGAGGTGCCCGGCCCGCTGCAGAATCTGGCCGAAATGGCGGTCGAAAAGCTGCGCGGCTTCTTCGGCGACAGCATGGGCAGCGAGCTGACCGCGCGCTATCTGCCGCTGCTCGGCACCTTCTTCATCTTCATCATCGTCTGCAACTACTCGGGGCTGCTGCCCGGCGTCGGCCACGTCAAGGGCATGGCACAGCCGACGGCGAACCTGTCGGTGACGGCGGGCCTCGGCGTCTGCGCCTTTTTCACGACCCATTTCGTCGGCGTGCGCGAGCGGGGGCTGAAGCCGTATCTGGCGAGCTTCGCCAACGTCCGCCCGCTGATCCTGTGCGTGATCATGATTCCGCTGAACCTGATCGAGCAGTTCATCCGGCCGCTTTCGCTGGCTCTGCGTCTGTACGGCAACATGTACGGCGAGGAGACCGTGACTGAGAATCTCTACGAGCTGTTTCCGATCGGGCTGCCGCTGATCATGCAGGTGCTGAGCCTGCTGTTCTGTCTGCTGCAGGCGATCGTGTTTACAATGCTGCTTTCGATCTACATCTCGGAAGCGGTTGAAACGGAAGAATAACCAGATTCAACTTTTGGGAGGAACGTCAAATGAACAACGGTATCATTGCGATCGCAGCCGCTCTCGTGCTGGCGATCACCGCCACGGCCACCGCGGTGGCCCAGGGCGTCACGGCCACCCGAGCGATGGACGCCATCGCCCGTCAGCCCGAAGCCGCCGGCGGCATCCGCGGCGCGCTCGTCATCGCGCTGGCCCTGATGGAAGCGCTGACGATCTACGCCATGCTGGTCGCCTTCATGCTGATCGGCAAGATCTGAGCCGGAGAGAAGACATGCTGAGCATCAATCCGTCCGAAGTCGTCTGGACGATCCTCGGCTTTCTGGCGCTGTATTTTCTCCTCAAACGCTTTTTGTTCGAACCGCTGATCCGCGTCATGGATGAGCGGAAAGCGGGCGTGGAGGCGAAAAAGGACGAGCAGCGGAAGGCTCTGGCCCAGACCGAGGCGGACGAGGAGGAGCTGGATCGCCGGCGGCGGGAGCTCGCGCAGGAAAGCGCGGAGGAGCTGGCCGCCGAGAAGCGCCGCCAGGAGGCAAGCCGCGGCGAGACGGCCGCGCTGCTTCGCGCCGAGGCGGAGAAGGCCGCCGACGAGGCGAAGGCCGAGGCCGAGGCGCTCCGCGGGCAGACGACCGGGAGGCTGGATGCGCACGGGAAGGAACTGGCCGAGGAACTGGCCCTCCATCTGCTGAACGAGGGCAACAGGCAGTCCTAGAAAAGAGGTGCCGCTTATGGGCGGATGGACAATCCTATACGCGCTCATCAACTTCGCCATTCTGGCGGCGGCGCTGTACCTGATCGGCCGCAAGCTGGTCGCGGGCATGATCCGCGGCCGGAGGGAGCGGATCGAGCGGGAGCTGCAAAGCGGGGAAGAGGCTCTGACGGAGGCCGCCGCGCTGCGCGAGAAGCACACCGGGGCTGAAGAGCGCCTGCGCGAGCAGGAAGAGCGGCTGCGCGCCGAAAACGGCGCGAGGCTGGAGGCTCTGCGCGCGTCGGACCGGGAGCGCATCGAGGCGATCCGGGCCGAGCAGCGCGCGCTTTCGGAGCGGAACGCCGAACAGCTTTTGCTGGAGACCCGGCGCGGCCTCGGCAGCGAAACCTGCGCCGCGCTGACCGATGCGGCCGCCGCGCTGCTGGAGCAGGAGCGCTTTGCCGAACCGATGAAGGCGCTGGACGAGCGCTTTTTCGCAAGACTTCCCGCGCTGCTGCACGCTACGGCGGCAGACCGCGCGAGGCTCCGGAGCGGCGCGAAGCTCCGCGCCCGGCTCACTTCCCGGCAGAGACCGTCGGAGGAGCTGCTCTTGTCGCTCGACCGGCTGCTGGACGAGCGCTTCGGCCCGGACGGCTGCGAGCTGGAGACACGGGAGGATCCCGCCCTGATCGGCGGCTCGGTTCTCCGCGTTGGCGATACCGTGTACGACGGCAGCGTCTCGCACATGCTGTCAAAGCTGCGCCGCGGCTTCGACGAGGGCGACACGCCGGAGGGCGAGCTCACCGGGGCGGTGCTGCGCGAGCTGCTCGACGCCGGGGCGGATACCGACGTCTATCAGGTCGGCCGCGTGGCGAGCCTTTTCGACGGCATCTGCCGCGTGACCGGGCTTTCGGACGCGATGGCCGGCGAAATGCTGCGCCTGAAGGGCAATCTGCGCGGCATGGTGATGGATCTGGATAAAAACGACGTCGGCGTCGTGCTGCTGGGCAACTACGACAGCATCCAGGAGGGGGACGAGGTCTTCCGCACCGGACGCATCATCGAGGTCCCCGTCGGCGAGGCGCTGATCGGCCGCGTCGTGGACGCGCTCGGCCGCCCGGTGGACGGCAGGGGCATGATCCGCAGCGGCGAGACCCGCCCGATCGAGAGCCCCGCGCCCGGCGTCATCGAGCGCAGGAGCGTCTCCGTGCCGATGCAGACCGGCATCAAGGCGATCGACGCGCTGGTGCCGATCGGACGCGGCCAGCGCGAGCTGATCATCGGCGACCGCGGGACCGGCAAGACGGCCATCGCCCTCGACACGATCATCAACCAGCGCGGCAAGGACATGATCTGCATCTACGTCGCCATCGGCCAGAAGGAGTCCACGGTCGCCGGCGTCGTCGAGAAGCTGCGCGTCCACGGGGCGATGGACTACACGATCGTCGTCTGCGCCAACGCCTCCGAGCCCGCGCCGATGCTCTATATCGCGCCCTACGCGGGCTGCGCGATGGGCGAATATTTTATGTACGGGGGCCGGGACGTGCTGATCGTCTACGACGATCTGAGCAAGCAGGCCGTGGCCTACCGTGAGATCTCCCTGCTGCTGCACCGCCCGCCCGGGCGCGAGGCCTATCCGGGCGACGTGTTTTATCTGCACTCCCGCCTGCTCGAGCGCGCCGCGCGTCTGAATGGGGAGGCCGGCGGCGGCAGCATGACGGCCCTGCCCGTGATCGAAACGCAGGCCGGCGACATCGCCGCCTACATCCCGACGAACGTCATTTCGATCACCGACGGGCAGATCTTTCTGGAGACCGATCTTTTCAACGCCGGCGTCCGTCCGGCCGTCAACGTCGGCCTGTCCGTCTCCCGCGTCGGCGGGGCGGCGCAGCCCGGCGCGATGAAGCAGGTGGCCGGCACGCTGCGCATGGAGCTGGCTCAGTACCGCGAGCTGGCGGCCTTCTCGCAGTTCGGCTCCGATCTGGACAAGGCGACGCAGGCGGCGCTCCGCCGGGGCGACCGCATGACGGAGCTGCTGAAGCAGGGTCAGTACGCGCCGATGGACGCGGCCGACCAGGTCGCGGTGCTCTTCGCCGCCAACGAGGGCTTTGCCGACGACGTGGAGCTGATCGATGTCGACGAGTTTGAAAGAGACCTGATCGTCGAGGTCCGCCGCGCGCTGCCCTGGCTGCGCGAAGCGGTGAACGGCGGGAAGAAGCTCGGCCCGGAGCAGCTTGAGGAGCTGCGCGCCTGCCTGAGAGACTTCAAGAGCAGGCGGCAATAAGAAAAAGAAAAAGCGCGGAAGGGGGCGAACTGCCGTGGCGAATATGCGCGCGATCCGAAACCGCATCAAGAGCATCGAGAGCACCCGGCAGATCACCCGTTCGATGCGCATGGTGGCTGCCGCCAAGCTGATGAAGGCGCAGGACGCCTGGCAGCGGCTGGAGGATTACGCCTCCGTCAGCCGCGAGGTGCTGCGGCGGCTCAGCGCCGCCCTGGGCGAGACCGACGAGCCGCTGCTGCGCGGACGCGGGGAGGGGCCGACCTGCTTCGTCCTGCTGCTGGGCAACCGCGGCCTCTGCGGCGCGTATCACACGGCGCTGCTCAAATATGCCCAGGAGCGCGCGGGAAGCGAA
Organism: Oscillospiraceae bacterium; assembly: GCA_024690695.1. The sequence continues at coordinate 20,094 of JAILOS010000043.1, forward strand.
AAGGACGCGTTTCTCGCGGTATGCGGCCGCTGGGGCAGGGAACAGACGGCCGCCCTCGGCCTGCCCGTCAAGCGCCGCTTCGAGCTGTCCGACGTGCCGGAGGCCGAAGAGGCCCGCTCGATCGCCGACTGGCTGAAGGAGCAGTTCCTCTCCGGCGAGGCCGGCCGCGTCGTTCTGCTGTTCGAGCGATATCAATCGGCGCTGACGCAGGAGCCGGGCGAGCTGCCGCTGCTGCCGCTGGCCGCGGCCGAAGCGGCGGGGGAGAAGCAGACCATCCTCTTCGAGCCGGACGCCGAAACGCTGCTCAGGCGCCTGGCGGAGCAGGTGCTGACGAACACCGTCCGCGCGGCGCTGCTCGAGGCCAAGACCGGCGAGCACACGGCCCGCATGACGGCGATGGCCGCCGCCTCCGACAACACCGAGGAGCTGATCGCCCGGCTGAGCATGGATCTCAACCACGCGCGCCAGGCGGCGATCACCACCGAGATCACCGAGATCGTCAGCGGCAGCAACGCGCTGAAACAACAGGGATAAAAGGGAGACCGCCATGGAAAAAGGGATCGTCAGAAGGGTCATAGGCCCGGTCGTCGATATTCATTTCCCCTCGGGAAAGCTGCCCGAGCTGTACAACGCGATCGAGATCCGGCTGCCGCAGCGCCGCGTCGTGCTGGAGGTCGTCCAGCAGATCGGCGAGGGCAGCGTCCGCGCGATCGCCCTGTCCTCGACGGACGGGATCTCCCGCGGCATGGAGGCTGTCGACAGCGGCAGCACGATCCGCATGCCCGTCGGCGAGGAGACCCTCGGCCGGATGTTCAACGTCGTCGGCGAGCCGATCGACGGCAAAGGGCCGGTCAACGCGAAAAAGACCCTGCCCATCCACCGCGACGCCCCGCCCTTTACCGACATCGTTCCGGCGACGGAGCTGCTGGAGACCGGCATCAAGGTCGTCGATCTGCTGTGCCCCTACGCGAAGGGCGGCAAGGTCGGCCTCTTCGGAGGCGCCGGCGTCGGCAAAACGGTGCTGATCGAAGAGCTGATCCGCAACGTGGCCTACGAGCACGGCGGCTATTCCGTCTTCGCCGGTGTGGGCGAGCGCAGCCGCGAGGGCAACGATCTCTGGAACGAAATGACCGAGTCGGGCGTCATCAACAAGACGGCCCTGGTCTTCGGCCAGATGAACGAGCCGCCCGGAGCCCGTCTGCGCGTGCCCCTCTCCGGCCTGACCATCGCCGAGAACTTCCGCGACGAGAGCGGCCAGGACGTGCTGCTTTTCATTGACAATATTTTCCGCTTCACCCAGGCGGGCTCCGAGGTCTCCGCCCTGCTGGGGCGCATGCCCTCCGCCGTGAAAAAAAGTTAAAATGTGCACTATTGGGTATGTTTTTTGCCTTCAGG
>JAILOS010000074.1 GCA_024690695.1 Oscillospiraceae bacterium
CCCATCGAGGACGTCTTCACGATCTCCGGCCGCGGCACCGTCGCTACCGGCCGTGCTGAGCGTGGCCCCGTCAAGATCGGCGACAAGGTCGAGATCGTCGGCCTGAAGGACGAGTCCACCGAGCCCACCGTCCCCAGAAAAGCGATGTACCCAAAGACCCCCGAGTACGCCGCGGCCGGCGACAACGTGGGCTGACTGCTCCGCGGCATCGCCAAGAAGTCCGTTGAGCGCGGCCAGGTTCTGGCGGCTCCGAAGAGCATCCACCCCCACACCAAGTTCAAGGGCCAGGTCTACGTCCTGAGCAAGGAAGAGGGCGGCCGTCACACCCCGTTCTTCAACAACTACCGTCCCCAGTTCTACTTCCGCACCACCGACGTGACCGGCGTCATCACCCTGCCCGCCGGCGTTGAGATGTGCATGCCCGGCGACAACGTCGACATGGACGTCGAGCTGATCACCCCGATCGCCATCGAGAACGGCCTTCGTTTCGCTATCCGCGAGGGCGGCCGTACCGTCGGCTCCGGTGTCGTCATCGGCATCAACGAGTAAGACTGAGCTTCCCGCAAGGGAAACTTCCCATTAACCAGAAAACGCTTTCCGAGCCCGCTCGGAAAGCGTTTTTTGCGGTTCTGCGCCGCTGCGCCGCCGCTATTCTGAAAGCCGGAAGCCCGGAAGCCGCAGCGGCTTTCCGTCCAGCACGGCCTGCACCAGCTCGTCGCCCCGATAGCGGAGCTTGAGCGAGAAGAAGGGCCGCTCCTCGTCGATCAGGCGCAGGAAGATCCGGTCGCCCTCCCAGATCGGCAGCTCCGGCAGCCGGCTCCACGGCAGCCACGCAAGCTCTCCCTCCCGGCAGTCCGGCGGCTCGATGCGGGGACATTCGGCGGTGAAGAGGTGCACGAACTCCGCCTCCCAGACGTCTGAGACGAAGGTGACGATCCCGCGGTAGCGCCAGGCGTCCAGCCGCAGGCCGGTCTCCTCCCACACCTCGCGCAGCATGCAGTCCTCCGGGCTCTCGCCGGGCTCGAACTTGCCGCCCACGGCGATCCACTTGTCGCGGTTGCAGTCGCCCTCTTTTTTCGTGCGGTGCTGCAGCAGCACCTCGCCGCCGCAGCGCAGATAGCATTGGGTCGTATTCAGCATGGCTCCGTCCTCCGATCCGCTTTTTTCCATTATAGCACGCCGGGAAGCGCTTGAGAAGACGCTTTCCGGCTCTTGTAAGCCTGCGGGAAACGTGATATAATTACAGTGATACGCTCAACAACCCTCCATTGAAGGAATAACGGTGCGACATGGACAACAAGGAACAACAAAAACAGAAAACGAGCGGTGCCGCGCTGATCTGGCGGTTTCTCCGGGGCAGCAAGCGCTATTTCGCCGTGGCCGTTGTGTCGGCGGCGGTGGGCTCGCTGGCGGAGATGATCAACCCCCAGATCATTCGCGTCGCGCTCGACCATGTGATCGGCTCGGCCCCGCTCGACTCGCTGTCGGAGCTCGGCCGCGCGCTGATCGCGCGCGCGGGCGGCGTCGGCTGGCTGCGGGAGAACCTCTGGGCGATGGCGCTGGCTATCGTCTGCGTCGCCTTTTTCGGCGTGATCGGGCAGTATCTGTTCCGCGTGTGCAACACGAAGGGCGCCGAGACCCTGGTCAAGACGATGCGCGACCGGCTCTACGCCCATATCGCGCGCCTGCCCTTCGGCTGGCACATGAAAAACCGCACCGGCGACATCATTCAGCGCTGCACCTCGGACATCGACACGCTCAAGCGCTTCGTGTCCGAGCAGCTCACCTCGGTCTTCCGCATCACGATCCTGCTGATCCTCTCGATGATCTTCATGATCGGCATGGACCCGCTGCTGGCGCTGATCGCGCTCGTGCCGACGCCCTTCATCATCGCCTACTCGATGCGCTTCCACAGGAAGATCGGCAAGGGCTTCCTCGACTGCGACGAGAACGAGGGCAAGCTCTCCGCGATGGCGCAGGAGAACCTGACCGGCGTGCGCGTCGTGCGCGCCTTCGGCCGCGAGCGCTATGAGAAGGACCGCTTCGAGGCGCACAACGAGTATTACACGGGGCTGTGGGTCAAGCTCAGCCGCGTGATGAGCACCTACTGGAGCTCGGCGGACGTTTTCTCCGGCCTGCAGGTGATGCTGGTCGTGGTCTTCGGCGCGGTGTTCTGCATCCGCGGCCGCATGATCCCCGGCGAATACGTCGCCTTCCTGTCCTATAACCAGCTCCTCGTCTGGCCGATCCGCATGCTGGGCCGCATGATCTCCGAGATGAGCAAGGCCGGCGTTTCGATGGAGCGCATCGCCTACATCATGGACTCGGAGGAGGAGCGGGACGAGCCCGACGCCGTAGACGCCGACATGAGCGGCGACATCCGCTTCGAGCACGTAAACTTCGGCTACGAGGGCAGCCCGCAGATGCTCTTCGATATCGACTTCACGCTCCCCGCCGGCACGACGCTGGGCATCCTCGGCGGCACCGGCAGCGGCAAATCCACGATGATGGCGCTGCTGGACAAGCTCTATCCGATCGAAGAGGGCAAGGGCCGCATCACGATCGGCGGGGTGGACATCCGCAGGATCCGCACCGGGCATCTCCGCCGCAGCATCGGCATGGTGCTGCAGGAACCCTATCTCTTCTCGCGCACGCTGGAGGAGAACATCGCCATCACCCGCCCGAAGCTCAGCCGGGAGGAGGTGCGCGAGGCGGCCCGCGCCGCCTGCCTCGACGAGACGATCGAGAGCTTTGCCAAGGGATACGAGACCTTCGTCGGCGAGCGCGGCGTCACGCTCTCCGGCGGCCAGAAGCAGCGCGCGGCCATCGCCCGCACGCTGACGCAGAACACGCCCATCATGATCTTCGACGACTCGCTCTCCGCCGTCGACACGGAGACCGACGCGAAGATCCGCGCCGCGCTGCAGAAGCGCTTCGGCACGGCCAGCGTCATCCTGATCTCCCACCGCATCACGACGCTGTCGAAGGCCGACCAGATCCTCGTGCTCGAGCGCGGCCGCATCGTCGAGCGCGGCAGCCACGACGAGCTGAAAAAGGCCGGCGGGATCTACCAGAAGATCTATGAGATCCAGTCCGGCGCGGGAGAGGAGGCGGCGGTATGAGCGAAAAGAGAGAAAAGAGCCGCTCGCTCCCCTTCTTCGGCGTGCCGAAGCTCTTCCCCTACGTCCGGAAGTACGCCCCGCATCTGGCGTACATGGTCTGTCTCGGCCTGCTCGCCAGCGTGATCGACGTCTGCCTGCCGCTGCTGCAGCGCTATTCGATCAACCACTTCGTCGGCGGGAAGACGCTGGACACGCTGGCGATCTACGTCGTGATCTACGTCTCGGCGGTCTGCTTCTCGGCCGTGATGAACTTCTTGTCCACCTACCGGGCCTCCTGCGTCGAGGTCTGGATCGACCGGGATCTGCGCAACATGGCCTTCGACCATCTGCAGACCCTGTCCTTCTCCTACTTCAACCAGAACAGCGTGGGCTACATCCACTCCCGCGTCATGAGCGACACCTCGCGCATCGGCACGCTCTTCTCCTGGAGCCTGATGGAGGCCGTGTGGCACTTCTCCTATCTGATCGGCGCCGTCGCGGTGATGCTGGCGGTCAACGCCCGGCTCGCGCTGCTGGTCATGCTGATCCTGCCGCTGATCATCCTGCTCTACTCCGTCTTCCAGGCGAAGCTGATCCGCGTCAACCGCCGGGTGCGCGAGATCAACTCGAAGATCACCGGCGACTTCAACGAGGGCATCACCGGCGCGCGCACGATCAAGACGCTGGCCATCGAGGACAAGATGGACAGGGACTTCGTCGCCGACACCGCCGAGATGAAAAAGACCTCGGTGAAGGCGGCGCGGCTGCGCGGCCTCTTCTCGGCCACGATGGGCTTCGCCTCCTCGCTCGCGCTGGCGATCGTCCTGTGGAAGGGCGGCGTCATCGCCGAGACGGAGATCGGCACCTTCACGATGTTCATGTCCTACGCGCAGGGCATGATGGAGCCCGTCCGCTGGCTGATCGACGCGATCTCCGACCTGATCACGACGCAGGTGAACATCGAGCGCCTGACGAAGCTGCTCGAGACGAAGTCCGACGTGACCGACACGCCGGAGGTCGTCGAGCGCTACGGCGACAGCTTCGAGCCGAAGCGCGAAAACTGGGAGGAGCTGCACGGAGACCTCGCCTTCGAGGACGTGTCCTTCAAGTATCCGGACGGCGACGAGATGGTGCTGGAGCATTTCAATCTCGAGATCCCCTTCGGCTCCAACATCGCCATCGTCGGCGAGACCGGCGCGGGCAAATCCACGCTCGTCAACCTCCTCTGCCGCTTTTACGAGCCCACCGCGGGCCGCGTGCTGATCGACGGGCGCGACGCGCGCGAGCGCAGCCAGCTCTGGCTGCACGCCTCGATCGGCTACGTGCTGCAGACGCCGCATCTTTTCTCCGGCACCGTGCGGGAAAACCTGCTCTACGGCAATCCCGACGCGACGGAGGAGCAGATCGCCGCGGCGCTGCGGCTGGTCTCCGCTCAGGAGGTGGTCGACCGGCTGGAAAAGGGCCTCGACACCGACGTCGGCGAGGGCGGCGACCTGCTGTCCACCGGCGAGAAGCAGCTGCTCAGCTTCGCCCGCGCGATCCTCGCCGACCCGAAGATCCTCGTGCTCGACGAGGCGACCTCCTCGGTCGACACGATGACCGAGCAGAAGATCCAGACGGCCATCGACACGATCATCCGCGGGCGCACCTCCGTCGTCATCGCGCACCGGCTTTCGACCGTGCAGAACGCCGACCGGATCCTGGTCGTCAAAAACGGCCGGATCGTCGAGCAGGGCACGCACCGCGAGCTGCTGGCCCTGAAGGGCTATTATTACGAGCTGTACACCCGCCAGTACGAGGACGAGGCGACGCATTCCGTCCTCGGCTGAAGGAAGAGGAGAGATAAACCGTGCATTTTCTCGAATTGCTGCTGATCGCCGTGGGCCTGAGCATGGACGCCTTCGCCGTGTCCGTGTGCAAGGGGCTGAGCGTGCGGCGGCTTCAGCCGCGCCACGCGCTGCTGGCCGGGCTCTATTTCGGCGGCTTCCAGTTTCTGATGCCGGTGATCGGCTGGCTGCTCGGCGTGCGCTTCCAGACGCTGATCGAGAACCTCGACCACTGGATCGCCTTCGGCCTGCTGGCCGTCATCGGCGCGAGCATGATCCGGGAGGCCTTCCAGAAGGAGGAGGAGCTCAACGACGACTTCGGCTTCAAAACGATGCTGCTGCTGGCCGTCGCCACGAGCATCGACGCGCTGGCCGTCGGCGTGACCTTCGCCTTCCTGCAGGTGCGCATCCTGCCCGCCGCCGGGCTGATCGGCGTGACGACCTTCCTGCTGTCGGCCGTCGGCATCAAGGTCGGCGCGGTGTTCGGCGCGCGCTGGAAATCCGGCGCGGAGATCGCGGGCGGCTGCATCCTGATCCTGATCGGCCTCAAGATCCTGCTCGAGCATCTGGGGATCGTCGAGTTTCCGTTCTGAGAGCACGGGGCAAATCTTAATTTTGTGAATTTTTGGCTTAATATCCTTAAGAATCGGGCAAAAGGATACAAATTCCGACCCGGCTGCGGTATATTGTGAATATACCGATCGCAGAGGAAGGGGGGCTGCCGATGGACGAAAAGCAAAAACGTCCGGCTCCGGCGGGAAAGAAGCGCTGGCTTCTTCTCGCGGTTTTGCTGCTGGCCGCGGCAAGCCTGATCTTCCTGCTTACGCGCGTCAGGAGCTGGTCGGAGCGGCAGGAGAAGACCAAGCTGCTGACGATCGTCGACCGGGATCACCCGGTGGCGGCGGACTATAACGTGGAGTTTACGCTGCTGGGCGGCGGGCAGATGGTCGATTCCCGCTGCGTGGACGACCTTGAGCTGATGCTGAAGGCCTGCGCCGAAGCCGGCGGGGCGCCGGAGCTGCGCGGCAGCTTCCGCACCTGGGGCGCGCAGGAGGCCATCTACGAGGAGGCCCTCGCGGCGCTGATCGCCGAGGGGCTGGACGCGGAGAAGGCCGCCGCGGCGCTGGAGCGGCGCACGCCGCTGCCCGGCTGCAGCGAGCACGAGCTGGGGCTCGCGGTGGATATCGGCGAGCAGGGCTCGGAGCTCCCGCTCGAGCGGCAGGGAGACAGCTTCACGCTCCGCTGGCTGGCCGAAAACTGCTGGGATTTCGGCTTTATCGTCCGCTATCCCGAAGGCAAGACCGCGATCACCGGCATGGAGGCGCAGCCCTGGCATTTCCGCTACGTCGGGCGCGAGGCCGCCGCGCAGATCCGCGATCTGGATCTGACGCTGGAGGAGTACATCCAAATGTTTTATTCCTGATCGGCCGGGCTTTTCCCGGCCGATTTTGCTTGTTGACACGGTTCGGGCGATTTGTTAAGATAAGTAAAATCCATAACGAACAAGGAGAACAAGGATATGGCCGTTTACTACAACGAACCCTCCCGCACCTTCAGCGAATACCTGCTGATCCCCGGCCTGACCCCGGAAAACTGCCGGCCGGAGAACGTGTCTCTGCGCACCCCGCTGGTCAAGTTCCGCAAGGGGGAGGAGGAATGCCCCCTCTGCCTCAACATTCCGCTGACCTCCGCGATCATGCAGTCGGTCTCCAACGACACGATGGCCGTCGCGCTGGCGAAGGAGGGCGGCCTGTCCTTTATCTACGGCTCACAGACGATTGAGAACCAGGCGGCGATGGTCCGCAAGGTCAAGAACCACAAGGCGGGCTTCGTCGTCAGCGCCTCGAACCTGACCCCGGACGCGACGCTCGCGGACGTGCTGGCGCTCAAGGAGAAAAACGGCTTCTCCACGATCGCCGTCACCGAGGACGCCACGCCCAACGGCCGCCTGCTCGGCCTCGTCACCAGCCGGGACTACCGCGTGTCCCGCATGGAGCTCGACACGCCGGTGAGGGACTTCATGACGCCGCGGGAGAAGCTCGTCACCGCCCCGGCGGAGACCTCGCTGAAAGAGGCCAACGACATCATCTGGGACCACAAGCTCAACAACCTCCCGATCGTCGACGAGCGGGATCATCTGCTGTACTTCGTCTTCCGCAAGGACTACGCCGAGCACAAGGAGCATCCGCTCGGCCTGCAGGACGAGCAGAAGCGCTATCGCGTCGGCGCCGGCATCAACACCCGCGACTACGCCCAGCGCGTGCCCGCGCTGCTCGAGGCGGGCGTGGACGTGCTGTGCATCGACTCGTCCGACGGCTATACCGCCCGCCAGAAGCGCACGCTCGACTATGTCCGCGAGCAGTACGGCGACAGCGTCAAGGTCGGCGCCGGCAACGTCGTGGACCGCGACGGCTTCCTCTATCTCGCCGAGGCCGGGGCCGATTTCGTCAAGGTCGGCATCGGCGGCGGCTCGATCTGCATCACCCGCGAGACGAAGGGCATCGGACGCGGCCAGGCCACGGCGGTCATCGAGGTCGCCGCGGCGCGCGACGAGTATTTCAAAAAGACCGGCGTGTATATCCCGATCTGCTCCGACGGCGGCATCGTGCACGACTACCACATGACGCTGGCGCTGGCGATGGGCGCGGATTTCCTGATGCTCGGGCGCTACTTTGCCCGCTTCGACGAGAGCCCCAACCCCCGCCTGATGGTCAACGGCCAGTACGTCAAGGAGTACTGGGGCGAGGGCTCCAACCGCGCGCGCAACTGGCAGCGCTACGACCTCGGCGGCAAGGGCTCGCTGATGTTCGAGGAGGGCGTCGACTCCTACGTGGCCTACGCCGGACCCCTGCAGGACAACGTCGCCAAGAGCCTGTACAAGGTCAAGTCCACGATGTGCAACTGCGGCGCGTCCTCGATCGAGGAGCTGCAGCAGAAGGCGCGGCTGACGCTTGTGTCCGCCACCAGCATCGTCGAGGGCGGCTACCACGACGTGACGCTGCGCAAGATCAGCACCGACAGCGCCGGCTGAGCGCGGAAGAGACGGAGAAACGGAAAGAAGAAACGGAGAAACGGAAAAAGGGGCCGCGGCTTGCCGCGGCCCCTGACCTGTCATCCCGAGGAGCCGCAGGCGACGAAGGATCTGCAAGGAGAATTCGGAATGGAGGAAACGGGGATTTCCCTCGTTTTTCGCCGCAGAGTCTTCGCCGGCGCCCAGAATGGCAGACTTTTTAGGTTTCAGCGGAACGGGCGACCGCAGGGGCGACCCTTGCGGTCGCCCGCTGCCTTCCCCGCCGCAGCGGGGAAGGCTTTTCCGCCGTAGGGGCGGATATTATCCGCCCGTCGGAGCAAGGCAATTATCCGATCAACGGGACGCCGAGGGCGGCGTCCCCTACGACGAACAGCCGACCCTCGCATCCACCCCGCAGGGACGAGCATCGCTCGTCCGCGCAGCATCTGTGAACAGACAAAAAACAGTGAGACGAAATCGGAAAACCGATTTCGTCTCACTGTTTTGCCGTCTTCGGGTTTTATTTGCGCACGATCAGCACGCTGCGGGCCGGGACCTCGACGGTCCCCTCGACCGCGGCGCCGCCCTCCGGGAAGATCGTCTCGCCGTCGGACAGCAGCACCCAGGCGCCGCCCGGCAGCTCCTCGCTCACCGGCGTCTCATTGGGGTTGATGAACGCATAGCCGACGGTCTGTCCGGCGCTCCAGTAGTTGACGGCGATCACGCTGCCGTCGAGGATCTCGGCGTTCACCTCGGCCTGCGTGAAGAAGGCGTTGGCCCTGCGCATCGCGATCAGCGCCTTGTAGGTCTGCATCATCTCGTAGGCCGGGCCGTCCGGATCGAGGCTGTCCCAGTCGAGGTTGTTCACCGCGTCGGAGGCGTTGTAGCTGTTTTCGTTGCCGCCCTTTGTGCGCAGCATCTCCTCGCCCGCGAGGAAGAAGGGCGTGCCGCGGCCGATCAGCACGATCGTCGCGCCGAGGCGGTTCATCGCAAAGCGGGTTTCCTCGTCGGCGTCGGGGCAGCTGAAGGCCAGCTTGTCCCAGAGCGTGTTGTTGTCGTGGCAGGACATGTAGTTGATGACCATCGCGTCGCTGACGGACCAGTCGGCGATTTTGGCGTTGGCGCCGCCCCGGAGGCCGAAGATCACCTGGGCCGCGGTGCCCGGCCCGGCCTTGCCGTTGATATAGCCGGCGTAGTCCTTCTCAAACACGCTGCCCTTCAGCCCGTCGCGGATCACGTCGTTGAACACGGCGACAGAGCCGATCGCGCCCTCCGAGCGGGTGATCTGCCGGATGTTCTGCTGGTTGGCCCGGAGCTTCGTGGGCAGCGGGCTGTCGCCGCCCGTCCAGCCCTCGCCGTAGATCAGCGCGCGGGGGTTGACCGCGTGTACCGCGCTCTCGACCGCCTGCATCGTCTCCAGATCGTGCAGCGCCATCAGGTCGAAGCGGAAGCCGTCCAGCTTGTATTCGCTCGCCCAGTAGCTCACGCTGTCTACGATGTACTTGCGCACCATCGGCCGCTCGGACGCGAGCTCGTTGCCGCAGCCGCTGCCGTTGGCGGGAAGGCCGTTGACGAAGCGGTAATAGTAATAGGGAACGATCTTGTTCAGGTTGGAGTTGATGTCAAAGGTGTGGTTGTACACAACGTCCATCACAACGCCGAGCCCGTTTTCATGCAGGCTCTGCACCATCTGCTTGAACTCGTTCACGCGCACCTCGCCGTGCCAGGGGTCGGTGGAATAGCTGCCCTCGGGCGCGTTGTAGTTTTTCGGGTCATAGCCCCAGTTGAACTGCGGCTCGTCGGAGCTCTCGTCCACGGTGGCGTAGTCGTAGACCGGCTGCAGGTGGACGTGGGTGACGCCCAGCTCCTTCAGATAATCCAGACCCGCGGGCACGCCGAAGCGGTTGCGCAGGCCGGTCTCGGTGAAGGCCAGGTATTTGCCGGGATACTGCGAGCCCTCCAGCGCGTTGGAGAAGTCGCGCACGTGGACCTCCCAGATCACCGCCTCGCTGTAGCGGTCGATCCCGGTATACGGCTCGCTGTCGCGGAAGCCGGCCGGGTCGGTCAGCGCGAGGTCGAGCACCATGCCGCGGTTGCCGTTGACGCCGACGGAGCGCGCGTAGGGATCCACGGCCTCCTGCGTGCCGAGCGAGGTGGTCACGGCGTAGGTGTAATAGGTGCCGTGCCCGCAGTCGGCCTCCGCCGACCAGACGCCGCGCTCGCCGCGCGTCATCGGCAGGCACGCGAAGGCCTCGCCGCCGTCGCCGGCCTCAAAGAGCCGCAGCTCCACGGCGCTGGCCGTCGGCGCCCAGACCTTGAAGACGGTCTTGCCGCCGCGGATCACGGCGCCGAGGTCGTCGCCCTCGTAGGTGTATTCCTCGGCGAATTCCGGGCTGTCGAACAGCTCCGTCGGCACCGCGGGCGCCTCGCCGTAGCCCTCGAGCTCCACGCGGCAGATCCGGCTGAGGTCGATCGGCTCCGCCAGCGTGAGAACGCCCGAGGACGCCTCTTCGCCCAGCACGTCGAGCGACAGCACGCTCAGCTCCTCGCCGTCGGCGTACACGTGCGCCGCGCTCAGCTCGTCAAAGCGCGCCGCGGGGCTGATCTGATAGCGGATCTGGTTCGGCGAGATGATGCCCGCCGTGGTAAAGATGCGGATCGGTTTCAAGGTAGCGCCACCGTCCTCGCTGACATACTGCATTTGATCGCCGGATTTCAGGTAGATCACGGTCTCCTCGCCGGTCAGGACCGCCCAGCGGTCGCCGTCGTAATCCTTTGTCGCGGAGCCCCAGGAGCTTCCGCCGGGCTCGCTGCAGCCGCGCCGGACGATGAAACCCACCTCGTCGACGGTCTCCGGTACGTTGAGTACGACCTTCCCGCCGTAGGCGCAGGGGTGGAACAGCTCGCCGTGCCCGGCCGCGTCGGGATACCAGACCCAGATATCGCAGGTCGCGAGGTCGGCGCCGGCGCGCGTCCAGTACAGCGTGAGCTGGCGCGTGCCCGGCTCGCGCGGGAGGCTGTATTCTTCGGCCGGCTCGGGCTCGGGCTCCGGGGTCGGCTCGGGGGTCATCTCCGGGATCGGCTCCGGGGTCTCGGCCGCCGCTTCGGGCTCCGGAGTCGGCTCCGGCTTCGGCCCGGCGCAGGCGCTCAGCAATCCGAGCAGCAGCGCCGCGGTCAGCAGCAGCGCCAGACATCTTGTCAGCTTCATAAGGAACACCTCGTCTCTTGTTTGGTTAAAAATATCGTATCATTTTTGCGCCTGACAGTCAAGAAGCGGGTCGGCCTCCGCCCGTATTTTTCAGACCGGGAAAACGCACGGCAGACTTGCGGCAGGGGACGCCGCGTGATATAATAGAATTACATTATTTTACACTGATTAATAGACAAAATTGACAACCGGAAAAAAGAAGGCAGGCCCCCTGCCGTGCGCAAGGGACCACGGACGCAGAATGAACCGTTTAAAAGGAGGTCATACCACATGACGAAGCGTTTGTTCAGTCTTTTTCTGGCCTTTTCCCTCTGCCTCACGCTGCTCCCGGCAGCTTTCGCCGAGTCTCCCGAGACCGCGGAGGAAGAGGACGTCCCGCTGATCGAGCTCGTCGAGCCCGACGCGGAGGAAGTGGAAGCGGACGACATCGCGCTTATTGAAGCTCCGGAGCTGACGCCGGACCTGGGAGAGACGGAAGCCTCTCCGGCGTGGACCCGGCCCTGGGCTTCGGAGTTGGTCGAGGCCGTCAAGGCCGTCAGGGCCTTTACCGCCGCCGTGCCCGGCGAGCCCGACGCCGAGCTGATGGAGTACAGCGGCACGCTGGGCGGCGCGAGCTGGACGCTGAACGGTGAAGGTCTGCTGATGATCAAAGGCACCGGTACGATCCCAGATTACACCCAAACCCAGCACCCGAGCTTCTTCAGCTACAGAAGCATGATCAAAAGCATCATGGTCGACAGCAGAATCACCGGCATCGGCTCTTACGCCTTCCTCGGTCTGGTCAACGTGACGAAGGTCACGGGCTGCGACAGCATCAAATACCTCAACGAAGGGGCGTTTTCCGCCTGCACGAATCTAAAATCGGTCTCGCTGGGCAACCAGCTGGAGACGATCCACGCGGGAGCCTTTATGGTTTGCCCCGCCCTCGGAAGCGTTCGGATCCCGGCGACTGTGACGTGCATCGAGGACGGCGCCTTTCTCGAATGCGAGGCGCTGGCTGCCGTCAACGTAGACTCCGGGAACAAGACCTATAAGAGCAACAGCGGCGTCCTGTATACGAAGGACGGCAAGAACCTCCTCTTCTGCCCCTATGCGAAAGCCGGCGCGTACACCGTCATCAACGGCGCAACGACGATCAAAGCGGGCGCCTTTACCGACTGTACGCAGCTGACGGGCGTCACGATCCCGAGCAGCGTGACGACCATCGAGTCGCTGGCCTTCACCGGCTGCAGCCTGCTGACGGGCGTCAAGATCCCGGCGAACGTGACGGACCTCGCGACCGCCGCCTTCTGTGACAACGCGGCGCTGGCGGAGTTCACGGTCGATTCGGCCAATACGGCCTATAAGAGCGTAAACGGCGTCGTTTTCACGAAAAACGGCAAGACGCTCCTCCTCTACCCCACCGCCAAAAGCGGAAGCTACACGATCCCCGCCGGCGTGACGACCGTTGCAGACTTCGCTTTCATGTACTGCCCGAAGCTCTCCGGCATTACGATCCCGAACGGCGTGACGACGATCGGAAGCCTCGCCTTTGCGGGAGACAACGGGATCAGATCCGTTACGATCCCGGACAACGTGCTGCAGCTCGGTGATGGCATCTTTACCGAATGCCGCAATCTGAACAGCGCCGTGGTCGGCACGGGCGTGAAGGTGCTGGCCCCGCAGACGTTTTACAACTGCACGGGACTGAAGACCGTCACCCTGGCGGACACGCTCGACGGCATCGGTCTCGAGGCCTTTTACAACTGCAGCTGGCTGGAATCGATCACCTTCCCGAAGAACCTGCGCGCCATCGGCGACGGGGCCTTTCTCGGCTGCACCAAGCTCACCGAAATCGAGATCCCTGCCAGCGTGCTCTATTTCGGCGAAGCCTCCTTCGCCCAATGCGCCAAGCTGGTCGACGTCCGCTTGCCGGCGAACTTGACGGCTGTTCCGGCCAACTGCTTCAATCAGTGCACCGATCTGAAGGAGATCACGATTCCCGACACCGTGAAAACGATCGGCGCCTACGCGTTCCAGAACTGCAGCGTTCTGGCCACGGTCAACCTGGGAACCGGCGTTTCGGTCCTTGAAGAAGGCGCCTTTGACGGGTGCAAAAAAATTGCCCGCATCGCCCTCCCGGACAGCGTGACGACCATCGGAACCTACGCCTTCAGAAACTGCGAACGTCTCGCGGAAATCAACCTTCCGTACGGGCTGACGATCATCGACGGCGCCGCGTTCTTCGGCTGCAGAAGCCTTGCCGCCATAGAACTCCCGAACAGCTTGACGACCATCGGAATGAGCGCGTTTTCCGGGTGCAGCAGCCTCACGAGCATCGTCATCCCGGACAGCGTGACGGAGCTTGGACCTTCGGCGTTCTACGAATGCACCCGGCTGAGAGACGTCCGCATCGGCAGCGGCGTTACGGTACTCCGCAAATATGTTTTTGAAAAATGCGACCTGTCAAGCATCGCCATTCCGGCGACGGTCAGGAAGCTCGAATACGGCGTTTTCTTCGGAAACTACAGCCTGAAGGGCATTCTCTTTATGGGCGAGCCTCCGGAGTTTCACGAGCAAACATTCATCTACATCACCGCAAATGTCGGCTACTACGAGGGCAAGGGCTGGACGGAGGAGCACTTCCAGAACTACGGCGGCCACCTGACCTGGATGCCGTATACCGAAGTCAGCGCTCCGGTGCTGACCGAGGCCTTCAACAGCGCCACCGGCGTCCGCGTGAGCTGGCAGCCGGTGGAGGGCGCGACGGGCTATAACGTCCTGCGCAAGAACCTGACGAAGAACGAGACCGAGTTTACCTTCGTCGGCTCGACGGCGGAGCCGACCTACATCGACAAGTCCGCCGTTTCGGCCAGCCGCTACACCTATACCGTTCAGGCGCGCGACGCGATGGGCTTCCCGGGTGAATACGACGAGACCGGGCGCACCTGCACCTACATTGCCAAAGCGGATATCACCGGTATCACCGTGACCGACGAGGGCGTGAAGCTCACCTGGTCCAAGCCCGCAGGCGCGAAAAACTTCCGCGTGATGCGCCGGGTCGACGGCGTTGCGAAGTGGACGGTGCTCGACGTCGTGCTCGGCAACGAGTATCTTGACACGACCGCCGAGGTCGGCGTGAAGTACTGGTACACGGTCCGCGGCGTGTCGCTGGACAACACGGTCGTCATCAACTCCTACAACGGCACGGGCTGGAGCATGAAGCCGCTGGAGAAGCCGGTCCTCACAGAGGCCTTCAACAGCGCGACCGGTGTGCGCGTGAGCTGGCAGCCGGTCGAAGGCGCGGTGAAATACTTTGTGCTGCGCAAGAATGTGACGCTCGGCGAAACGGAGTGGAAACAAGTCCACTGGACTCCGGATGAATGCACGTGGATCGACACGAGAGCGAAATCTTCGAACCGCTACACCTACACGGTCGTCTGCGTCGACTCGAACAACCGCTACTGCAGCGCGCAGGGCGCTCCGCGCACCTGCACCTACATCGCGATGGCGAAGATCACCGAGATCAAGGGCACCGACGAGGGCGTGAGCCTCATCTGGGAAAAGCCCGCGGGCGCGAAGAATTTCCGCGTCTTCCGCAAGGTCGACGGCGAGGACAAGTGGACGGCGCTGACGGACGTGCTCGGCAACGAATACCTCGACACGACCGCCGAGGTCGGCGTGAAGTACTGGTACACGGTCCGGGCGATCACGATGGACGGCAGGATGTACATCAATTCCTACAACAGCTACGGCTGGAGCGTGACGCGGAAGTAATGCTCGAATCATAGAGCCCGGGCGGGCGCGAGGTTTCTTTGAAGCCTCGCGCCCGCCCGCGTTTTGTGCGCAAGCCCCGCCTCCGCCGCCTCGCGCGGCCGCAGTTGACAATTCCCGAAAAGCATCTTATTATAAAGTGTCGGATTATGACCGCGGGGAGGAGGGAACAGCGTGAAAGAACAGCGATCGATCCGGAAAAACGTCGTGATGAACGCGATCCTCACGGCGTCCTCCGTGGTTTTCCCGCTTATCACCTTCCCCTACACCGCGCGCACGCTGCTGCCCGAGGGCAACGGCAAACTGACCTTCGCCTCGGCGATCGTGGCTTACTTCATCATGGCCTCGCAGCTCGGCATCCCGACCTACGGCATCCGCGCCTGCGCCCGCGTGCGCGACGACCGCGAGGCGCTCAGCCGCACGGTGCAGGAGCTGCTGCGCGTGCAGCTCGTCACCTGCCTCGTCAGCTGTCTGCTGTACGTTCTGGCCGTGCTCGGCATCCCGCGCCTGCGCGAAGACAGGCTGCTGTTTGCGATCCTCGGCCTGTCGATCGTGCTCAACGCGATCGGCGCGGAGTGGCTTTATCAGGCGCTGGAGGAATACGCCTACATCACGGTCCGCTCGGTGGTCTTCAAGCTGCTGGCGCTGATCCCGATGTTCCTGCTGATCCACAAGCCCGAGGACTACGTGATCTACGGCTGCATCAGCCTCTTCGCGTCCTCGGCCTCGTATATCCTGAACTTCGTCAATCTCCGCAGGCACGTCGATCTGCGGCCGAGGAAGGATCTGCAGCCCCGCCGGCACGTGAAGATGATCTTCGTCTTTTTCGCGATGTCGGTCGCGACGGTGATCTACACGAACCTCGACAACGTCATGCTCGGCTTCATGACCGACGACAGCATGGTCGAGTACTACGGCTCCTCGGTAAAGATCAAAAACATCCTCGTCAGTCTGATCACCTCGGCCGGCGCCGTGCTGCTGCCGCGGGCGTCCTATTACGCCGAAACCGGCCTGATGGACGAGTTCTGGCGCATTCTGAAAAAGGTCATGCACTTTATCGTGATGGCCGCGCTGCCGCTGGCGCTGTATTTCGGCCTCTTCGCGGAGGAGACGATCCGCTTCCTGCCCGGAGAAGCCTACGAGGGCGCGATCCGGCCGATGCAGATCATCATGCCGACGATGCTGCTGATCGGCGTGACCAACGTCCTCGGCATCCAGACGATGGTCCCGATGGGCATGGAAAAGCAGGTGCTCGGCTCCGAGATCGCCGGCGCGCTGACGGATTTCGGGCTCAACCTGCTGCTGATCCCGCGTTACGGGGCCGCCGGCGCCGCGCTCGGCACCCTGGCCGCCGAGGCCGTCGTGCTGCTGTGGCAGCTTGCCGCGATGCGCGCGCTGGGCTATCAGGTCTTCGCCGAGACGCCGTTCGGAAAGCTCCTGCTCGCCGCCGCGCTCGCCTTCGGCGCGTCCTTCTGGGTGAAGAGCCTGGGGCTCGCCCCCTTCCCGGCGCTGCTGCTGTCGGCGCTGCTGTTCTTCGGCGTATACGCCGCGTTCCTGCTCGCCGCGGGCGACGCGCTGCTGCGCTCGCTTGCCGCCGAGCTTCTGCAAAAAACCGGCCTTCGCCGCCGCGCCGGACCCGGCGCGGACGGGAAGGCGTGACGGGAGGTCACCTCTTATGGGAAACAATTACTATCAGGAGCCTGTGCCCCCGGCGCCGCCTGCCGAACCGCCGAGGAAAAAGGGCGTGTCTCCGGCCGTCGTCGTGCTGATCGTGCTGCTTATTCTGGCCATTCTGGCCGGCGTCGCCTGGCTGCTGTTCGGAGATTCGATCGAGTGGCCCTGGGCGGAAGAGGACGAGGACTCGCTTCCCACACGGGAGACGGTCGACGTCGGCAAGGGCGGCAAGCGGATGTCCGCCCCGGAGCTGACCGAGGCGACCAACGTCGTCGACGGCGTGCGCGTGAGTTGGAAGGCCGTGGAGGGTGCGGAGAATTACCGCGTGCTGCGCAAGACCCTCAGCGATGGGAGCGAAGACGACTGGGAGCCGGTCGGCGACACCGCGGAGCTCAGTCTGGTGGACGGCAGCGCCCGCTCAGCCTCGCGCTACGCCTACACCGTCGTGGTTCTGAGCGCGGACGGGCGGCGGGAGCTCAGCGACTTTGACACGACGGGCCGCGTCTGCACCTATATCGCCGCGCCGAAGATCACCGGCTCGGAGAGCCGGGTCGACGGTCTGCTGCTTCAGTGGTCGAAGCCCGCCGGGGCCAAAAACTTCCGCGTTTTCAAGCAGAACCAGCAGGGCGAATGGGAGCCGGCGGCCGACGTGACGGACACGAGCTGGCTGGACGCCTCGGCGGAGATCGGCGTGAAGTACTGGTACACGGTGCGCGTACTGAATCAGGCCGGGGACATGTACATCAGCTCCTACAATTCCTACGGCTGGAGCGCGATCCGCAATCCGCTGCCGAAGCTGACCGAGGCGGTGAACACGGTCAGCGGCGTGCGGCTGAACTGGGAGGCCGTGGAGGGCGCGAAGAGCTACCGCGTGCTGCGCAGGCTCGAGAGCGAGAAGGAATGGACGCTGCTCGGCGAGACGACCGAGGCCACCTATCTGGACGAGAGCGCCGTCAGCGCCGAACGCTACTGCTACACCGTCGAGTTCGTCGACGGGAAGAACATGCTCCGCCGCGATCTGCGCGACGAGGTCGGCCGCGTCTGCACCTTCATCGCGGCCCCGAAGATCACCTCCATCCGCAGCGAGGCCAAGGGCGTCGCGCTGGAGTGGAGCGTCCCCGCGGGCGCGAAGAACTTCCGCGTCTTCCGCAAGACCGAGGACGGCGAGTGGACGGCGATCGGCGAGGGCACCTTCTCCAGCTATCTGGACACGACCGCCGAAAAGGGCGTGAAGTACTGGTACACGGTGCGCGCGCTGAATCTGGCGGGAGACATGTACATCAGCTCCTACAATTCCTACGGCTGGAGCGTGACGAAGGAATAAGGAACTTTTTCCGCGCGCCGGCGTCTGACTCTCAGACAACACGGGAGGTGTTCATCATGCTGGGCAAACAGAAATGCAGGATCCTCAAGGAGATCCGCCGCAAGATCGCCGAGGAAAACGATATTCCCTACGTGACGCGCGAATGCGGCTTTCAGGGTGAGTGCAAAGGGACCTGCCCGCGCTGCGAGAGCGAGCTGCGGGAGCTGGAGCGCCAGCTGGAGGCGCGCAGGAGCCTCGGCAAGCGCGTCAGCGTCGCCGCGCTCTGCGCCGGGATGCTGGTGTCCACGGTCGGCTGCGCGCCCTTCGGCGAGAAAACGGACGACGAGCCCTCCGGCCGCCGGACGCGCGGAGGCGGCGGCATTTTCAAGATCGGCGAGACGCCGGAGCCCTCCCCGGAGGTACTCCAAGGCGAGATCGCCTATCCGGACGATCTCAGCGGCTATGTTATGCCGGATGACGTCGAAGTCACGCCGGAGCCGCTGACGGGCGAGGAGGACGTGCTGCAGGGCGAGCCGGTCGAACTGACCGGAGACGTGGCCGAGACGCCGGACGAGGGCTGAAGACCGTGGAGGAGCCGCTCTATCCGCTGCTGAGCCTCTCGCGCCTGCGCATGGGCACCGACGGCGAGGGCGTCACGACGCTGATCGCCGGGGCGGGCTGCCCGCTGAGCTGCCGCTGGTGCATCAACAAGCGCCTGCTGCGCGAGGGAAAGGCCGAGCCCGTCGGCGCCGAAGAGCTCCTGGAGCGCGTGCGGATCGACGATCTGTATTTCCGCGCGACCGGCGGGGGCGTGACCTTCGGCGGGGGCGAATCGCTGCTGCACGCGGCCTTTCTGCGCCGCTTCCGGGAGCTCTGCCCCGCGGAATGGCGGCTGCGGGCGGAGACCTCGCTTGCGGTCGACCCGGCGCTGCTCGAGCTCTCGATCGGCGCGGTGGACCGCTACATCGTGGACGTCAAGAGCCTGGACGACGCGGTGTACCGCCGCTACACCGGCTGCGGGAGCGCTCTCATGCGGCAAAACCTGCGCCGCCTGCTGGAGGCGGTCGGCCCGGAGAAGCTCACCGTCCGCGTACCGCTGATCCCGGAGTTCAACACGAGCGAGGATCAGCGCCGCAGCGCGGACGAGCTGCGCGCCCTCGGCGTCACGGACCTCGACCTCTTTTCCTACGTGATACGGGAATATAAAACGAAGTGGTTTTAGCTGAAAGGCAAAAATGCTTGTCGTGTTTCGGGAATCGGAAGTAAAAATGTGTTTTTCCTTATGACCTTATGAAAGCGTATTAATTGGTTACTCCGATTTAGCCGGTGGTTACTCCGTCTTTTATTTGGATAAAAGCTCCAACAGAGCTAAAGAAAGGAAATTGAAATGTTTAGAAGTGCCGGCATTAACTTTTTTCTAACTTGGATAAAAAAAGGGAGTTTTTTATGCCTTGTGTTGGTATGTTTACTGATGCAAGGATGTGGGCAAGGTCACGAAAGTGATGGTGGCCGCAAGACCCACGGACTAAGAGAGAAAAAAATACAAGCGGACATAGAGGAGACAGACGATTGGAAGAGATTCAACGTTAAAACGAAAGACTTCAATGTCATAAAAAGACAAACAAACATTGACGATAAAGAAGATGTTGTTTATTTATGTATTGAAGGGGAAAACGATAGATATATTGTTAAACAGTACTATATTGCAACGTACAATCTTTACAATGAAGGGTGGATTCTTGATTCGTTAGATGAATTATACAACGACAAATATCAAAGCTTTGTTCAACCAACGAAAAGGGTCAGTCAGGAAATGGTAGATGAACAGTCGCGGAGCGTAAAAGGCAGAGGAAAACTTGAAGCTTTATTCTCTTTTAGCGATGCAAAAATGATAGAGTTTCATCCTCAAGCTGTTTCAGTAGATTATTATCTCGCTGAGAATTATGGATATGACGAATATGCAGTATCGGCACGAACAGAGTATGCATGGTTTGATGAGGAAATAACGATACCCATTGTATTCAATTTCGAATTTATCAGCTCGGATTATGGTTATGGTTGGGTGGGAAGAATAGATGAGAATCGGATAATACGCAACATCAAACTTAATAGTGGCATTTTGGGATACTGGGAAGACGATTATTATAATGGCGATTTATGGGGAGATCCGAATTATCCAAGTCCGTTCTATGCAAAACTTGCGGTATCAGATTATAGCGATGATAGCTGTTTGCTTGAATTTCACAGTTGCACATTTAATGGCTCTTTCTACACTTATGGAGTAAAAGATTACTCTGGATCAGCATCATTAGACGTTTATCGCGATGATAATACTGGAAAAATAACTGATGTTAGTCTTGTATTTGATTCTGACAATGGCGTATTAAACTATCAATCCCTTAATAACTATTTGGGTGAAATCCTTGACTCTGAATCAATATATATGAACCGATACTATATTGTCTCACACCGAGATATAGTATTTCATAAACGACAAACGGGATAAACTATGCGAATAGCGCACAAGGGGAAATACAAAGAGCACACTTTTACTGACATTTAGCGGGAAAAGTGTGCTCTTGCTATAGTTAAATTATCCAACTTAATACAAAAAAGAGCCAAGTGCAATAAAATAATACGACGAACTCGTTTATTCCTCCAGCAGCTTGTTCAGCGCGGCAAGGCGCAGGCTGCAGCAGTAGATATCCATCGCCTGCTCGAGCTGCTCGATCGGCGGCAGGGAGGGGGCCACGCGCATGTTGCTGTCGGCCGGGTCCCTGCCGTAGGGGAAGGTGGCGCCGGCGCCGGTCAAAGTCAGCCCGGCCTCCTTGCAGAGCCGCCAGGTCGCCTTCGCAACGCCCGGCATCGTGTTCACGCTGACGAAATAGCCGCCCTTCGGCTTCTCCCAGCGGGCGATGCCCAGCGGCGCGATCTCGGCCTCCAGCCGGTCGAGCACGCAGCGGAATTTCGGCCCGAGGATCGCCGCGTGGCGCTTCATCAGCTCCAGCACGTGCTCCTTGTCCTTCAGGTAGAGGAAGTGGCGGAGCTGGTTGACCTTGTCGTAGGAGATGATCTGGGCGCCGAGCAGCTTTTTCATGAAGGCCATGTTGTTCTCGCTGCAGGCGAACACCGAAATGCCCGCGCCGGGGAAGGTGATCTTGGAGGTCGAGGCGAACTCGAACACCATGTCGTCGTTTCCGTATTTCGCGCACTCGCCGAGGATGTCCGGGAAGGGCAGATACTCGCCCTCGAATTCATGAACGCAGTAGGCGTTGTCCCACATCAGCAGGAAGTCCTTCGCGGCGGGCTTCATCGAGGCGATGCGGCGGACGGTCCCGGCGCTGTAGACGATGCCGTCCGGGTTGGAGTACTTCGGCACGCACCACATGCCGCGCACCTCCGGATCGCGGATCAGCTCCTCCACGCGGTCCATATCCGGGCCCTCCGCGGTCATCGGCACGGCGATCATCTCCATGCCGAAGCTCTCGGAGATCTGGAAATGCCGGTCGTAGCCCGGGGCGGGGCAGAGCCACTTCACGCGGTCGAGCCTGGCCCAGGGGCCGTCGCCGTTGACGCGGCCGTGGGTGTAGCATTTGGCGATCGTGTCGTACATCAGCTGCAGCGAGGCGCTGCCGCCGATAAAGATATTCTCCGGCTTCGTGCCCAGCAGCTCGGCGAAAAGCCGGCGGCAGGAGGGGAGACCCTCGAGATTGCCGTAGTTGCGCACGTCGATGCCGTCGCAGACGTAGTCGCTGTCGGAGCGCAGGAGATCCATCATCGGGCGGTTCATGTCGAGCTGCTCCGTGCTGGGCTTGCCGCGCGCCATGTTGAGGCTCCGGCCGAGACTCTTCAGCTCCTCGTAGCGGGCTTCGACCGCCTCCCGCTCGCGCAGGAGCTCGGCCCTCGTCAGTTCAGCGTATTTTTTCATCGCTGTTCCTTTCCGTTTTCCGCGGCGCTGTGCCCGAAGGCAGGCCGCTGTACTGGGGAGCGTCCGCTCCCCGGCTTCATCATAGCACAACTGGAAGGATTCGGCAAGCGTTACACGCCGCAGAAGTCCAGGAAGCGCCGCGTCTCTTCGCGGGAGGGCCGGGTCAGCACCGCCGCGGCTTCGCCCTGCTCGAGCAGCCTTCCGCTCCCGAGCACGATCAGGCGCTCGCCCAGCCGCTGCGCCTGGCGCAGACTGTGCGTTACGAGCAGCACGGCGCAGCCCGTCTCCTCGCAGGCGCGGCGGATCAGCCCCTCGGCCGCGAGCGTGGACTCCATGTCCAGCGCCGCCGTCGGCTCGTCGAGCACGAGCAGACCGTAGGAGCCCATCAGCAGCCGGGCGAGAGCGAGCTTCGCCGTCTCGCCGCCGGAGAGCTTTTTGGCGCGCTGCCCGGCGAGCGCCTCCATCCCCAGCGCCCGCATCAGCTCTCCGGCGCGGGCCGGGTCGTTTCCGTTGAGCAGCAGGTTTTTCTCCGCGCTCATGCGGAACGGGAAGCTCTTCTGCGGCAGATAGCCGACGGATACGCCGGGGAGGACCGGGGTTCTGCCGTCGGCGCGCTCGACGCCCGCGAGGATCCTCGCAAAGGTGCTTTTCCCGCTGCCGTTCGGGCCGATGAGCGCGGTGACGCGCCCCTCGGGCAGCTCCAGCGCGGGCAGCTCCAGCACCGTGCGGCTTTCATAGGTCTTTTTCAGCGGCGGGGTCTTCATCGGCTCAGCCTCCTTTGCAGCAGACTCAGCGCGACGTTCACCAGCAGCGACAGGCTCAGCAGGATCAGCCCCAGGGCGACGCCGAGCGAGAAGCTGCCGCGGTTCGTGTACTGCATGATGGCGGTGGTCATCACGTTCGTCTTCCAGGCGATCGCGCCGCCGACCATCGACACGGCGCCGACCTCGGCGATCGCGCGGGCGAAGGCCAGCAGATAGGCGGTGACGATCGGGTAGACGCACTCGTTGAGCAGCAGCAGAAAGCGCTTGCCGCGCCCGAAGCCCAGCCCGAGCGCGCTCTCGCGCACGGCGGGGGCGAGCTCGGCGGCGAAGGTCTCCGTCGTGCCGACGACGATCGGCGTGATCAGCGCCACCTGCGCCAGGATCATCAGCCGCACGGTGAACAGCAGCTTCAGCTGCCGGAAGGGGCCCACGCCGGAGAACAGCAGGTAAAACAGCAGCCCGCAGACCACCGGCGGCATGCCCATCAGCGTGCGGTTGAGCACCAGCAGCACGCCACGCCCCGGAAAACGCCCCGCGCCGAACAGCAGCCCGAGCGGCACGCCGAGCAGCAGCGCGATCACCGAGCTCGACAGGCAGACCTTCGCCGTGGTCGAAAGAATGTTCAGCAGCTCCGGATCGGCCGAGGCGATCAGGGCGAGCGCCTCTCGGACGGACGCGCCCATCGTCCGTCAGGCGACGCGGCCTTCGTTGGCGACGAAGGTCAGGAAGGTCGCCTTGTCGGTGAGGATGTAGGCGCCCTTCTCCTCGGCCATGACGAGGCAGGCGCCCATGCCGGCGTTGGCGGAGATATACCATTCGGCGTAGTCCCTGAAGCTCTCGGCCTCGGCGCTGATGCCCAGCTCCCCGGGCCAGAGGCTCAGCTCCTTCGTGTGCGTGCCGGAGCCGTCGCCGCGGGAGATAAAGGGATGCCTGCCGTCGGCGATGGCCTTGAAGGCGGCCTTGACGTCCGGCGCGTCCTTCACGCCCGCCGGGTCGGCGGAGGGTCCGCAGAGCACGAAGTAGTTGTACATCCAGGTCAGGCGCTCGCCGTCCATGCCCTCGACCGTGCGGGCGTAGCCCGCCTCGACAAAGGCCTCCTCCTGCTTTTTGGCATGCACGAGGATCAGATCGGCGTTGCCCATTTTCGCGTTGGCGATGGCCTTGCCGGTGCCGGCGGAATAGACCTCGATCTCATAGCCGTACTTGTCGTGAAAAACCGGCAGCAGGGCGTTGAGCAGGCCGGAGTCGTTGACCGAGGTGGTCGTGGACAGGCGGATCGCGCGCGTCTCGTCGGTGGCCGCCGGGATCTCGGCGGCGGAGACCGGGCGCTCGTCCTTGAGGTAGAACAGATGCTCGCCGTATTCGGCCACGCCGTATTCGCCGGCCAGCTTCTGGCCCTCCTCGCTCAGCAGCCAGTTGATCAGCGCGTCGGCCCCGGCGGTGTTGATCGCCACGTCGCCGACCGGATGGCCGTCGGCGTCCTCGAAGGGCGCCTCCGGGTTCACGGCCAGCAGCGTGTAGTTGTTGATCATCGCCTCGTCCGCCTCCTTGAGGATGCAGGTGTCGACGACCGGCTTGGCCTCCTGAGCGCTGCAGGCACACAGCCCCAGCAGCATCGCCGCCAAAAGCAGCAGGCAAATCGTTCTCTTCATGAAAAACCTCCCTGTCGGAAAATTCGTCTTCAGTATAGCACAGCGGCCCGGCGCGTTCAAGCGGCTTACCCGAGCTCGATTTCCTCGCCGGGCCGGTCGAGCGTGTAGCCGCCCAGGGCCTCGACGCGCTCGCGGAAGGCCGCGCTCTTCAGCGTGCGCAGCAGCCGCCGCACCGGCTCGCTCTCCCAGGCGCTCTCCGGGATCAGCAGGTCGTATTCCTCCGTGCAGATCGGGAGAAAATCGAGGCCGTAGAGCCGGGCCGCGGAATAGATGCCCATTCCGGCGTCGGCGGAGCCGGACGCGATCTGCACCGCCGCCGCGTTGTGCGTCGGCTCCTCGCGCTCGTAGCCGCGGATCGCGCCGCGGTCCACGCCGTATTGATCGCAGAGATAATCCATCAGCACGCGGGTGCCGGAGCCCTTCTGCCGGTTTACGTAGCGAAGCCCGTCCCGGGCGAGCCCGGTGAAGCTCTTGAGGCCCAGGGGATTCCCCTTCTGCAGCATCAGACCCTGCAGCCGCCCGACGCAGCGCACGAGACGCACGCCGCCGCGGGGGAAAACCTGCCTGATGTACGCCCGGTTGTATTCGCCCGTCGCGGCGTCCAGCAGATGCACGCCCGCCGCGTGGGCCTCGCCCCGCCGCACGGCCATTATGCCGCCCATCGAGCCGACGTGCGAGGAGGACAGATAAAAGCGCGGGTCCTCCCGGTGGATCAGGTCGGCCAGCTCGTCGAGCAGCGGATCGTGGCTGCCGATAACGACCAGGGTGCTGCGCAGCTTCTCCTCCGGGCACAGCAGCCGCACCCGCACGTTCTCGCCGGCGGCGAAGCCCTCGGTCCCCTGCGGGACCTCGAGCAGCCCGTCGGCCTTGACGAAGGAGGACACGACGCCGCTGCCGCGCGGCAGCGGGGAGGCTGTGAGCTCGCCGCCGACGCCGCCCAGACGCACGCGCACGTATTCCTTCGCCTTCAGCCCGGAGACCACCGGCCGCGCGAGCCGCGCCTCGACGAAACGGTCGCTGCGGCCGGGGCGGCCGTACCAGCGGTCGATCAGCGGGCGCAGCAGCTCGTCGATCACCAGGATGCCCGAGACCGGGTAGCCCGGCACGCCGAGGATCGGCACCGCGCCCCGGCAGCCGAGGATCGCGGGCTTGCCGGGCTTGATGGCGAGGCCGTGGATCAGCACCTCGCCGACCTCGCGCACGGCGTCGGCGGAATAATCGTCCCGCCCCGCCGAGGAACCGGCGTTGAGGATCACCATGTCGCATTCCGAGGCCGCTCTTTCGAGCGCGTCCCGGATCTCACCGAACTTGTCCGGCACGATGGGATAGATCTTCGTCTCCGCGCCCCAGCCGCTCAGCATGGCGGCGAAAATCGCGGAGTTGAATTCCATGACGTCGCCCGGCCGGGGATCGGCGCAGGGCGGCACGATCTCGTCGCCCGTGGGGATGATGCCGACGAGCGGCCGGGCGAAGACCTCCGCCCGGCCCACGCCGCCGGCCAGCAGCGCGCCGACCGCGGCCGGCGTGATCTCGACGCCGCCGGTGAGGATCATCTCGCCGGCGCAGATATCCTCGCCGATCTGGCGCACGTGCTGCCAGGGCGCCGCGCTCGCGTGCAGCGTCACGCTGCCGTCGTCGCCGGCGACGAGGTCCTCCGCCATGACGACCGCGTCGCAGTCGGCGGGGAGCGGATCGCCGGTGTCTACGACCGTGAAGCGCCCCGGAGCGAGCGTTACGGGCGTGGTCTCCGTCGCGCCGAAGCTGTCGGCGGCGCGCAGGGCGACGCCGTCCATCGCGCAGGCGGTGTAGTGCGGCGCGTTGATCACGGCGTAGACGGCCTTCGCCGTCCGCCGTCCGCAGGCGTCCCGGACGGGAACGCTCTCGCTCCGCGCCCGAAAGCCGCGCTCGGACAGCGCCTGCAGCCAGGTTTCGCGCGCCTGCTCGAGAGGGACGTTGGTCAGATAGGAAAAAGCCATGGCCGTGCTCCTTTACAAAAGAAAGACGTCGGTCTCCCCGCCTTTGGGAAGACCCTCGCAGTCACGGGCGATCACGAGATAGCCGTCCGCGCCGGCGACCTGTGTGATAAGCCCGGATTTCGAGCGCACCGGCACGGCCAGCAGCCCGTCCTCCGTCTCCTCGAGGCGACAGGGGTTGATCTGCGCGCGCCCGTGGTTGGCGCCGAGGCTCTCGCTCAGATGCGCGCGCAGGGGCCGGCTGCGCAGGGTCCTGCCCTCCAGCCGCGCCAGCAGCGGCAGCACGAAGAGCTTCGCCATGAAAAAGGCCGCCGCGGGGTGGCCCGGAAGGCCGACCAGCGGCTTGCTGCCGGCGCGGCCGAGGATCGTCGGCTTGCCGGGCTTGACGGCGACGCCGTGCAGCAGCAGCTCGCCCAGCCCTTCGACGACGCGGCAGGCCGCGTCCTTCGAGCCCGCGCTGCTGCCGCCCGAGAGGATCAGCGCGTCGCAGTCCGCGAGGGCTGCCACGGCCGTCTTCCGCAGCAGCGCCTCCTCGTCCGGCACGATGCCGAAGTCCGCGGGCTCGGCGCCGAAATCCCGCAGCAGCGCCGCGAGCATCGGGCCGTTGACGTCGCGCACCTGGCCGGGGCCGGGCGTCCGGTCGGCAGGCAGCAGCTCGTCGCCGGTGGAGATCAGGCCGACGCGCAGCCGCGGGCGCACCGGCGCCGCGCTGACTCCGAGCGCCGCCAGCACGCCGATATCCTGCGGCGCGAGTACGCGCCCGGCGCGCAGGACGGTCTTTCCGGGGAAGACGTCGTCCCCGCGGAAGATCAGATTCTCTCCGGGGGCGGCGGGGCGGAGGACGCCCACCGTGCCGTCGCCGTAGACCTCGGCGTGCTCCAGCATCACCGCGCAGTCGGCACCTCCGGGGATCGCCCCGCCGGTAGGCACGGCCGCGCAGCAGCCCGGGTCGAGCGTGAAGGCCGCGCCCTCGCCCATCCTGACCTCGCCGGTCAGCCTCAGGACCGCCGGCACGGCGTCCGAGCAGCCGAAGCTGTCCGCCGCGCGCAGAGCGTAGCCGTCCACCGTGGAGCGGTCGAAGCCCGGGACGTATTCCGCCGCCTCGATATCCGCCGCCAGCACGCGCCCGAGCGCCCGCTCGAGCGGCACGGTCTCCGTCCGCTCAAGAGGCCGGAAGCTCTCTTCGATCAGCCGGAGGGTCTCCTCCGGCGTTTTTACGTTCAGCATCGTTTTCCCTCCGTCCGTCACAGCCGCAGCGAGGCGAAATCCATCTCCCGCAGGTCGAAGCTGTAAAGCCGTCCGGCCTCCGCCGGAAGGCCGCAGAGCCGGCGCAGGCCGAGCGCGGCCTGCATCGCCGCCCCGAGCGCCGGCGTGAAGGCGAGCACGCCGCGGTTCTCCGCCGCGTAGCCCTCGGGGAAAAGCAGCTCCGCCATCCCGTCGCCGGGCATCGACAGCGCCGCCTGCGCCGTCCAGCCGCTGACGCCGCCGAACACGCAGGGGACGCCCGCCCGGTCGCAGGCGGCCTTGAGCGCACGGCGCGCCGGGGCGTTGTCCAGCGCGTCGAAGGCGAGGTCGCAGCCGCGCAGCAGTCCGTCGAGGTTTTCCTCGCCCAGGCGGCAGACGTGTCCGCTGAAGGCCGCGTCCGGCGCGATCTCGGCGGCGCGCAGCGCGGCGGCCTCAACCTTGAGGCGCCCGAGCGTCCGCACCGTGCACAGAAGCTGCCGGTTGAAATTCTCCGGCCCGAAGCGGTCGAAGTCCGCCGCGGCGACCTCGCCCACGCCGAGGCGCAGCAGATACTCCGCGAGATAGCCCCCGAGCCCGCCGCAGCCGGCGATCAGCACTTTTCTTTCGCGCAGCGCGGCGCAGTCCGCCTCGCTCAGGGCGCCGAGATTGCGAATCAGGCGATCCTCCATGCGTCTGTCCTCCTCTTCGTTTTCACCTGTCCATTATACGAAATCTCCTCCGCCGCCGTCAAGCGGCAGGAAAGCGGCGCAAAGAACTTGACGGCTCGGGAGCGGCGCGGTATAGTAAAATTGTACAAATATCGGAAGGAGGGACGCCTCTGTGTACGACCTTCTGCTGTCCCCGATGAAGATCGGGAGCATGATCGTGAAAAACCGCACCGTGATGACCGCGGCGGAATTCAGTCTCGGCCAGACCGACGGAAAGCCCACCGAGCGCCTGATGGACTACTACGAGGAGCGCGCGAAGGGCGGCGTCGGCCTGATCATCCCCGGCATCTGCCGGGTCAACGACATGGGCGGCGCGTCCACCTTTACGCAGCTTGCGATGAGCCACGACTACCACATCGAGCCGATGCGCGAGTTTGCCGGGCGGCTGCACCGCCACGGCGCGAAGCTGTGCATCCAGCTCCACCATCCGGGCCGCCAGGGCATGGCCAGCGCGATCAACTCCCTGCCGCTCGTGATCCCGATCGCGGACCGCTTCCCCGGCGTGATGGATTCGATCTTCAAATGCACGCCGCTGCTGCTCGGCCTGGAGGCGAAGGGCGTGTGCTTCTCGGTGCAGGCCCCCTCGAAGGTGGAGCTCGCCAAGCACGGCGCGACGCGGATGCACGCGATGAGCCGGCGCGAGATCCGCTCGCTGATCGGCGATTTCGTCGAGGCCGCCGTCCGCTGTCAGAAGGCGGGCGTGGACTGCGTGGAGCTGCACGCCGGCCACGGCTATATCATCCAGCAGTTCCTCTCCCCGCATACGAACCGCCGCACGGACGAGTACGGCGGCAGCTTTGAAAACCGCCTGCGCTTTCTGGCCGAGATCATCGGCGGCATCCGGGAGCGCTGCGGGCGGGATTACCCGCTGACCGTGCGCCTGACCGCCGACGAGATGTACGACAGGGTCGGCCGTCCCGGTGTCGGCTACGGACTGGAGACCGGCAAGCAAATCGCCAGGCGGCTCGAGGAGCTCGGCGTGGACGCGATCAACGTCACCTCCGCCTGCTACGACGCCTACAACTACTGGCTGGAGCCCACCTCCTTCGAGCCGGGCTGGCGGCGCTACCTCGCCCGCGAGATCAAGAGCGTCGTGTCCATCCCGGTCATCGCCGCCAACGTCATCCGCACGCCCGAGCAGGCCGAGCGCCAGCTGGAGGAGGGCGATCAGGACTTCGTCGCCTCGGCGCGCACCTTCATCTGCGACCCGCACTGGGTCGAGAAGGCCGCCTCCGGCCGCGCCGACGAGATCCGCCGCTGCATCGGCTGCCTCAACTGCATCCGCTCCTTCATGACCAACGCCGGCGTCGGCAAGCCCGGCGAGTGCGCGCTGAACATGTCGGTCGCGCGGGAGAAGGCATACTTCGGCATGTCGCGCGACGGCGGCGGGCGGAAGATCGTCGTCGTCGGCGCCGGGCCCGCCGGGCTCACCGCGGCGCAGACGCTCGCGATGCGCGGCTTCGACGTCACGGTGTACGAAAAGGAGAAGATCCCCGGCGGTCAGGTCGTCACCGCCGCGGCCTGCCTGCTGAAGGACAAGCTCTACTGGAGCATCGAGGATCTGATGACCGCCGCGCGCAGGGCCGGCGCCCGGATCGAGCTCGGGCGCGAGCTCAGCGCGGAGGAGATCGCCGCGATGGAGCCCTGGGGCGTCGTCGTCGCCACCGGCGGCGAGCCGCTGCGTCCCCGCTCGATCGAGGGGATCGACCGCGAAAACGTCTTCACCGCGCCGCAGATCATCCACCGCGAGGCGGTGCCGCACGGGGCGCGCGTCGTCGTCGCGGGCTCGGGCCTCACCGGCCTGGAGACCGCCGAGCTCCTGAACCGGGAGGACAACCGCGTCACCGTGATCGAGATGGCCGAAGAGCTCGCGCCCGGCGCCTGGTTCCAGCTCGTGGACGACGAGCTGGAGCGCCTCGAAAAGACCGACACCGTGTTTTTGACCGGCACGAAGCTGCTGGCCGTGGACGGCGAGGGCGTCACCGTCGAGGACGTCAAGAGCGGCGAGAAGCGCCGCATCCCGGCGGATTACCTCGTCCTGTCCCTCGGCGTCCGCCCGGCCGGCCGGCTCGCGCGCGAGCTGGACGAGCGGAGCGTGCGCCGCGTCTGGCGGGTGGGCGACGCCGTGAAGAGCGGCACGATCGCCGACGCCTGTCACAGCGCCTTTGACACCGTCATGTCGATTCACTGAATAAACAGGAGGAAGAAAGCTATGATCAGCCACAAAAACATCATCGTCACCGGCGCCTCGAGCGGGATCGGCAAATCCATCCTCAACGAGCTCGTCGCGCAGGAGGGCAACCGCATCCTCGCGGCCTGCCGCCGCGCGGACATGATCACCGGCTACGGGGAAGAGGTGATCCCCTTCTCCTGCGACCTGAGCACGCAGGCGGGCATGGACGCGCTGTTCGCCCGGGCGGAGGAGCTGTTCGACAAGGTGGACATCTTCTTCTGCAACGCGGGCGCGCCCTACTACGAGCGCTTCGACTACGAGGACTGGGAGCGCATCGAAAAGCTCTTCCGGCTCAACACCGTCGGCCACATCTACGCCTACTCGAAATACCTCCACCACCTCAACGGCCGCGAAGGCCGCCTGGTCTACACGATCTCCGCGATGGGCGAGATGGCCCTGCCCGGCTACGCGCTCTACGCCGCGACGAAGTTCGCGATGAAGGGCTTCCAGCAGGCCATCCGCGACGAGACCCCCGAAAACCTGAAGATCACCTGCATCTACCCGGTGTCGACGAAGACCAACTTCTTCAACGTCGGCGGCGGCGGGCGCAAGATGGAGCCGCCCTTCCCGGTCCAGGCGCCGGAGAAGGTCGCCAAGGCGGTGGTCAAGGGCATCGACAAGCTCAAGGAGCACATCTATCCCTGCCCGGTCTACAAGCCGAGCCAGCTTCTGATGAAGGCCGTGCCGCCGGTCAAAAAGCTCTACGTCAAGGCGCAGCAGAGCAAGCTGCACCGCTTCGTCAAGCGGCTGAAGGAGGAAGAAAAGGGCGTCGTTGAGAACATCAGGCTCAAACGGACGCTGAAGTAAAAAAGGAGGAAGCAGGATGGCAAACATTCACGACATCAGCCGCGACGCCTTTATGCTGCGCGGCCCGCTCGCCCGCAAGGGCTACGACTGGTGGTGGCATTCCCTGACCGCGGAGAACGCCGAGACCGGCGAGAAGAAGCCCTTCTATATCGAGTTCTTCACCTGCAACCCGGCGCTGGCGGAAAAGGAGCCGGTCATCGTCTGGAACGACCCCGAAAAGCAGAAGCAGGGCGTGCTGCCCTCCTATGTGATGGTCAACGTCGGCTTCTGGGGCGACGATCACGGGCAGCTCCACAACTTCTATGCCTGGAAGGACGTCGTGCTGCACGTCGACGCGCCCTATTCCATCGCCTGCGGCGGCTGCAGCTGCTCGGAGACGCACACCGAGGGCTCCGTCACCGTGACGCCGGAGCAGGTCAGAGAGCACCCCGAGTGGATGTGCGACGCCGGCAGCATGAGCTGGAAGCTCGACATCGACAAGCAGATCGCCTTCCACGTCGGCTACGGCGCGAGCAAGTTTTTCCGCGACGTCAACGCCTTCGAGATGTTCTGGCACGCCGAGGGCATGAAGACGAAATATTCCGGCGAGATCACGCTCAACGGCGTGCGCTATCTCGTCCGGCCCGAGACCTGCAACGGCTACGCCGACAAAAACTGGGGCGGCGACTTCACCTCGCCCTGGGTGTGGCTGTCCAGCAACGAGCTGCGCAGCCGCCTGACCGGCAAAAAGCTCGAAAACTCCGTGTTCAACATCGGCGGCGGCCGGCCGAAGATCGGCCCCGTGGCGCTCGAGCGCAAGCTGCTGGGCGAGCTGTACTACGAGGGAAAGGACTACGAGTTCAACTTCTCCAAGTTCTGGACCCTCTCCGGCACGAAATTCGACTGCGAGGAGACCGAGGACGAGATCCACTGGCACGTCGTGCAGACCACGGCGACCGCGAAGCTCGACACCGACATCCGCTGCAAAAAGAAGGACATGCTGAATATCAACTACGAGGCGCCCACCGGGCTCAAGCGCCATAACCGCCTCTGGAACGGCGGCAACGGCACCGGCGTGCTGAAGCTCTACAGGCGCGGCCCCTTCGGGCAGGAGACGCTGATCGACGAGATCGAGGCCGTCGGCATCGGCTGCGAGTACGGAGAGTACGACCGCTGATGACCTCGTTTTGCGGAAAGATCCTGCGCGTGGACCTCACGGCCGGGACCTTTGAGACCGAAGCGATCCCGCCGGAGGTCTACGAGGCCGTCCTCGCCGGGAAGGGCCTGGAGGCCTGGTATCTGTACAAGCATATCCCCGCCGGGGCCGACCCCCTGGGGCCGGAGAACATCCTCGGCTTCGCCGCGGGCGCGCTCTGCGGCACCGGCGCCTTTCTGACCGGGCGCTGGACCGTCGCCTGCAAAAGTCCGCTGACCGGCGGCTGGGGCGACGCCAACTGCGGCGGTCTCTTCGCGCCGGCGATCAAGCAGTGCGGCTATGACGCGATCTTCTTCTCCGGCGTCTCGGAAAAGCCGGTCTATCTCTTCTGCGACGGGCGCAGGGCCGAGCTGCGCGACGCGTCCCGCTTCTGGGGACTCGACGCCGTGGAGGCCGAGCGGGCGCTGCACGAGGAGCTCGACGGCGTCTGCCGCAGGAAGCCCTGCGTCGCCTGCATCGGCCCGTCCGGCGAGAAGCTCTCGCTGATCTCGGGCATCTGCAACGAGGGCGGCCGCATCGCCGCGCGCAGCGGCGTCGGCGCCGTGATGGGCAGCAAGCGGCTCAAGGCCGTGGTGCTCGCCGGCTCGCTGCCGATGCGCTGCCACGACCCGGAGGCCGTCAAGGCCCTGTCGCGGGAGCTGGGCCGGAAGCTGCTCAAGATGACGCTGCCCACGGGGCTCGGCGTCTTCATCGGCGCGGGCGGCGCGCTGATGGGCCATCTGCCGAACATCCCGCTGGACGGCTCGATGACCTCCTACATGTTCCGCGAATGGGGCACCCAGGCCAACACCTCGCTGGCCATCACCAGCGGCGACGGGCCGATCAAAAACTGGGGCGGCACCCCGCGCGACGCGCGGCTGATGGAGCTGGTGTACAACCCGGAGATCATCAACAAGATCGAGGCGGTCAAGTACCATTGCTATTCCTGCCCGCTCGGCTGCGGCGGCAAGCTCAACATCCGCGGCCGCAAATACGTTGAGTTCGACGAGACGCACAAGCCGGAGTACGAGACCATCGAGGCCTTCGGCCCGCTGCTGCTGAACTGGAGCATCGACTCGGTCTACCAGCTCAACGAGCTTTTGAACCGGGCGGGGATGGACACGATCTCCGCCGGCAACACCGTCGCCTGGGCGATTGAGTGCTTTGAAAACGGCATCCTCACGCCCGAGCAGACAGACGGTCTGGAGCTGCGCTGGGGCAACACCGAGGCCATCCTCGCCCTCGTCAAAAAGATGATCGCGCGCGAGGGCTTCGGCGACGCGCTTGCCGACGGCGTCAAGCGCGCCTCGGAGCGCTTCGGCGGCACGGAATACGCCATGCACGTCGGCGGGCAGGAGCCCGGCATGCACGACGCGCGCAACGACCCGCAGCTCGGCGTCCACTTCGTGGCCGAGCCCGCGCCGGGCAAGCACACCGTCGGCATGAGCATCGGATACGGCGCGATGAGCCTGTGCGACATCTGCTCCTGGGCGCCGCCGGCCACGCTCCATCTCAAATCCCGCGATATCGACGACACGGAGACGATCGCCCTGGTCTCGAAGGCCAACGCCTGCTACACGATGCTCGTCGACGGCGCCGGCGGCTGCTACTACGG
Source organism: Oscillospiraceae bacterium (assembly GCA_024690695.1). The sequence goes on from JAILOS010000074.1 coordinate 33,974, forward strand.
GCAGATGATGGGCGTGCACATGTGGAAGCTCGTGGACTATCTCAACGCCGCCGAGGGCTGGGCATTCGACGGCGACCACTACATGGAGATCGGCGAGCGCATCCAGACCCTGCGGCAGCTCTTCAACGTCAAGCAGGGGATCGACCCGGCCTCGGTGAAGCTGCCGAAGCGCATGCTCGGCGAGCCGCCGCTGCCCTCCGGGCCGCTCAAGGGCATAACGCTGAAAAACCGCGAGCAGGTCTCGGCGCACTGGGCCGCCTTCGGCTGGAACGAAAAAACCGGCGTGCCGCTGCGCGAGACCGTCGAGCGCCTCGGCATCGACGCGCTGACGGAGGTGGAGGGATGATGAAGCGTCCGGTCTTTGATTATCTCGTCTGCGTCAGCTGCGGCATCTGCGCGCAGGCCTGTCCGGTCTCCGCCCTCGGTATGCGCAGGGAGGGCAAATCCGGCAAATACCGCAACCTGTTCCCGGAGCTTGTGACGGACGGCTGCGTCGGCTGCGGCTCCTGCGCGCGCTCCTGCCCGATGGAGGCCGTCCGCATGGAGGAGGATGAGCATGAAATGTAAGATCCTGCCGCCCCACGGCTGCGACCGGAGCGCCCTTGACGAGCGCTCCTGGACGGAGCTGCCGGAGGGGAGCACCGTGCGCGACGCGCTGAAGCTCGTGCGCTGCAGCCCGCTCAAGGCGAAGCTCCTGCTCGTCAGCGTCAACGGCGAGCGCAGCCCGCTGGACCGCGCGCTGGAGGACGGCGATATCGTCGGCTTCTTCTTCCCGGTCTCGGGCGGCTGAAACAGCAGATCCGCGCGGAGGGCTTTTCCAAACCGCGCGGATCTGTTTTCGGAGAGCGTTTTCAAGACGGAGAACGCGCAGCGGGGGGCGGACGCCCGTCGGCCGGCCTCCGCCGCGGGTTTTGAGCGAGAGGAGGAAACAAAGATGCTGATACGGGAGAAGGAGCTGTGCCTGCGCAACGCGGAGGCGGGAGACTGCGCGCAGCTGGAAAAGCACCGCATGGAGCTGCCGCTCTCCCTCAGCGGAAGGCGAGGGTGAGACACCGCCCTTTCACGGCGGTAATATGGGTTCGAGTCCCGTATGGGGATATAAAAGCATCGGTTCCGTCGCAAGGCGGGGCCGATGCTTTTTAGCGATCCGTACGGTTCAAGCGACGGAAGCTCAGTCTTAACGATTTTGCACGATCTCATCCCGCAGCTCCAAATGCTGCTGTTCCAGTGTCTTCCATTGCCGTTCCAAGTCTTTGAAGTCCCGGTAAGCCTGCTTCATCTCGTCGGAATCGTAGGAAACACCCTGCTCTGCAAGTTGCCGCAGTCGCTCTCGAGCTGCTTCCAGATCCACGCCCATGCTGTACAGCCTCGCCGCGGAGGCCAAAAGTAAATCCTTTCGATAGTCCATATCCTCACCGCCAATTCGTTTGTTTTTCAAGTTGAGTATAGCAAAAAGAACGCGTATACGCAAGTGCGTATACGCGTTAGCGTTATAAAATCTACAATACTGACGAGGTGGATTTTATGACGGTAAAAGACGCGGTAGTCAGTCGATTTCAGCAAATCTGCAATCAGCGAGCCATCAAATTCAACGAACTTGCCAACAGATCGGGCGTAACCCCTTCGACGGTATACAGCATGATGGACAGCTCCCGCAGGGACCTTTCCATTATTACGATCAAAAAGCTCTGCGACGGGCTGGACATCTCGCTGGGAGAATTTTTCTCCACCCCGGAGTTTGACGCCCTGGAGCAGGAGATCAAGTAATAGAAAAGCTGGAGATGAGCAATGTTGGGCACTGCTGAAAAACTGACCGAAGAAATAATTGTTGAATTAGTTAAAACCTTTTTAATAACGAAGCCTGATGGAAATTGGCATGAAGAAAAGGTTAAACAAGCAAGTGGGCACGATCACGGACCTGACTTGGTTCTTGTTGGCGGAAAGCGAAACAGCGAAAGATTTATTGTCGAGTGCAAAGGCAAGTCTTATGCGAAATCTGCTATCTCAATAAATAAAGAAGGCTGGCTTAATGCTCTTGGGCAATTGGTTACAAGAATGAGTACTGCTCGAACAATCCAAACCGGAAAAACAAGAGGCCGTGTGAATCGAGCATACAGGTATGGGCTGGGACTCTATTGGATTGGTGCGCAGGTCGCATTGCGGCGCATACCTCGCGAAATAGCTAAAACCATGAATCTATATATATTCTCTGTTTACGATGACGGCTTTGTCAGACAGTGGTCGCCAAAAGATTTTGAAAAGAAACATCCAGATACCGAGTTTAGGCGGCCAAAGCCTGTATTGCAGGGGACTGAATAAGGTGTCCCAAGCGAAAAGGAAGGAAAGCGAAAGAAGCCCGAAGAAAAATCCGAACCTTGTTCCAGCGTGGAAGATATGGTTCGGATTTGTTCGTTTTACTGATCCGTACGGGCGTAGGGCTCCCCGCCTGCGGCGCGACGCGTTAAGCAAACGTGCCGGTGGCACGTTTGTAGCCAAAGCGGGGAGCCATCTGCGATGGCGACCTGGATCGGGCCGGGGCGCGGGGAAAACGTTTCGCCTTGCGGTGCCCGAAAAACGCTGCGGGCTTACGCTTCTCCTTGCGTTTTTCGACCGCTGCGGTAATTCCGCGCCGCCTGCATCTGCCACCGGCAGCGGCGGCGCGCAATTCCCTTCGAGCCCCTTCCGGGTAAAAAACAAAGCAGCCCGCCTTGCGGCGGACTGCTTGTTTTTTGGTGACCCGTACGGGCGAAGGGCTCCCCGCCTGCGGGCGGGCCAGGTCGCGGGGAAAACGTGCCACCGGCACGTTTTCTGACGCCGCTCCCTTCGAGTCCCGCGGGAGACGGGAGATAATCAAAAATATCGGCCCCGCCTTGCGGCGGAGCCGATATTTTTGGTGACCCGTACGGGACTCCCCGCCTGCGGGCGGGCCGGGGCGCGGCTCTGAGGCGCCCCCGGCGCCTCATTCACTCCCGCGCCCTTCGAGTCCCGACGAAGGATATACAAAATGAAACAGCCCGCCGATGGCGGACTGTTTCATTTTGGTGACCCGTACGGGACTCGAACCCATGTTACCGCCGTGAAAGGGCGGTGTCTTAACCACTTGACCAACGGGCCGAAGAGGGCGCAGCGCGAAGGCTGCGCCCGATGGTAGCGGCACCTGGATTCGAACCGGGGACACTGCGGGTATGAACCGCATGCTCTAGCCAACTGAGCTATGCCGCCATCTGTCTAAAACAGCATGGGAATTGTATCAGACCGCGGCCCGCTTGTCAACAACTTTTTTTCTTTTTTGCCCGCTTTTTGCACCGGCAGGGGACCGGGGAGAGAAGGAAAGGCCCCGGCGCCGCGGGGCGCCGGGGCCGGTCGTTCAGCCGGGGAGCAGAGACGCGGGGTCCGCCGCGCGGCCGTTGACCTGGAGAGCGAAGTGCAGATGCGGCTCCTGCGCCACCTCGCACAGCGCGGTGGAGCCGACGGCGCCGATGATCTGGCCAGCCTCGACGCGCTGCCCCGCCTCGACGGGCGGCTGCGCCTCCAGATTCGCGTAGATCGCGCGGCTGCCGTCGCCGTGATCGACCGTAACGACCGTGCCGTACAGGTCGTCCTGCCGGACGCTCTCGACGGTGCCGGCGCGGGCGGCGGTCACGGGACAGCCGGGCTCGGCCGCGATATCGACGCCCTCGTGCGTGCGCCAGTCGCGCATCGTCCGGTCATAGGCCAGACGGTCGCCGCTGAAGGGGCGGACGAGCTCGCCGCTGACGGGCCAGACGTACACGGGTGCGGAGGCCTCGACGGCCTGCCCGTCCGGCTTGTCCACCGGCTCGGCGGCCGCCAGACCGTCGGTGCTGACCGAGGGGGCGGTCTCCTCGAGCTCCGGCAGGAGCGTCTGCTCTCTGCCGGGCCGCGACGGGATGATCACGGTCTCCACGCGATTGGTCCCGAGCTCCGGGACGCTCTGAAACAGGTCTTCCTTCATAGTCTCATTTCCCGCGGCCACCATCCAGGCGGACACGCCGATCACGGCGGCGCACAGGAAAAGGACTATGTAGAAGCCCTTTCCGGAAAGAAATTTCTCCAGCCTGCGGCCGGAGCTGCTGCTGTTCATAAAACTACCTCCGTTTGCTTGAATTGGATTGCAGTCCTATTCTTTCCGGCAAACGGAGGCCTTATACTTCCTGCGGCGGAAATCTTTTTCGAAGGCGTCCGGCGCGGCGCTTTTTCCGGACGATCACACGACGGCCGCGCGCGGCCCGACGGCCCGTGAAGCGGCTTGCACGGAGAAGCTCCTTCCTGAATGCGTCACGTTCTCAACGGGAAGCGCAGCGGCAGCGATTTTTCCGCGAACGGCGAAGCGCACCTGCGAACCGCCGGGGAAGAGGCGGCGTCAGGTGCGCTCCGCTGCTGATGAAAAGAACGGGTTTCGGCTTACTCCACGGTCACGAGGCCGTTTTCGCCGATGGTCACGCGCATGCCGGTCTGCACGGTCTCCAGAAACTCGTCGCCCAGGGAGTCCACGACGGGCATCGGCGTGTCGGTCCACACGTCGCCGAGGATGGCGCCGGAGGCCGCCAGCGAGTCGATCGGCTTTGAGAAGAGCATGCAGGCCGGGGCCTTGCCCATCGCGCAGGCGGTGAAGAGCACCATGCCGCCGGTGGTCGAGCCGATGGTCATCGGCAGGCAGAGCGCCTTGCCGAGCATGGGCTTTTTATACAGATCGGGGTTGTTCTGGTCGCCGCACTTGACCTGCTTGTCGCCGAACATCAGGGCCATCTGGTAGCTGGCCAGGGTGTTGAAGCCGCCGCGGCTGACGAGGGCCTCCGCTTCGCAGGTGCCGGGGACGACGACGCGTCCTTGAAACTGCTTCATACCGCACCTCCCGTAATGATCCGCAGGATCTCATCCTCCGTGTAGTAGCGGGCGCTCGTATAGGTGCGCAGCTTGTTCGAGCAGGTGATGACCGCTTTCTTTTTGCACAGGGGATTGTTCATGTACATCAGGGGGCAGATGTAGCTGAGCACGACGCCGTATTTCTTCAGCCGGTAGGCGTCCATGCTCTGCTCAAAGGCCTTGATGACCGGCGTGGACGCCGTGAACACCGTCGGCACGGCGACCTTGTCGCGGCCGTTTTTGCGCAGCTCCTCGCCGAGCCTGTCCGTCCAGTCCTTCAGCTGCTGCAGGCTCAGGTGCGGGCAGCCGACGAAGCACAGCTGCGGCTTCGCGGCGGGATTCTTCCACACGACGGGATAGGCGTCCTTGACGCGCTGCAGCTCGGCGTCGTCGATCACGTAGACCTGCGCGCCTTCGGCGATCAGGCTCTCGCCCAGCTCCTTCGCCTCCGGGGTCAGGTTCTCGATGTGATACAGGCCGACGGCGCCGTTGGAGGCGGTGGCCGCGCCGAAATCCTTGAGGTAGGCGCAGGCCTCGTCGTTCAGCTCGGTCCCGAGCCAGCGGTCGAGCCCGCGCACGTAGGGCACGGCCTCCATCACCTTCATGCCGATCGCCGAACCGAGCAGCTGCGCCTCGGGCTTCTTTTCACAGCGGACGTCGACGATCCAGCTCGCCTTGCGGCCCTCGTCGGTCAGCAGGCCGAATTCCGGCACGAAGCCGGCGATCGAGCCCATCAGCTCCAGCATGCCGGAGTTGCGGTTGCAGCGGGCGCCGAGCACGGAGTTGGCGTACACGACGGCCGAGGACTCCGCCCAGGAGAGCACGTCGCCCTTCTTCGGCTTGTTGCCGACCTGGTCGAGGTAGCAGGTGCAGGTGTAGTCGTCGTCGCCGGTGATGCCGAGCTTGCGCAGCTGCTCCTCGTAGCGGTCCTGCTGCGTGTACATGATCTTCTTGAACACGAGGTCCTCCAGCAGCGAGGAGGGGACGCGTCTGTCCAGCGGCTTCGGGTCGGCCGTGAACTTCTGTCCTTCGGGCAGACCGGCGGCGATGAGCTGATCATAGAGGTCGTAGACCGGCTTCATGACCTCCAGCCCGAAGCTGATCACCGTGTGCCCGTAGGCGCTCGTCACGGGGACCATGCGCTCGGCTCCGAAGGCTTCGCCGTACATGACCAGGGTCTTGACGATTTTGGCCATGATCTCGCCCTTTTCGCCGTCGAGCAGCGCCTGCTGCTCTTTTGTCAGGATCAATGCACTCACTTCCTTTTTCAGATTGATGGAAACCGCGCTCTCCGAAAGACGGAGAGCGCGGCAAAAGAGTTTCGGCTTACTTTTTGATGTTGAAGAACGCGTTCTTGCCGGGGTACTGGGCCACGTCGAAGAGCTCCTCCTCGATGCGCAGCAGCTGATTGTACTTGGCCACGCGGTCGGTGCGGGAGGGAGCGCCGGTCTTGATCTGGCCGGCGTTGACGGCGACGGCGATATCGGCCAGCGTGGTGTCCTCGGTCTCGCCGGAGCGGTGGGACACGATGGCGGTGTAGCCGGCGCGGTTGGCGGTCTGGATCGCGTCGAGGGTCTCGGTCAGGGTGCCGATCTGGTTGACCTTGATCAGCACGGCGTTCGCGGCGCCGAGCTCGATGCCCTGCTTGACGCGGGCGGCGTTGGTGACGAAGAGGTCGTCGCCGACGAGCTGCACGCGGCTGCCGAGGCGCTTCGTGAGGCGCTGCCAGCCTTCCCAGTCGTCCTCGCCGAGGCCGTCCTCGATGGAGATGATGGGGTACTTGTTGACGAGGTCTTCCCACATGTCGATCATCTCGTCGCTGCTGAGCACGGTGCCGCGCTTGGGCAGGTGATACTTGCCGTCTTCCTTGTTGAACCAGTCGGACACGGCCGCGTCCATCGCGATCATGAAGTCCTCGCCGGGCTTGTAGCCGGCCTTCTCGATCGCGACGACCAGCGCCTTCAGCGCGTCCTCATCGCTCGCAAGGTCGGGGGCGTAGCCGCCCTCGTCGCCCACGCCGGAGGGAGGAACGACCTTCTTCAGAGTGTGGAACACCTCGGCGCACATGCGCAGGGCTTCGCGGAAGTTCGGCGCGCCGACGGGCATGACCATAAACTCCTGGATGTCCACGCTGTTGGAGGCGTGGGCGCCGCCGTTGAGCACGTTCATCATCGGAACGGGCAGGGTCTTGGCGTTGACGCCGCCGATGTAGTTGTACAGGCTGTTGCCGGTGGCCAGAGCGCCGGCCTTGGCGCAGGCCAGGGAAGCGCCCAGGATGGCGTTGGCGCCGAGACGGGTCTTGTTCGGGGTGCCGTCGAGCTCGATGAGCAGACGGTCGATCGAGGTCTGATCCAGAACGTTCAGGCCGAGCAGGGCCTCGGCGATCTCGCCGTTGACGTTCTCGACAGCCTTCAGCACACCCTTGCCGCCGTAACGGCTCTTGTCGCCGTCGCGCAGCTCGCAGGCCTCGTGGATGCCGGTAGAAGCGCCGGAGGGAACGGCGGCGCGGCCGACCGTGCCGTCGTCGAGGGTGACCTCGACCTCAACGGTGGGGTTGCCGCGGGAGTCCAGAATCTCGCGCGCCATCACGTCGACGATTTCAAAATACTGTTTCATGTAGTGAGCCTCCTTGTTTCGTTCGCCCTCCGCCGCCGGCGGACGGGCCGTGATTGCGCCGTTATTATAACGTATTATGCCCCAAAAGAAAAGAGAAACTTCTTCCTTCGGCAAAAAAACTTGTCCGGCCGCGCGGACGGCGGAACGGCGCAGAAAGGCGTCCGTGCGGGCGGCCGATGGCTCAAGCGGGAAAAAGGCCGCAAATGGCAAAAAATTTTTTGCAACCGTTTGTAAATAAGCCTTGCATCAGGCTCGCTTTCGTTGTAAAATAAACTGAATCTATAATGCCGGTGGAGTATGCTCTTTTGCAAAACCGCCCGAAAAGCCCGGCTTCGGCTTGCGGGCGGGCGGGAAAGGGCGCGGGAAACCGGCGGTTATGGATACCGTATAGCCGGTCCGGCCGCGACACAGGGGCGGTCGGCAGGATATAGAATCGAATAGGGAGGTATTCGTATGATTCAAGCGAAGAAAGTTGCCAAGCGCGGCTTGTCCTGGCTGCTGACGCTGGCAATGCTCCTCTCGGTGGTGAACATCACGGTGTTCGCCAGCGGGGGCGAACCGGAAACGGTCTCCAAGAGCAGCCTGGTCATCTCCCAGTTCGGCAGCGAACTGACGGAGAAGGAGCAGGAAATCGTAAAGCTGCTCATCACCGGAGACTACAGGTACGTGGAGCCGAACGGTCAGGACGATCAGAACGACCCCGCTCTGATCGAGATCGACGACGGCGCGACCACCAAGACGATCACCGCACATAATTACACGGACAGCGAGGGCAACGTCTGGAAGCCCGTTTCCGCAAGCGTTTCCGTGGACGGTGAGACCGAGCCCCGCGAGCTGGCGCTGGACGCGAGCGGCCAGGGCAGCTTTGAGCTGACCGAGCTGAAGGCCTACTCCGTCACCGTCAGATTCCGCTTCAGCGACGACATCAGCGCCGAGACCGACGCGCTGACGACCGCGCTGCAGGCGCCCGCCAAGGTCGCCCAGGGCCTGAAGACCATGAAGTTCATGAAGAACTACGTGGCCGGCAACCTGGAGAGCCTGGCGGAGAAGGTCCCCGATCTGACGGATCTCTGCGTCAACGGCTACGACCGTGACTTCGGCGGCGTCACCGCCCACTTCACGATCAGCGACGAGCAGTTCAAGGGCGCTGTGGCTGCCCTGCAGGCGCAGATCGACGCCTACAACGGTCACATGAAGCTGGCGATGCTGCTGGCCAACGGGCAGGCCGACGAAGACGGCAACCCGGTCGCGGATATCTCGCTGGCGAACCTCATGGCCAACGGCGCCACGATCAACGCCGGCAACACCGAGACGCTGGCTATCATCGAGCAGATCCTTACCAGCGATGCCTGGACGACGCTGACCAGCGCTGACGTTCTCAACAGCGTCGGCGAGGATACGAAGCGCATGATCAACGTGGCCAACGACGCGCTGACCGCGCTGAAGACCAACATGACCACGATCCAGAGCACCGACTGGACGCTGGACGACGCCACGCTCACGCAGCTCGGCGCGCTCACCGACGAGCAGCTGGCCGCGGTCGAGGCGGCGGCGCTGGAGATCACCGATCCGGATACCTCCCGCGTCTTCACCGTCGGCGGCACGCTGAAGGTCGCCGAGAAGCTGGTCACCCGCAGCGTCGGCCAGACCACGGTGGTCATCAAGATCAACGCGAAGGTCATTGACGCGGAGAACAATCTCGTCGACGCCGATCCCGAGGTCCCCGCGGGCGAGATCACCCTGCTGAAGAACACCCCGAAGGCCGACATCCAGGCCGCGATCGAGGCGACCGGCATTGAGACCGACGCCCTGCATCAGTGGGAAGAGAAGTACCAGGTCAACAAGACCAACTACACCCGCACGGCCAGCGAGCTGCCCGAGACGCTCGGCGACGCGACCGTGACCTACACCGTCACCTACGAGCCGAAGGAGTTCACCTGGACCATCGTGGACGAGGGCGGCAACGATGTTGACAGCGCCACCGTCAAGTACGGCACGACGATCACGCTCCCGTCCTACGAGGGCACGGAAGCCAAGGTCTACGACTATGACATCGAGGGCGAGAGCTACTTCCAGGGTCAGACCTATCGGATCACGAAGAACGTGACGATCACCCAGAGCCTGGGCGACGCCTACGCGATCTTCCAGATCGACGAGCTGACGGCCAGGGCCAGAAACACCCAGACCGTTCTCGACGACAACGCCCGGACGATCCTGAACAACCCCGCCGTGGTGACCCGCGAGGTCAAGCTGCGCGAGCCCTCCGCCGCGAACAAGCTCGTCACGGCGAAGATCTCCGGCGGCGTTTACACCGTCAACGCGAAGAACTACAATTCCAGCCTGGCCGGCAACTGGAAGCCCGATACGGCGACCGTGTACAATGCGGCCGGCACTGCGATCGAGACCAAGGACTTTGCCGGCGCGAACAGCGTTGTCCTGGCGAGCGTTGACTTCGACCGCGTGGTCGTCACCTACGTGCTGACGGTTCCCGACGCCAGAGTCGGCAACAAGATCGGCCCGACCGTCAATCTCCCGGCCGAGCTGAAGCAGCAGGCCGACAAGCTGAAGGAAGGGCTCGGCCTTCTGACGGCGACCGCCGTTATGAACGACATGAGCAAGCTGGACAAGGAGAGCCTCGAGCAGCTGCGCACCGGCGTGACGACTTATGAGGAGCGCCTCGGCGCCGACGTCGTCAACGGCGTTATCAACGTGCTCGACAACTGCGTGGCTCCCAACAAGAGCCTGAAGCTCTACAACTACCTCAACAGCTACTCCGAAGACGGACTGTCCTACTATTATACTAATGCGACGATCATTAACGAGCAGATCAACCTGCTCACGACGAACCTCTCGCCCATCCTCGCCAAGGAAGCCGTGTTCAAAGAGGTTCTGACCGACGTGTTCGACGCAGCGAGGGCCGAGGAGTACTGGGACCGCATCACGAACGTGCTCGGCGCGTTTGACGACGCCAACGCGATCCTGCAGGATCCCGCCTACGCGATCAACGACGACGGCCCGATCGACCGCACGTCTCCTTCCCTGAAGGATCTGACCGACGCGCTCGACAATGACGTCACGGTCGGCGCCGCTCCCAGCGAGCTCGTGCTGACGAAGGACGTTCCGGCCGAGGTCGAGGGCAAGTGCACGCTGACGCTGGTTGTCCAGAAGGCCAACAGCAAGGGCCAAGTCCTCAGCTCCATGGAGCAGACATTCACCTACGGCGAGGGCGACGCGGTCATCACCGCTGATGTCGAAGCGGCTATCGCTTCGCTGCGCACCGGGCTCGGCTATGACGACGTGCTGTACGTGACCGGCGATTACACGATCCCCGCCACGCTCACCGCCAACACGGAGCTCACCGTCACCTTCAGCCCGAAGGCCTTCTCTGTCACCCTTGTGGAGAACGGGACCGAGAGCGAGCTGACCAAGGTTTACATTGACAACCTCACGGTCACCCTCCCCGAGAATCCCACCGAGGGCATGCGCTGGGACTACTACGTCAACGGCGCGACGGTTCCGGTTTCGGGCGATACCTACAGCTTCACCGAAGCCGACCTGCGCAACAACACCCTGCGCATCGAGCGCAAGACGGTCAACGTCGGCAGAGAGGATCTGACGACCCTGGTCGATGAGCTCAACAAGGACATCATCAACGGCGGCATGACTGCCGCGATCGGCGGCGGCAACAACACCGGCGTTGCGACCTTCATCCTGCATGAGGACGCCTCCGGCAAGCAGACGCTGATCATGCGCATCACGCCCAGCAGCAACATCAAGCGCACCGAGGTCTTCGCCTCCATTATGGAGACGGTCTCCGGCAGCGGCCTGTATGTTGAGATCGAGGGCCAGCCCTTCTGGTCCAACAGCAAGCTGTACCCGCAGGCTGCGATCGACATGCTGCTCAACAGCGGCTTCGGCATGCAGCGCATGATCGACCTGATCGACGAGAACGGCGATATCAAGGAGCTTGACCTCAACGCTCCCGCCGGCACCCACGCCTTTACCGACACCCAGCTGACCTCCTCCCGCAGCGGCGAATCGGTGAACGCGGTCGTCAATCTGCATCCCGTTTACGAAGACGACGTCAACGGCGGCACGCTGATCCAGACCACGCTGAAGATCGGCGTCAGCGCCACCGCGACCGAGGACGTCGACCTGTACATCACGCTTGAGGACTTCGACGTTCGCGCCAGCACGCTCAAGACGCTGCGCAGCAACCTCAAGAAGCTCGCTCCGTACTTCGATCTCACGCTGGCTGACGACAGCTTCCGCCTCACCGTGAAGGACGGCCCCGCTTACAAGGCCTACCTCACCGCCGCGGTCGCCGCAGGCTACACGAACATCAACGACATCTACAACATGGACGATCAGGAGTTCATCGAGTTCCTGTTCAGCTTTGTCGAGACGCTCGTCAACCAGGAGGACATCACCCTCAGCACCTACCAGAACACCGTGGCCGAGCTCGGCGTCGACGTTGACGTCAGCGAGTACGACAGCTACTTCGAGTATCTGCGCAAGGCCGCCAAGGAGCTCATCAACAACTCCACGCTCAACACCAAGACCGGCACGTTCTGGAAGTTCGACTACAGCATTGAGGAGCTGGTCGAGAAGGCCATCCTGAAGGCCGGCGCCAGCACCGATCTCAAGAACATCATCGCCGACATGAACGTGACCTACGCCGTGTCCGTGGTCCTGCCCGACAAGGAGTACTGCGCGGTCGTGATCTGCCCCGACGCCGGCAACCGCAACAAGATCAACTATCCCGGCAACGGGGCCGAGCTGCAGACGGTTCTGAACGAGAACAACAAGGACGTCGTCGTCATCCTGCTGACCGACGTGCCCGAGACGATCGAATTCAACAAGAACGTCGCCTTCGACCTCAACGGCAAGACCCTCGGCGGCATCAAGGTCAACGCCTCCGCCAACAACGTCGTGATCGTTGACAGCACGCTGGATAACAGCGGCAAGGTCACCGGCAGCGTGACCGGCACCGACGCCCTGAAGATCACCGGCGGCACCTTCGACGCGGACGTCACGGCCTACCTCCCCGACGGCTACGTGCAGAACGGCGGCAAGGTCACCAACAAGCTCTACGAGCTCAGCCTCGAGGGCGACAACGTGATCGTCAACATTGACGCCGACCGCATCACGCTCTACGGCTTCCCGAGCGTCAAGGCGCTGGCCGTTGAGCTGGCCTTCGACCTGGCGATGAACTACTACAGCGCCGCGGCCCTCACCGTGGCCGGCAACGAGCTGTACGACGCGCATATCACCGACATTTCCGAGTGGCTCGTCAAGATCACCGAGGACGACGTCAACGAGATCCTCAACTGCCTGAAGATGGACGGCATCAACGCCTTCATCGACCAGGTCATCACGGATCTGACCGACCTGCCCACGCTCGCCGGCAATGTCGACGGCGATCTCGCCTCCTACGACTACAGCTTCAACACCTGGACGCTGGAGGTCCACAAGAGCGACAGCGAGGACGAGCTCGACGCCGACCTCGTCGCCAACACGAACAACACCAAGGAAGGAACCATCATCTTCCGCTTCAAGGAAGGCGGAGATTACAGCCTGACCGGCTTCGGCGGCTCGAAGGAAGAGGTCAAGGCCCTGCTCGAGAAGCTCGCCGAGGTCACGACGATCAACGAGGTCTCCCTGGAGCTGGAGCAGCCCACCTACGCCTCCCGCACCCTGAAGCTCAAGGGCACCGGCAAGGGCGACGTTGAGTTTGACCTGCGCGACGATCCGAACTACGCGATCGCGCTCGGCGTCATCCTGGCCAACGGCGCGGAAGACGCCAACAAGACGGCGATCGTCGACGCCATCAAGACCTACTACGAGACCGGCGCGCTGGCTCCTCTGAAGGCCGCCTTCGAGGCCACCAGCAACACCGAGGCCCTGGCCGGCTTTGCCAAGTACAACCGCGCCGGCGGCGAGGACATCTTCAAGACCTTCGTTGAGAACGTCGGCCTGACCGACACCGTTAACGACGAAGAGATCCTCAAGCTCGCCCGCACCTGGCGCGCGTTCCTCGTGACGATCGGCACCGCGATCGAGAAGTCCGGCGTGACCGGCGGCGGCGCTGAGCTCGGGACCTACGAGACCGGCGAGTACGGCGTGTACTCCCTCGAAAAGTCCCGCACCGTCACCCGCAGCAAGGACATCCGCCGCTGGACGGTGGAGGGCACCGCTGTCGGCGAGTCCGGCAAGCTCACGATCAAGCTCTTCCGCGAGGATGTGCTGGTCGAGGTGTTTGACGAGAACGGCAACTCCGTGGCCCAGTACTTCTACGGCGACGCCGAGGCCCTCAGCAAGGCCTTCGACGACGTGCAGATCGGCTACACCATCAAGGTCTACGACGACGTGACGCTCGACAAGGACGTTGAAGTGGCCGACGGCGTGGAGATCACCATTGAGGGCGCCGGCTTCATCGACTTCGACGGCAAGACCATCACCCTCAACGAGACCAGCAAGGTCACCGTGCTCGAGCAGCAGCTCGACAAGGACGTGAACTTCAAGAGCTTCTCCGACCGCTTCGTGGTCAAGGAGGAGCAGAGCGGCGAGAACTACATCTACTCGCTCGCGGCCAACGTTCTGGTCGAGGTCCTCAATGAGAACGGCAACTCCGTTGCGGTGTACTACTTCGGCGACGACGAGGCCCTGAACAAGGCCTTCGACGACGCCCAGGCGGACTACACCATCAAGGTCTACGGCGAGGTGAAGCTCACCGAGGACAAGGAGATCCCGGCCGACACCAACATCAATCTCGAGACCGAGAACGACGAAGAGTTCGTGACGATCGAGGCGACCATCACCCTGAACAAGGGCGCTACCCTCACCAGCAACGTCCAGCTTCCGCTCGACAAGTTTGCCAGCGCCACCTCGTACAGCGAGCCCGCCGAGAGAGACAGCTACGTCTACTACCTCAAGCCGCTGGATCCGGAGATCGTCTCCGTCAGCGTCACCACCGGCGACGTGATCAAGGCCGCGAAGGTGGACAACGATGAGAAGCTGATCTACATCGACCTCGTCAACTACTCCGACCTTGCCGGAAAGATCTACGTCGGCTTCATCAGCCCCGACGACCTTTCCGCGGCTCTGATCCCGAACATCGTGACGAACAACGCGGATACGGTTGAAGCCCGGATCGAAGGCTCCTCCACCGACTACACCGGCGAGGAAGTCGTCCCGACCGGCGCGAAGCTGATCATCACCGCCACGAACCCCGACAGCGACGTGACGGCGACCGCAACCTACTACATCATCCACCTCGGCGACACCAACTGCAACGGCTACATCGAATCCGGCGACGCGCAGCTCATGATGAAGCACTTCCTGGGTCAGGGCTTGCTCGAGTCCTACGCGCTCCTGGCGGCTGACGTCAACCAGAACAAGGGCACCGATTATCCCGACGGTGTTGATTCCGGCGACGCCTGGAAGAACCAGAAGAAGTTCGTCGACAACGAAAACTACACCAGCAGTCTGACTTAAGACAAGAATAGCGAGGTAATGCACAATGAAAAAAATCCAAAAGATTCTCGTCGTTCTTCTGGCTGCAGCCATCGTTCTGGGCCTTTCGGTCACTGCCGCGGCTGCCAAGCCCGGTGAGACGGCCGGCTGGGGCTTCAGCGTTTCCGGCTACGGCGTGAACGGCAGCATCAGCCTGACCGACACCAGCATCTTCACCGGCACGCCCTCCGTCAGCAAGCCGGGCGGCTCCGGAGAAGGCGCCTTCTACCGGTTCAGCCAGGACAACGAGCCGACCACCTTCAGCTTCTCTGTCAGCGGCACCCTGCGCAGCGACGTCGCCCCCGGCACCTACACCGTGGGCAGCCTGAGCTACGACGTGGCCGATGTGGACGGCAACATGGCCGGCTACAAGACCATCCCCATCACGATCACGGTCGACGCTCCGGACGAGACTCCGGGGCCCACTCCCACCCCGGGCCCGACCCCCACGCCCGGCCCGACGCCCACCCCGGGCCCGACTCCCACGCCCGGCCCCGGCCCCGGACCCGGCACCGGTCTTGACTACACCGAGCTGCTCAAGCAGATCAAGATCGCCGAGGACCTGAACGAGAAGGACTGGACCAAGGAGAGCTGGGACAAGATGATCGAGGTCCTGAAGGAAGCGAAGGATCTCTGCTTCATCGCCCGGACCCAGGAGCAGATCGACGAACTGGCCAAGAAGCTGGAGGATGCCATCGCCGCTCTCGTCCCGCTGAACACCGACAGACTCCGCCAGGCCATCAAGGAGGGCAACGAGCTTGCCGAAGGCGATGAGCTGGGCAACCTCTGGTGGCAGCTGTTCAAGGCGATCCTCGAGGGTGAGGAGCTGCTGGAAGGCAACGACCAGGCCGCCATGGACGCTCAGGCCGACAAGATCTACGATCTGATCGAGCAGATCCAGAAGATGATCGAGGAGATCCACAAGGACTGCAACAGGGATCCCCAGACCATCGAGGTAGAGAAGACCGTTGAGGTGGAGAAGGAAGTTGTGAAGGAAGTCGGTCCCGACGGCCCGTTCTGCAACATCCCGATGCATAAGGTTTGGCCGTGGCTGTTCGCCGGCTCCGGCGCGGGCAACGTCGGCCTGATCTGGGCTCTCGCCTCCAAGAACAAGAAGAAAAAGGAAGACGATCCGTCCAAGAATTATAAGATCGAGGACGACGCCTGATCCGACAATTGGGTAAAAAACCCAAAAAACAGCTGAAATAACAGCACCCCTGGCCCGTCTGCGCCCTGCAGACGGGTCAGGGGAAACGCCATGAAAGGAAGCACAAACGTGAGCGAACAGAATTGGGCCAGAAAAGAATACGAAACCTGGGACGAGGCGTTCCGCGCGCTGGCGCCGATCTGCCGGCAGCAGTCCGTGCGCGTGGCCGAGTACACCCGCGTCCTGTTCGTTGCCGCCTGCGCTTCCTCCTTCGGCCGGGGCACGCCGGAGGGCGCGGCCCGCATGAAGGGGAAGTACGCCGAAGCGGCGTACAAGTGCGGCTTTTACCACCAGCTCGGCAAGGCGCTGGTGCCGCCGGAGTATCAGATCTGGCAGAAGGATTTTTCCGAGGAGGAAAAGGCCGTCTACCGCAAATACACCACCGATGGCCGCGCGTTGATCGCGAGCCTGCAGGAGCGCACCAGCCGCGAAAAGGAAAAGCGCAGCGGCGCGCTGCTGGAGCTGGACACGAAGAACATCCCCTGGCTGATGATGCGCGAGAGCTGCGAGCAGCACATGGAGCGCTTCGACGGCAGCGGCTATCCCGAAGGCCGCAGCGGCGCCGATATCAGCCCGATCGCGCAGATCGTCGGTCTGGCCAAGGAGCTCGACCGCCTCTCCGCCGAAACCGTCTCGGAGCACCCCTTCGACGAGGCCTGGGAAACGCTGACCGGCCAGTCCGGCACGGCCTGGGCGCCCGAGCTGATCGCGGTGCTGAAGAAGGCCCGTCCGGCCTGCGAGGCGATCTACCAGAAATACATCCAGTACACGATGACCGTACCGGAGACGATCCCGCTCGTGCGCAAGCGCGAGGGACGCCCGCTGGGGCTGGAATTCCGGCCGCTGGTCGGAGACAACGAGCTGCACGTCGTCGCCTATGAGGCGATCCCCTGGTTCGGGGGCATCCTCGGCCGCGACAGCGAGCGCGACGGCCTCGAAACCGTGGCCGGCATGATCGAGCGCGCCGATCTCGTGGAGGACGTGTGCACCTACCTGCTGTACGAGGCGGGCGATCTGGCGCACCGGCTGAAGAACTGCCGCATCAGCGGCCGCAGGATCCTCCTGCACCTTCTCCCGGCTTACTTCGAGGACGAGCAGCGCTCCAGGCAGATCACGCAGATCGCCGAGGATCAGGAGGTCGGCGCCGACGCGCTGATGCTGATCGCGGACGAGAAAACGATCAACGAGGCGTCGCCGGCCTTCGCCGACACGCTGAAGGCCCTTCACCGGGCGGGCGTCGCCGTCGCGGTCGACAACTTCCATCCGGACGCGATCCCGGTCGAGCGCCTGCAGGAGCTGGGGCTCGAGTGGCTGCGCCTCGATCCGGAGCTGTATAAGCAGCCCGGCTCCGCCAACACCTTCAAGCTGCTGCGCCAGGCGGGCTTCCGCCTGCTCGGCAAGGACGCCGGCGACGAGGACACCCTCAGCTGGCTGCTGCTGTGCGGCGTCGAGATGGTCGGCGGCCCGATGGCCGGCGTGGCGATGTCGGAGGACGAGGTCATCCGCGACGAGCTGGCCCGGCTCCGCTAATCTCAAGGAAAAGGAGGCGCCGCCGTGCCCTCGCCGAATGACAGGATCCCGGAAGAATGGAAACGGGCGGCCGCAGCCGAACCGGACCGGACGCTTAAAACCGGGGATTTCGCTCCGGAAGAGAAGAACGCGCTGCCGCCCGGAGATCATCCGCAGCGCAGACTGTTCAAGCGCCGCCGCGGCGGACAGGTCCTCAGCCGCGAGCAGGTCAAGGAAATCAAGGCCGGGCGCAAAAAGCTGCGCGCCGATATGCGCCGCCAGGGCGTGCGCAGCAAAAAGCAGTTCGAGCTCGTCGCGGCGAGCCTCGGCCTGTATTTCGACAAACGCAGAGGACTGCTCTTCTGGCTGCTGAAGGGAAAAGGACTGCTGATGCTGCTGGGCGCGGCCCTGCTGCTGCTGCTCGCGCTGTTTCTGATGAGCCTCTTCTCCCAGATGCGCGGCTATTTCACCATCAACCTCAGCAACGGGATGTTCAAGGAGGGCTTCGTCCTCTCCGAGACGGCCGATTTTGCCAATCCCAGCGTCGCGCTCTACTGCGAGCCCGCGGTAGACGTGCCCTGCATCTCGATCGTCCAGATCGAAGAGGACGTGAACGACGCCTACGAGGGCCAGCACAACAGCGACTACTTCGCCTACACCTTCTTCCTGCGCAACGAGGGCGAGAACACCGTCGATTACGTCTGGAGCCTCGGGCTCACCGACGAATCCAAAAAGCTCAGCACCGCCTGCTGGGTCATGGTCTTCGAGGACGGCGAGATGCGCTTCTTCGCAGAGAGAAACGGCGAGACCGGCAAGGCCGAGCGCATCCCCGGCGAGGAGAATCCGACCCGCGGATACACCCGCACGCCGCTGATCTCGCAGGCGCTGAACCCCGGCGACCAGTATGAGGTCATCACGCAGCGCGGCAACCTGAAGTATTACCGCCTGATCCCCTATCCCTTCGAGGGCAAGGACGTCGTCACGACCGGCGGCCGCTCGGCGGTCGAGCCCTTCGACGTACATAAGTACACCGTGGTCATCTGGGTGGAGGGCGACGATCCTGACGCCAACGACAGCAAGATCGGCGGCCACCTCGGGCTGGACATGCAGTTCGAGCTGGTCGGCGAGGGCGGCGCCGCCGGCGGAGACGAAGGAAACCGCCAGTCCTCGATCTGGGACAACCTCCGCTTCTGGGATTAATCCGGAACACACAGTCATACAAGCTACCATCGCCCGCCCTCACCCGCACACCGGGGGCCCGGCGGTGTTAACAAGGTTCCGACGGGAACTGAAACACGAAACTCAAGAAAGGAAGGCTTTTTCATGATGAACAAGAAAAAGACCGATCTGAAGCAGCGCAAGATCTCGCTGAAGTCCAAACTGATGTCCGCGCTGAGCCTGCTTCTGGTTGCCGCGCTGATGCTCGGAACCTCCACCTACGCCTGGTTCACCCTTTCCACCAAGCCCGAGGTGAGCGGCATGAGCACCACGGTCGGCTCCAACGGCACGCTGGAGATCGCGCTGCTGGATAACGCGACTTACACTGACGCCGGCGTACACTCTGCGGAGGGCACGCAGCGCGGCGTTACCGATCCCGCGCAGGTCACCTCCGGCGTGGGCGATTCCTCGGCGGTGCAGGCCGTTCAGCTGGCCAACGTCACCTGGGGTAATATTGTCGATCTGGGCACGGGCTATGGCTTCGAGCTGGCCAGCGCCAAGTTTTATCCCGCGGCGATGAAGGCTCAGGGCGACGCCGGCAACATCACGCTCAACGGTCTGAGCTTTGCCAAGTACGGCTACGACGGCCGCGTGGCGAGCCTTGACGGCGAGACGACCTTCGGCAAGCTGAACAACGGCAATGACGGCTTTGCCTATGCGGCGACCGACGACCGCGGCGTGCGCATGATCGGCAATGCGAGCGGCATCTCTGCCGAGGCGCAGGCGCTGATCACGGCCAAGGCGGCCTACACCTCCGCCCGCAACACGGCGGTTACGTCCGGCAACGCCGACCTGAGAAACGATATCAAGCCTCTGATCGATATCGTTATGAAGCACGCGACGAGCGAGGAAGGCGAGACCTACGACGCCACGGAGATCGCGGCGATCAACACGGCGCTTGATAATCTGGCGGCCGAGGCCGGCCGGATCCAGACGGCGCTGGAGGCTGCGATCGCTGCGGAGAACAAGTCCGGCGACGGCAACGGCGATGCGACCTACGAGAATTATCCCACCGACGGCCCGCTGTATGCCTACGTTGAGGCGTCCAAGGCTCTGACGGCCGATGTTGCGGCGGTTACCCGTCTCAGCGGCGACTCCGCGACCTGGACCCAGGTCAGAGGCGTGCTGCAGCACATTATCGACGTCGACAACATGACGATCGCCGGAGAGACAAGCGACAACATCAGGGCCATGAAGCAGAACGACACGCTCGGCTCCTGGGCGACGACCTTCATGACGAACCCGGTCGTGGCGATCAACTCCGGCCTGTACTCCGACGTGGCGAACTTCATCGACACGATGAGCATCTCCAGAAACGACGGCGTCAACATCACGGTTTCCGCCGGCGGTCTGACGCTGAACGATTTCGGCATCGCGATCAACGTCAACAAGGGCGCCGGCGTTACCACGGCGTATCTGTCCGCGATCCAGACCCTGAACAACGGCCTGGAGGTCACCGGCGGCGGCGCCGCGACCAACCTCGGCGAGCTCTACGGCTACGTGATCGACCTGGCGATGCGCTCCAGCGCCGCCGGCGACATCTCGCTGGTCGGCTCCGCGGGCGAGACGCGCGTTAACTCCACCTCCGAAGCCGGCGTTATGGGCCACGGCAGCGGCTATACCGTAACCGCGGCGGCCAGCGCGGCCGACGAAGCGTCCATGGTTGCGGCTGTGCGTCTGGTCTTCGTCGACGGGACCGGCAAGGTCCTTGCGGTCGGCAAGCTCGCTTCTGCGGCTGTGGACGGCGTGTATCCCATCGAGCTGTACGAGGCCGTCGCTGATAACGGCGTTCTGACGATAGGCGGCACCAAGACGACCATCGTCTCACTCGAGGCCAACACGCCGATCGCGCTCAGCGTGTACTTCTACCTGGACGGCGAGGGCATCATCGACGGCATCGGCGAAGTCACCGGCGTTCTGAACCTTCAGTTCCAGAGCTCCGCTGAGCTGCAGGCCATGAACTACAGCGGCTACGTTGCCGCGCAGGGCGGCACCGGCGGCGATGAACCCGGCGGCGATGAACCCGGCGGCGGGGACGAGCCCTGAGGCTAACGGACTTTTGACACGGCGGCCCGGAGGGAGAGAAATCGCTCTCCCTCCGGGATGACCCAAACGACAAACGACTCCCGGCAGACAGGCCCTTGGTGTGCGGACCGGCCTGCCGGGGGGCGGCAAACGTGCTATTATTCCAGTCTTTTCGGGAAGGAACGGCCATGCGGAATACGGCTAAGAAAGAGATCCGGCACAGAGGAGCGCTGATTTTGCTGTACTGGGTCGGCATCGTGGCGCTCCTGCTCCTGCTGACGACGGCGACCTATACCTGGTTTGCCATCAGCCGGACGCCGCGCGTCAACGACATGTATCTGACGGTGTCGGCGCCGAACGGCCTGCAGATCGCGTCAAGCTATGACGCGGAGGACGAGGACTGGGTGCAGCTTCTCGATTTCGACGAGCTGCTCGGTACGAAAGACTCCGCCCCGCTCAGGCCCTGCACCTGGTCGGAGGCGAACGGCCGCTTTTTCGCGGCCACTTACGGCAGCGACGGCAGACTGACGAGCCAGTGGTGGCCGCTCAACGACGCGGACAACGCGAACCGGGACGACGCCAACGGCTACTATTTGCTGGCGAGCTTCTATGCCCGGACCGATACGGACGTCCGGGTATCCCTCGGGGCGGCGGAGGTCTCCGAAGACGAGACCGAGAGCTCCGGGACCTATTTGATCGGCTCTCCCAAATGGAACGGGGAGACGGCCGTCCACGACAACGGCGGCCTCGGGGCGGAGAACGCGGTGCGCATCGGCCTGCGTGTTACGCCCATAGACGGAGAAGGCCGGGAGACCGGCGAATCCGTTTTCTACATCTATGAACCGAACTGCAACGCCCACGCCGACGGGTCCGACGAAATCCTGGACACGCCGAGCATCGACGGCACGGAAACGCTGGTTCCGCGGGAACGGCTGTTTTCGCAGACAGCGTCGACGTGGACGGAGCTGCGGCCGGCTCAGCGTTCGGCGGTGCTCCGGCAGATGGGGGAGTTCACCTCGTCGACGGGGCTGTTTGAGCTTGAGGCCGGCGGCATGGAAAAAATCGATATATACGTTTGGCTGGAGGGGCAGGACAAGGACTGTTCCGCCTATCTCAGCCGCGACGCGAGCATCCTGGCGAGCCTGCTGCTTGAAACCGACTACAGCAGCCAGTCCGGCCTCGTGGAGATCGAAGATTGATTTGAAACTGACAGTATCAGCATGGCTGTTTTTATAAAGAGCAGAAAGAGAAAGGACGATCAGACGTGAACGAAGAAAACAAAATCCCCGCCAGCGAGATCCCGGATCCGACCGTTCAGAAGCCCAAGACAAAGGCGGGCAAAATCCTCAATATTGTCATTGACGTGATCCTTGTGATCGCGATCCTTCTGGCGGCCGTCTGTACCTACGTCTCGTTTGTCTCGTCCTCCGGAAACGGCGTGCCCAACCTGTTCGGCGCGGAGATCCTCTCGGTGCAGACGGACTCCATGTACCCGACGCTGAAGGCCGGCGACCTGATCATCGACCGCGTCGTGGACGACCCCTCGCAGCTGCAGGTGGGCGACATCATCACCTTCTGGACGCTGATCAACGGCGAGCGCGTGCTCAATACGCACCGTATCGTGGAGATCGACGACGGCGGCGGCTTCCTTGTCTTTCTGACCAAGGGCGACAACAACAATATGATCGACCCGATGACCGTGCACGAGTCCTCGGTCGTCGGCAAATATCAGTCCCGCCTGTCCGGCGTCGGCAAGGTGCTGGACTTCCTGCAGACGAGCACGGGCTTCCTGATCGTCGTCGTGATCCCGGTCGCGCTGTTCTTCCTGTATCAGCTCGTCCAGTTCTTCCGCGTGCTCTTTGAGTACCAGAGCGTGAAGAACCGCCTCCGCTTCGAGGAGGAGCAGGCCGCGCGTCTCGCAGCGATCGACGCCGCGGCGGCCGCGCTGCAGAACAAGGCTCCGGACGCCGCGCCCGAGACCGGAGCCGCGCCGCCCGAGACCGGAGCCGCGCCGCCCGAGGAGCCCGCCGCGGTCGACCGTGCGGCGCTGAAGGCGGAGCTGCGCGAGCAGATGAAGGCCGAGATGATGGCCGAGATGCTGGCGGAGCTGCGTAAGCAGAACGCCGCCGCCGAAAAGAACGAAGCCCCGGCGAAGGAAAAGAACGCGGAGGAGACCCCCGAGGAGGCTCCCGCGGAGGAAAAACCTGAGAAGGAGACCCCCGAGGAGGCTCCGGCTGAGGAGACCCCCGCGGAGGAAAAACCCGCCGAGGACGCGCCCGCCGAGGAGAAGCCGATCGAGCCTGCGGAAAAGGCTTCGGAGGAGACCGGGGACTGAACAGGCGCTGGCCGATAACCTGACAGAGGAGAAAAACCTGGCTTATGGGCAATTTCATGCAATATTTTTTCCAGGATTTCGGTCGTCTGGCGCGGGCGTTCTGGGAGATCTTCACCAGCTTCTTCCACTTTTTCTACCTGCTGCTGAACTTCCCGGAGCGGATGCGGATCATCCAGGAGTATTCGCCGGAGTTTACGACGACGGACTGGATCCTGATGCTGGTCGCGAATATCGTTCTGCTGTTTTTGATCGTGATGCTGATCATCGGCATCGTCAAGCTCCTGCGCCGGATCTTCCGCTTCCGCATCCCGGTGAAGAAGTACGACGCGCTGGTCAAGCAGATGCAGCAGATCCAGCGCGACCTGCTGCGCGCCAACTACGAAAAAGACCGGCTGCTCAATATGAAGATCACCGAGCTCGGCCTGAATCCCGATCAGGTCGCGGCGCTCAACGCCACGCTTGAGGACGAGTCGAAGCAGGCCGAGGAGCAGCCGACCAACCGCAACACGCTGCGCTCGCCGATCGTCGATCCCAACGACAGCCGCTTCTTCCGCCTGACGATGGTGGACAACTACTATAAGCGCGAGTACGAGCCGCCCGAATACGATAATACGATCACGCTCGAAGAGTTCTGCGACCGCTTCCGCCGCTTTTCCGCCGGCAAGCTCGGGCTGTATTACGATATCGAGCTGATGCGCTATTTCGTGGCCGCTCTGGCGACGACCCGCATCGTCATCCTGCAGGGCATTTCCGGTACCGGAAAGACCAGTCTGGCCTACGCCTTCGGCAAATTCGTGCAGAAGGACACGACCCTGGTCCCGGTGCAGCCGGCCTGGCGCGAACGTACCGAGCTCTACGGCTACTACAACGAATTTACCAAAAAATACACCGAGACAGAGTTTTTGCGGGCAATCTACGAGGGAAACTATTACCCGGACCCGCACGTCATCATCCTCGACGAGATGAACATCGCCCGCGTCGAGTACTACTTCGCGGAGCTGCTGTCCATCCTCGAGATGCCGCGGCACGAGGACTGGAAGATCGACATCGTCTCGGCCGTCTGGGACAACGACCCCTGCCTGATCAAGGACGGCGTCATCCAGATCAACGACAACACCTGGTTCGTCGGCACGATCAACAACGACGACTCCACCTTCGCCGTGGCCGACAAGGTCTACGACCGTGCGGTGCCGATCGACCTGGACAGCCGCGCCGATCCCTTTACCTGCGAGCCCGGCGAACCGGTGCATATTACGACCCGTTATCTGCAGGTCCTTTTTGACGAGGCCAAGAGCGCGCATCCGCTCAGCCAGGAAATGGAGGACAAGCTGGACCAGGTGAACACCTATCTGATCACGAACTTCCGTCTGGCCTTCGGCAACCGTATCATCAAGCAGATGCGCGACTTCGTGCCGGTGTACATCGCCTGCGGCGGCACCGAGATCGAGGCGGTGGACTTCATGATGGCCAAGAAGGTGCTGCGCAAGTTCGAGTCGCTGTCTCTCGGCTTCATGAAGGACCAGCTCAGCAAGTTCCAGCAGTATCTGGACCACGAGTTCGGCCGCGACGCGATGAAGATCTGCAAGAGCTACGTGGAATTCCTGAAGAGAAACAACTAAGCCCTCCCGCCGGGGAGGCGATCCGGGCAGAAAGAAGGTGCGGGCTTGGCCGAAACCGGAAAGAAAAAAAGCAATACGGGGACGGGAGCCTCGCTGATCGACCCCGTCTATCAGCGTTTTACCCGCAGCGTGACGCGCGCGCTCGGCAGCAGCGAGTTTTACCAGTTCTTCATGAACGCCCTCGCCTGCGCGGACAACGAGATCCAGTTTTCCAACCGCAAAGAGGTCAAGTACGTCGACGAAACCTGGATCAACGCGATCGAGGACGCGCTGGAGGGCTTCCAGAAGATCGTCTCGATGCCGCGTATCGAGATCCGCGAGGACGAATTCGTCGTCAACGTCGCCAACGCGCGCAAAACCGGGCCCGACGTGGTCCGCAACCTGACCCAGCACGCCAGCTACGTCGAGGACTATAACCTCGAGACCGGCGACGTGCGGCCGAGCAAGCTGATGCAGCGCTATCGCGAGGAAGACATCGCGATGTACGAAAACCGGCTGGTCTTTACGACGCTGGAGTCTGCCTATCACTTCGTCCGCATCCGCCACGAGGCGCTGTTTGAGGCGATGAGCGACGAGTTCGGCGCCAAGCTGAAGCTGCGCTCCGACATGACCAGCGCCACCGAAAAGGTGCACCTGGACATGTTCCTGCACATCAAGAACACCGAGTCCATGCTGGATACCGACGAGAAGAACCGCGCGATCTTCGACCGGATCAGCCGGCTTTTCCGGGTGCTGGGCTCCTTTATGAACACGGACTTCGCCAAGGAGCTCTCGACGCGCAACCGCGTCAAGGGCCCCATCCACAAGACCAACCTCCTGAAGAAAAACCCCAATTACCGCGCAGTCGTCAAGCTCCTGGAGTTCCTGCGCAGCTATGACCAGATCGGCTACACGATCCAGGTCGTCGAGCAGAACCCGGTCGTCAGCGAGACCTTCCAGCGGGACATTTTCCACAATATCCTGTTCAATTACATCGTGCTGAAGGGCTATCTCGAGGACGAGAAGGACCGCGAGATCCCGACCCTGCGCAAGCCGAGACAGCGCAAGCTCAAGCCGAAGTTCATCCGCCAGATCATCGAGGAGCTCACCGAGGATTACGACCTCCCGGACGTGGAGATCCGCAAGGTGCTGATCGAGGAGCTGACGAAGGAACAGCTGATGCAGGAGGAGGCCGCCGAGCGGCTCCGTCTGGTCGAGGAGCAGGAGGCGCGCCGCCGCGCCGAGGAGGAGCGGCTCGAGGCCGAGCGAAAGGCCGCCGAGGAGCGCCGCCAGCTCGAAAAGGAGGCCGAGGAGCGCCGGCTCGAGGAAGAGCGGATCGCCCGCGAAGCGGAGGAGAAGCGCCGCTGCAGCCTGTTCCGCCGCGAGATCGAGGCCTTCCGCGTCGCCCTCGGCGACCAGCTGCAGCTCCGCTACGATCAGGCCGAGAAGAACAAGCAGGAGATGCAGGACTTCGCCGACGCGGTGGAGCTTCTGGAGCAGGCCGAGCGGCTGAAGGAAGAGGAAGAGGCGCGGGAGCGCCGCCGCAAACAGGACGAGCTCGAGCGGCAGCGCCGCGAGGCGGCCCTTGCGGCCGAGGCGGAGCGACTGGAGCGCGAGCGGCAGGAGGCCGAGCGCCGCGCC
>JAILOS010000084.1 GCA_024690695.1 Oscillospiraceae bacterium
GCACCTGAAATAGAGAGATTTTTCTGTCAGGCGAGGCGAAAAGCGCAGAAATACTGGAAATGTATTTCGAGCATTTTCAACGAAGTCTGGCAGGAAAAGATCCTTTTTCAGGCTGCCGTATCCCTAACTTGCACGCCCTAACGGCCCGGGCGTTTTTTTATGGCCTGCCGTACAGTGCGAGCTTGGCGTACAGCTCGGACTGTATTTCAAAAGAAATTGCAGCTTGGGTATTTTCAAAAGGAAAAACATGTGCTATACTCCGAAGTTAGATAAGACTAACGATTATTAGCTCCGTCTATTTTGCAAAAGGAAAAGCTGTCATGTCAAAAAAGGATTCCGACGATCAGAAAAAGTCCATGAGCGTGATGTTTCGCGGCCGGGCGATCTTCAAGCCGCTGAACACGGGTCGGATCGACGAGCGCGCCGCCTGCGTGCGCGAGTACACGCCGGCCTCCGGCGGACCCTACTGCGACTGCGGATGCAAAAAGAAAGGAAGATAGAACGATGATCAAAACGACGCTGAAGATCGACGGGATGATGTGCTCGATGTGCGAGGCGCATATCTGCGACGTGATCCGCAAGGCCGTCCCCGGTGCGAAGAAGGTCGCCGCCTCCCATGCGAAGGGCGAGGCGTCCTTCCTGTCAGAGGAAGCCGCGGACGAAAAGCGACTGAAGGACGCGATCGCCGCCACGGGCTACGCCTGCCTGAGCGTGGATTCTGCTCCTTATGAGAAAAAGGGATGGTTCAAATGG
Organism: Oscillospiraceae bacterium; assembly: GCA_024690695.1. The sequence goes on from JAILOS010000084.1 coordinate 754, forward strand.
TGAAATATCATATTGAAAAGAACACCGTGCAGGAGACGCTCGTCATCCCGCTCTTCGGGCGGCTGGTGTGCTCGGAGCGCTTCCCGCAGCTCTTTTCCGATCCCGAGGCCAGGCGGATCTGCGGCTGTCTGGACTACGACTTTGCCGAGAAGCGGAAGAAGATGGAGTCCCCGGCGGGGCTCTTCGGCGCGCTGGAGGTCGCGCAGCGGCAGTACGACCTGCGCTGCGAGGTCGAGGCGTACCTGAAGGAGCACCCGCGCGCCGCCGTCGTCAATCTCGGCTGCGGGCTGGACGACACCTTCCGCAAGGTGGACAACTCTCTCTGCCGGGGCTATAACCTCGATCTCCCCGACGTGATCGCGGTGCGGAACGAGCTGCTGCCCGCCGGAGAGCGGGAGACAAATCTCGCCTGTGATCTCAACGATTTTTCGTGGATGGACGCGATCGACGCCGCCGACGGCGCGGTGTTCTTCGCCGCGGGCGTGTTCTACTATTTCAAAACCGGGGACGTGAAGGCCCTCTTCTCCGCGATGGCGGATCGCTTCCCCGGCGCGGTGCTGGCCTTCGATTCCTGCAACGAGCGCGGCGCGAAGCTGATGCGCAAAACCTGGCTCAAGGAGGCCGGGATCACGGACGTGAGCGCCTTTTTCTCGCTGGAGGATGAAAAAGAGCTGACAGACTGGAGCAAACGCTTTGCCTCGGTCACGGCGAAGAGCTACATGCGCGGCTATCGCGATATCTATAAGGACGTGGGGCTGTTCCACAGGCTGATGATCCGCTTCTGCGACAGTCTGGTGAATATGAAGATCGTAAAGATCGTTTTCAAGGGGGCGTAACCATGACGCGGCATGAAGAGATCCGGCGATCCTACAAAGAGCTCGGCGCGTTCGGGAACGTCTACGACGGGATCATCACCCGCTCCACGCTGCTGGGCAAGCTCATGGACGGCCTGATCTGGGGGCTGGACAGGGAGCTGTCGGAAAAATGGATCGAGGACGCCCTCGCGCCGGTCCCGGCGGACTTTTCGGGCAGCCTTCTGGAGGTGCCGGTGGGCACGGGCGTGCTGACCGTGCCGCTCTACGCCTTGCTGCCGAAGAGTGAGATCACCTGCCTCGACTACTCGGCCGACATGATGGAAAACGCAAAAAAGCGCGCCGCGGCCCTGGGGCTTTCCAACGTCGCCTTCGTGCAGGGCGACGTGGGCGCGCTGCCCTTTGCGGACGAGAGCTTTGACCTCGTTCTTTCGCTCAACGGCTTCCACGCCTTTCCCGACAAGGACGCGGCTTTCCGCGAGACATACCGCGTCCTCAAAAAGGGCGGCGTGTTCTGTGGCTGCTTCTATATCGCCGGGCAGTTTGCACGCACCGACTGGTTCGTTCAGCACCTGTACGTCCCCAAGGGCTTCTTCACCCCGCCCTTCGAGACGGAGGAGAGCCTGAAAGAGCGGCTGCGCGGACTGTATGCGGAGGCGGAAGTTCATTCCGTTCGCGCCGAGGGCATTTTCAAATGTGTGAAATGAGGTGATCCCATGCAAGGTTTTCGATATCCTCGTGCAGGATCAGCTTATCGTCGTCAAAAAGAAGTACTTTCTTCACTTCTTCCCCGAGACGAAGGACTGCAAAAGCTGGGACGACCGCAGCTTCAACAAGCGCAATCAGATGAAGCGCCTGATCGCCTTCCCCTTCGTCTGCGCCCTGACGGCGTGGCTCACCCTATGGATCGGACAATAACAAACAGGAGGAAACGCTTATGAAACCCGATTACAAAAACTGGATGCCGCGGGGCATGGTGCTCGGAACGCTCGCGGGCGCGGTCGGCTGCTTCGGCCTCGCCGCCGTCTGCGGCTGCACGGGGCTGATCCGGAACGAGACCGTGAAAGCGGTGACGACGGGCGTGCTGCTGCTCGCGGGCGCGGCGGCGGGCGGCGGCGCGCTGTGGATGGCGCTGCTGTACCGCGCCTTCTCCTACGACGGGAAGCGGCAGATGTCCCGGCAGGTCATCGAGGGGATCGCAGACCGTGTGACGCTGCCGGAGGGCGGCGCCGCTCTCGAAATCTGCACTACGTCTTTGATACGGGTTGCGGCGGCATAAGACCGAGGGCTCGTTTTTCGGGCAAAAAGGGCTCGTTCGAGCCCTCCTGAGAAGTCGGGTATGGACCCAGCTATATTTTTTACCCAAATAGTTGACAAATCAACATTTTAGACGTATACTTGACAAGTCAACGAGTTTTAAATAGGAGGATGTTTATGGATCAGGCGGGGAGATACATATCCGTATTGATGAGGCAACTGAATTTATTC
>JAILOS010000115.1 GCA_024690695.1 Oscillospiraceae bacterium
GCCCAGTTGCGCAGGCACAGCACGGTGAAGCCGAAGCGCAGCAGGCAGGCGACGGTCAGCAGCGCGAAAAAGAGCTCCGCGAGGAAATAGCGCACGGGGATCTTCGCGCCGCATTTTCGGCAGCGCCCGCGCAGAAAAAGCCAGCTCAGCAGCGGGATCAGGTCGATCACGCCGAGCGTGTGCCCGCATTGGGGGCAGCGGCTGCGGCCGGTGACGAAGCTCTCGCCGCGAGAGATGCGCCACGCGGCGCAGTGGAGGAAAGAGCCCATGGCCGCGCCGAGCAGCACGCAGAACACGATGCAGCCGGTCAGCAAACCGGGCGGCAGGTCAAGCAGGCGCATAGGCGGTCACGCTCCTTTGGATCGGTCACGGGAATGGAAAGACGGATTGCCACGCCAGTGTGCGCACTGGCTCGCAATGACAAAGACGGGGCAGCGGGAGTGGCGGCGCGATGTGGGCATCGCGCCCTACGGGGGGGTATGCGGCGCGCCGGGTCGTCGCGCCCTACGGGGGGTATGCGGCGCGCCGGGTCGTCGCGCCCTACGCGGGGATTGGGGCGTTTGGTGCATCAGGGCATTTTGCCCGTGGCGCCCTCCAAGCCGCCGCGGTCGATGTCCGTCAGCGGGCCGGCGAGGTCGGAAGGCGGAATCTCAAAGACGCGCTCCACGCAGGTGTAGTCTGAATAGCCCATACGCGCCAGCGGCTTGATCTTCTCCATGTCGATCTTGCCGTCGGGCAGGAGCACCTCGTCCGCGATGTGGACGCCGACGACCTTGCCGATGATGATATCAACGGTGCCGGTCTTGCAGTCGCCGGGCAGGACGATGGTCTGCACGTATTTGCACTCAAGGTTGATCGGGGATTCCGCAACGCGCTTTGCCTTCACAAGCTCGCAGTCGGCCTTGTGCAGGCCGGCCTTTTCAAACTCGTCCACCTCCGGGGGGAAGGGCGCGGCGGTGACGTTCATGGCGAAGCGCTGCGCGTAGGGCACGATGTTGTAGACGAACTCCTCCGTCGTCTCGATGTTGACGCAGGTGTCCTTGCGCGTCCCCTTCGGGGTGCGGTTGATCGACACCAGCACATAGGGCGGGTCAAAGGTGAGGTTCGTGAACTGGCTGTAGGGGGCCAGATTGTCCACGCCGTCGGCGCTTACGGTGGAAAGCCAGCCGATCACGCGCGGCACGGCGCAGGATTTGAAGGGCGGGCGGGCAAGCCCGTGGTCGTTTTTCGCGGTCTCGTAAAACATGGTCGCACCTCCGAGGATGGTTTCTCACGCGCAAAAATGGGGGCGCCGCCCCGCTCCCGGTCGGAGCGGCGCCCTGCTTTTCATGGGTGAGGAAACTGCGCTCGTCCCATTGAAGCAGGATGTGCTTTTACCTTATGACTTCTTCGCCAGATCGACCTTGTTCGTAGTGCCATTGTAAGACAGCACTACGGTGTCGCCCTTAGCAGGAGAGTAGGATCCGACATTCAAATTATCAGGGAATTCAGGAGTAATTTTCGTCCATCCGGCGCTTTCCTGTTTCAAAACGACTTCCTTTGTGGTTCCGGTCTCGCCGGTGATGGCATCGGCCATAACTTCTGCGTAAGCCGCGCGGATGTTAGCGGCGTCAACGCCCTCACGGGCTTTCTCAAGCTGTGCGGTGAACACGGGGATGGCGATGGCTACCAGGACGGCGATGATCGCAACGACGATCAGCAGCTCGGCCAGGGTAAAGCCCTTGTTGTTCTTCTTCATGGTTTCATTTTCTCCTTTACATAAAAATTCTGCCTTTTTGCTTGTCGGCATCCGGATCGCCGACAAACTGGAAGCGATGTATTTTCAAGCGGCCCGGGCGCCGCCGAAAACCAAAGGAAAACAGTATGAAAACTGGAAGTAAATTCCGAATCTCGAGTTATTATACCACAGCTTTCGCCGGTTTGCAATATTTTTTCACAAGACTTTTTCAAAAGCGCGGCAGCGGGGGCGTCCTCGCTTGCCTTCCCCGCCCGCGGGGAAGGCTTGGGCGCCGTCTCTCTATTACATGGCAGCGTACATCGAGAACATCGCCATGTAGACCGCGATGACGATGAAGCCCGCGATGCCGGCCAGGCCGATGAGCAGCGCCGGCTCGAGCTTTGCCAGCGCTCTGGCGATCGCGTCGTCCAGCTCGGCGTCGTAATAGCCGCCGATCGTGCGCATGGTCTGCTCCAGCTCGCCGGTCTCCTCGCCGACGGCGACCATGTCCGTCAGAATGTCGGGCATCACGTTCGCCTCGCGCAGGCTGGTGCCGAGATTGCGGCCCTCCTCCAGCTTGCCGGCGAGCTTGCCGATCTCGAGACTGATATGGTAGTTCTCGATGACCTTCGCGGTGATGTTGATGCAGCGCGTCAGCGTGAGGCCGGAGGCGAGCATCGTGGTCATCGTGTTGGCAAACTGGCTGGCGGCGTTGAGACTGTTGATGTTGCCGAGCACCGGCGCCTTCAGGGCAAGCTGCGCCAGCTTCAGGCGGCCCGACTCGGTATTCCCGTAGATCTTGAAAAACAGCACGACCGCGGCGATGATCCCGAGCAGGAGCATCCAGTATTTGACGAAGAAATTCGAGATCGCGATCAGTGCCTTCGTGATGCCGGGCAGATCTGCCCCGTAGCTGTCGAAGATCGCCGTAAAGGTCGGCACGACCTTGATCATCAGCACCGCGACGACGCCGACGGCAATGATCAGCACGAAGATCGGATAGGCCAGCGCGCTGCGCACCTTCGCCCTCATCTTGGTCATCTTGTCAAAGTGCTCGTACACGGTCTCGAAGGCCTTGTCGAGGTTGCCGCTCTCCTCGCCGGCGCGGATCGTCTCGACAAAGGTCTCGGGCAGGAGCTTCTCGCCCCGCTCGGCAAAGCTGCGCGCAAGCGAGCGGCCGGACTCGACGTCGTCCGCGACCTGCTTGAGCATGCGCTTGAGCGGCTTGTCGGAGGTCTTGTCAGCGATCAGGTGTACGGTGCGGGCAATCGGGATGCCGGAGCGGAGAATGATGGCAAACTGGCTGCACATCACGGTGAAGGCCTTCGAATCCAGCCTGTCGCCGCCGATATCCCGGTTGAGGAAGCCTTCGGAATCCTTGACCTCGGTGAGCTTCAGGACGATATCGCAGCTCTGTTTGATGCGGTCCACCGCGTCGAGCTCGTTGAAGCCGTCGATCACGCCGGTGACCTGCTGGCCGTCTTTCGAAACGGCGACGTATTTATACGTAACCAGCGCCGCTCACTCCTCTCTGCGCGCTTGCTGACTCAGAGCGCGTTTTTCTTCACATAATCCTGCTGATGGGCGTACTGCAGGGCCGTGTCGCGGGTGATCTTGCCCTCCCGCACCAGGCGAACCAGCGCCTGGTCCATCGTCTGGCCACCGATCGCCGCGCTGGTGGCGACGGCGTTGGCGATCTGGGGCGTGTTGCCCGCGCGGATCAGGTTGCGGATCGCGTCGGTCACGAGCATGAGCTCGCAGGCCAGCGCGCGGCCGCCGCCCTTGCGCGGAACGAGCTGCTGCGTCAGCACCGCCTGCAGCGTCATCGAAAGCTGCAGCCGGATCTGCGCCTGCATCCCCTCCGGGAAAACCTGCACGATACGGTCCACCGCGTCGGCCGCGGAGCCGGTGTGCAGCGTGCCGAACACGAGGTGGCCGGTCTCGGCGGCGGTGATCGCCGTCTCGATCGTGTCGCGGTCGCGCATCTCGCCCAGGAGGATCACGTTCGGGTCCTCGCGGAGGCTGGCGCGCAGCCCGTCGGAAAAGCTCCTCGTGTCGCGCCCGACCTCGCGCTGGTTGATCGCGCACAGGTCCGGCTTGTAAATATACTCCACCGGGTCCTCCAGCGTGACGATGTGGGCCCTGCGGTGGTGATTGACGTAGTCGAGCATGGCGGCCAGCGTCGTCGATTTGCCGGAGCCGGTCTCGCCGGTGACGAGGACGATGCCCTTGTGCAGCCCGGTGAGCTGCAGCGCGGCGGGCGGCAGGCCCAGGTTTTCGAGCTCGGGGATCTCCTCGCGCAGCAGACGCAGCGCCACCGAGGGCACGCCCTGCTGGCGGAAAATGTGGATACGGCAGCGGCTGCCGTCGATGGTCTCGGCCAGATCGAGCTCGCCGATCTCGGCCATTTCCTCGTAGCGCCCGGCGGACAACCTCCGCGCGATCGCCTCGCAGTCTTCGGCCGTGAGAACCTCCTCGCGCATGCTTTTGATCTCGCCGTCGTGCCGGTATTTCGGGGGCAGATTGCAGATGATGTGTACGTCGGAGGCGCCGTCCTCACGGGCCTGCCGAACCAGCTCTTCCACGGTAATCATCGGCTCAGTCCTCTTCGTTGATCACGCGCAGGACTTCCTCGCCCGTGGTGACGCCCTCGCGCACGAGGCGCAGCGCGTTCTCCCGCAGGGAGATGAAGCCGTTCTTCGGGTCCTTGAGCTCCTTTTCGATCGCCGTGCGGCCGGCCTTGTCCGCGATCATGCGGCGCACGCGGCCGTTGACGCTGAGCATCTCAAACACGGCGATACGGCCGCGGTACCCGGTGTCGAAGCAGTCGGGGCAGCCCTTGCCGCGGTAGAACTTCAGACCGGGCTCGCGCTTGATGTTGAGCGCGTCGAGCTCCTCGTCCGTCGGCTCGTAGGCCTCGCGGCACTTCGGGCAGACGCGGCGGACCAGACGCTGGGACACGACGCCCTTCAGGGCGCTCGCGATCAGATAGGGCTCGACCCCGATATCCTCCAGACGCTCGATCGTACCGACGGCGTCGTTGGTGTGGATCGTGGAGAGCACGACGTGGCCGGTGATGGCCGCGCGCATCGCGATCTCGGCGGTCTCGCCGTCACGGATCTCGCCGACGGCGATGACATCCGGGTCCTGACGCAGGATCGAACGCAGGCCGCTGGCAAAGGTCAGGCCGGTCTTCTCGTTGATCTGCACCTGGTTGATGCCGGCTATATTATATTCCACGGGGTCCTCCAGCGTGACAAGGTTTACCTCGCGCCGGTTGAGCTCCCCGATCATCGCGTACATCGTCGTGGATTTGCCGCTGCCGGTGGGGCCGACGATCAGCAGCACGCCGCTGCGCACCTTGAGCATTTTGTCAAAGCTCTCGGCGTCCGGGCCGGACAGGCCGATGCTCTGGCGGTTGATGCGGCCGCCGCTCTTGTCCAGCAGACGGGCCACGATCTTTTCGCCGAACACCGTCGGCAGCGTGGAAACACGCAGGTCGATGTCCTTGTCGCGCACCCGGACGTTGAAGCGGCCGTCCTGCGGGACGCGGCGCTCGGCAATGTCCATGCCGCTCATGATCTTCAGACGGGAAATGACCGAGTTCTGCAGATCCTTCGGCACCGTGAGGATGTCGCGCATCAGACCGTCGATTCTCATGCGCACGAGCATCTCGGTCTCGTGCGGCTCGAGGTGGATATCGCTGGCGCGCTCGGTGATCGCGCGCTCGATGATGGAGTTGACCAGGCGGATCGTCGGCGCGCTGTTCACGTCGTCGCCGAGCTTGTTGGAGATGAACGCGGTCTCGACCTCGGTCCCCTCGCCGCTGGCGGCGACCTCGCGCTTCATCTCCTCGATGGCCTTCGCCGCGCCCTCGTTGCCGTAGAGCACCTGGATCGCGCGCTCCACCGCGCCCGCGTTGGCCACCATCGGCACCACGCGGTTGCGCACGGCCTTGCGCACTTCCTCGATCGCGTAGAAGTTCAGCGGGTCGCTCATCGCGAGGTACAGCTCGTCCTTCACGACGCGCACCGGCACGACCTGGTACTGCTTGGCGATGTTCTTCGGCAGCACCTGCGCCATCTCGGTGGGGATGTTGACCTTGCTGAGGTCTATGTATTCGATGCCGAGCTGCATCTGCAGCGCTTCGATGAGCTGGCTTTCGGTGATGATGCCGTTGGAGATCAGGACCTCGCCCAGACGGCCCTTCTGTTCCTTCTGGAGAGCCAATCCGCGTTCCAGTTCGCTCTGGGTGATCGTCCCTGCGGCAAGCAGGACTTCGCCCAATCGACGGTAGTAGGCCACGGCATTCTCCCCCTTCTTTATCATTTAGCTATGGTTTCAGCTAACTATACCACAAAGTGTAAAAAATTTGCAAGGGGTTTTCGCATTTTTTTATAGATTCTTGTAATCTTTTTGTTACAATTATTTCCGAATCGTAGGAATTTTCTGTCAGACAGCCAAAATAGCCCCGCTCGTCAGCCGGGTGTTCATAAGACAGTTTTGAAAGTCAAACTGATTTGGACATCTGGCTGAAAGGGTTGGAGAAACAACCAGACGAGTTTTCTCATTGCGGAAAACTTCGTCTTGTTGTTTTTTTTCGTTCATTTGAGAGGACTTGTTAATGAGGACGGGTAGAAGAGAGGTGCGTACTTGTGAAAAGCTTTCCCCTCTGCTATACTGCAATCAGCAAAACCCCAAGGAGGCAGAAGACCATGAATTTCAACCGTTCCGCCAAAAAGAAAATGAGCTTCGAGCGCTTTTTGAGCTATGAATACGCCGGGGACTATCTCAACCAGACCACGCCCTACGCCGAACAGATCGAACAGGCCGCGCGGGCGATCCGCGAGGCGGATCATGTGCTGCTCGGCGCCGGGGCCGGCATGAGCACCGCGGCCGGGGCCGAATACGGCGGCAAGTTCTTTGAGGAAAACTTTGCCGAGTTTCAGAAGATCTACGGCAAGGGCCCCTATATGCGGGACATGTATTCGGCTGGCTTCTATCCCTTCCCCGATCAGGAGAGCAAGTGGGGGCTTTGGTCCCACCTGGCCCTGCTGGCAGGGGCCGATCTGGACGTGACGCGGCTGCATAAAACGCTGCTGAACGCGCTGAAGGGAAAGAAGCTTTTTCTGCTCAGCACCAACGCCGACCACCAGTTTGAAAAGGCCGGACTCCCGGTCGAGCAGATTTTCGCCACCCAGGGCAGCTACAAGCTGATTCAGTGCGCGCGGGGCTGCCATCCGAAGAATTACGGTGCGGTGGAGCTGTTCCGGCAGATGGAGCGGGAGCGCGTCAACGGAAAGATCCCCACAGAGCTGGTGCCGAAGTGCCCGGTCTGCGGCGGACCGATGGCCATGAACCTGCGCGTGGACGATCACTTCGTGCAGGACGAGGACTGGCACGCTGCCGAGGATCGTTTCAGCCGCTTCCTCTCCGAATGCGTGGACGGCAAGACCGTGCTGCTGGAGCTGGGCGTGGGCTTCAACACCCCCACCATCATCCGCTTTCCCTTTGAGAAGTTGACGCGGGAGCATGAGAACGTCACCCTTGTCCGTCTCAGCCGCAGCAAGGCCATGGTGCCCGCAAGCCTCGGCGAGCGTGCCATCGGCATCAACGCCGACATGGCGAAAAGCATCACAGACCTGGCGGAAAAGCTGAACCATACGGAGGCGGGCGAGCCATGATCATTCAGACCGGTATGCGCACGGACATCCCGGCCTTCTACAGCCGGTGGCTCCTGAACCGTCTGAAAGAGGGCACTGTCCTGGTGCGCAATCCCTACGATCCCCAATCCGTCACCCGCTACCGGCTGGATCCCGAGGTCGTGGATCTGATCGCCTTCTGCTCCAAGAACCCCGCCCCGATGCTTCCTCATATGGACGCGCTGAAGGACTACGGCCAGTACTGGTTCGTCACCATCACGCCCTATGGCCGGGATATCGAGCCGAACGTGCCGGACAAGGAGAAGGTCATGGAGGACTTCAAGCGCCTGTCAGACGTCGTGGGCGTGGACTCCATGGGCTGGCGCTGTGACCCCATCCTCAT
>JAILOS010000006.1 GCA_024690695.1 Oscillospiraceae bacterium
CTACTGCGTCACCGACCTGGTCTACTGCGCCGACGGGCGGGAGCGCCGCGTCGGCTATCTCTACGCCGTCGGCGTGGACGAGCGCTCGCGTTCTCTCGGGCTCGGCTCGGCGCTCTCGCGCGAGGCGGTCCGCCTCGGAAAAGAGGCCGGCGCGGAGCTGATCTGCACCTCGCCCGCCGAGGACTCGCTCTTCGCCTGGTACGAGAAGACGCTCGGCCTGCGCCGGACGCTGCGCCGCCGCCGGATCCGCCTTGACAGCCGCCCGGGTATCAGCCCCGAGCCGCTGACGCCGGCGGAATATGGCCGCCGCCGCGAGGCGCTGCTGGCCGGGCGGCCGCACCTGCGCCCCGGAGCGCAGGCGCTGGACTTCCAGCAGGACTGCCTCCGTCTCGGCGGAGGCGGCTTCTTCGCGCTCGGCGCGGGGCTCGCCGCCGCCTGCGCGGAGGACGGCGAGGCGCTTCTGGCCGAGCTGCTGAACGCGTCGGAGGAGGACGCCGCGTCGCTCGGCGCGTCGCTCGGCTGCGCGCGGACGACGCTGCTGCAGCCCTCGGAGACGGGCGAGCGCTTTCTTGCCGCGGCCGAGCCGCTCGCGCCGGAGAGCGTGTGGAGCTTCCTCTTCGAGTGAGCCGTTAAGGTTTACATAAAAAAGTTTTTTCATTTTACATTTCTTTAACACAATCCGTGTTTTTTACGAAACATCTTTTTCCTATACTAAGCACCGTCAGAACAGTTTTTCATCTTTTTCATTTTGTCCTCAACCCATAAACAAAGCAGAGCGGGAGACCGCTCTGCTTTGTTTTTGCGAGTATCGGCCGTCCATCGCGGACAAGCCGAAGCGCGAAAGTCGTCTGTCATTCTATGCGGCAGCGAAGAATCTGCAGCGAATCCTTCGTCGCCTGCGGCTCCTCAGGATGACGCTCCGGCGGGCGGCTGATAGCCGCCCCTGCGGGGTGGAGGCGAGGATTCTGCGCTGGCGGGACGTCGAGGACGCCGTCCCCTGCGGGTAAGACGAGAGGTCCGCGCGAGCGGGCGGCTGATAGCCGCACCTGCGAAGGAAAAACCTTCCCCGCGGGCGGGGAAGGCGGCGGGCGGCCGCAAGGGTCGCCCCTGCGGAGAGGGAGGAAGCGTCTCCTCTGTTCCGCATTCCGGATTTCCCTCCGCTCCGGGGCCGGGAGGCTTGAAAAAACCTTGAAAAACAAGGAAAAAATGCTTGACCTCGCGGGGGCGCTGTGCTATAGTATGGATTACCTGTCGCCGGAGAGGTTTCTTTTTGCGCGCTTTTTTGCGAAAAAGAGGCTCTCCCGCCATACAGGGAGGCAATGCCCGCGAAGAAAAAGCGGGTAAATAAAATAGGAGGTGCCGAAAGAATGGCTGCAGGCGCAAGAGTAAAAATCACACTCAGATGCGATGAATGCAAGCAGAGGAACTACAACACGGTCAAGAACAAGAAAAACACGTCCGACCGTTTGGAGCGCAGCAAATATTGCCCCTTCTGCAGAAAGCATACCAAGCATGTTGAGACGAAGTAACTTCAGAAAGGATGCGTGAAAATGGCTGAAGAAAAGAAAGTTTCCACCGCTCCCGTGAAAGCCGTCACCGCCGTGAAGAAGGACGACGTCAAGCCCGGTTTCTTCAAGAGGATCGGCAAATGGTTCCGTGAAATGAAGAGCGAGCTGAAGAAGGTCATCTGGCCCAATCGCAAGCAGCTCGTCAACAATACGGTCGTTTCCGTCGTCGTCATGCTCGTCTCCGCGCTGGGCGTTTGGGGTTTTGACGCCATCGCCGGTCTGATCGTTCACGGTCTGCTGGGACTCAAGGGTTAAAACCGCATGGCTGAGGAAGCTAAATGGTACGTGGTTCATACCTATTCCGGGTATGAAAACGCCGTGGCGGCCGCTGTGATGAAGGCAGCGGAGAACCGCAAAATGACGGATCTCATCAAGGAAGTCAACATTCCGATGGAAACCGTCACCGAATTCACCGACAACGGTGAAAAGACCGTCGAACGCAAGGTGTTCCCCGGCTACGTGCTCGTCAAGATGATCCTGACGGACGACAGCTGGCATCTGGTGCACAACGTTCGCGGCGCGACCGGCTTCGTAGGGTCCGACGGCAAGGCCATCCCCCTGACGGAGCAGGAAATCTACGATCTGGGCGTTGAACACAAGGAGATCGTCGTCGGCTATGCCGTGGGCGACAGCGTGAAGGTCACCGACGGCCCGCTGTCCGGCTTCATCGGCGTGGTAGACGAGCTGGAGCCCGAGAAGAACCGGGTCCGCGTGGTCGTCTCCATGTTCGGGCGCGAGACTCCGGTGGATCTGGAGCTCGACCAGGTCGAAATGAACAAAGACTAATAAGAAAGAGGTGCTCCAAGTTGGCACAGAAAGTAGTTGGATACGTAAGATTCCAGGTTCCCGCCGGAAAAGCGACTCCGGCTCCCCCCGTCGGTCCCGCTCTGGGCCAGTACGGCGTTAACATCGGTCAGTTCACCAAGGACTTCAACGAGCGGACCAAGGGCGATATGGGGCTGATGATCCCCGTCGTCATCACCGTCTACTCCGACCGCAGCTTCACCTTCATCTGCAAGACTCCCCCCGCCGCCCTCCTGATCAAGAAGGCCTGCGGCATCGAGTCCGGCTCCGGCGTGCCCCAGAAGGACAAAGTCGCTACCATCAGCAAGGAAGACGTCCGCAAGATCGCCGAGCAGAAGATGAGAGATCTCAACTGCACCGACATCGAGTCCGCCATGAGCATGATCGCAGGCACCTGCCGCTCCATGGGCGTTATCGTCGGCGAGTAACAGCTCCTTTTGACGGAAGGTTTCCGTCGCACAAGTGGGAGGATTTATCCATCCGACACGAACCACATTTTAGGAGGAAACAACATTGTTTAGAGGTAAAAATTATAAAGAGAGCGCAAAGCTCATTGACAAGCAGGCACTCTATGATCCCATGGAGGCCCTGAACCTGGTCATCAGCGCCAGCAAGGCGAAGTTCGACGAGACCGTCGAGCTGCACGTGAAGCTGGGCGTCGACGGCCGTCACGCCGACCAGCAGGTCCGCGGCGCCATCGTGCTGCCCAACGGCACCGGCAAGACCGTCCGCGTCCTGGTGTTCTGCCCGCCCGAGCAGGTGGAGGCCGCCCTCGAGGCCGGCGCCGACTATGCCGGCGGCATGGAATACGTCGAGAAGATCCAGAAGGAAAACTGGTTTGAGTTTGATACCGTGATCGCCAACCCCAAGATGATGGGCACCGTCGGCCGTCTCGGTAAGATCCTCGGACCCAAGGGCCTGATGCCCTCCCCGAAGGCCGGCACCGTCACCCCGAACGTGGCGCAGGCCGTCAAGGAAGCCAAGGCCGGTAAAGTCGAGTACCGTCTGGACAAGACCAACATCATCCACTGCCCCATCGGCAAGGTCAGCTTCGGCGCCGAGAAGCTCTACGAGAACTACGTCGCCCTGCTCAACGCCGTCATCAAGGCCAAGCCCGCCGCCGCGAAGGGTCAGTACATCCGCAGCTGCGTCACGGCCTCCACGATGGGCCCCGGCGTGAAGATCAACGCCCAGAAGCAGCTCTGATGCCATCGAAACCGGAGAGTCCGAAAGGGCTCTCCGCTTCGCTTTTTACGGCTTCTCTGTCACCGTCCCGCAGGGGGCGGTTTTTTTGCCGCCGCTTCTGTACAAGCGGCGAAAACGGTGCTATAATAAGATATTCAAACTTCCTGCAAGGGAGGACTTCTTATGACCATCATCATCGTCGGCGGCGGCAAGGTCGGCCATTCCGTCGCCGCCACGCTCTCCGCCGAGGGCCACGACATCACCGTGATCGACACCGACGAAGCGCGCATCGAGCAGCTGTCCAACGAGCTGGACGTGATCTGCGTCCACGGCAGCGCCACGAATCCCGAGACGCTGCGGGAGGCCGGCGCGGCCAACGCCGATCTGCTGGTGGCCGCCACCGAAAAGGACGAGGTGAACATGATCTGCGGCATCGCCGCGCGCCGGATCGGCACGAAGCACGTGATCGCCCGCATCCGCGACCCGGAGTATCTGCATCAGACCGCCTTTCTGCGCGACGCGCTGGGCCTGTCGGTGATCATCAACCCCGAGTACGAGTGCGCCAAGGAGATTTCCCGCATCCTGCGCTTTCCCAGCGCGGTGCGGGTAGACACCTTCTCCAACGGCAGCGTCGAGATCGTCAACTACCGCATCCCGGAGGACAGCCGTCTCAGCGGGATGACGCTGCGCGAGCTGCCGCGCGCCTTCGGCGCCCGTGTGCTTGTCGTGCTGGTCGAGCGCGGCGGCGAGGCGCTGATCCCCAACGGCGATTTTGCGCTGAAGGCGGGAGACATGCTCTCCGTCAGCGGCGCGAACGCCGAGCTGCGGCGCTTCTTCGTCTCGATCGGGCACGTGCAGCGTCCGGTGAAAAACGTGATGATCATGGGCGGCGGGCGCATCGCCGTCTACCTCACGCGGATGCTGCAGGAGAGCGGCATGCGCGTCAAGGTCGTGGACCGCGACGAGGCCCGCTGCCAGCAGCTCTGCGACCTGATCCCCGAGGCGAGCATCATCTGCGGAGACGCCACGCTCGGCAACGTGCTGATCGAGGAGGGCCTCTACCGGGCCGACGCCTTCGTTGCGCTGACCGGCGACGACGGCGACAACATCATCACCTCGATGTACGCCAAGCGCTGCAGCGTGCCGAAGATCGTCACCAAGCTCGCGCGCGACCACTTCGCCGATATCCTCGCCAGCGCCGGGCTGGACAGCATCGTCTCCCCGCGCGAGCTGGTGGCTCAGCAGCTCACCGGCTACGTGCGCGCCACCGACAGCTCGCACGAGGGGATGGAGACCCTGCACCGTCTGGCCGACGGCAAGGTGGAGGCGCTGGAGTTCAAGCTGCAGGCCGGCTCGCATCTGCTCGGCATCCCGCTGAAGGATCTGAAGCTGAAGAAGAACCTGCTGATCAGCGCCGTGATCCGCGGCGAGCGCTGCTTCATCCCCGACGGCTCCACGACGCTGCAGGTCGGCGACCACGCGGTGATCGTCACCGCCGCCGGGCGGCTGACCCGCGCCGACCAGGTCCTGGAGGGCGAGCGATGAACGGCCGCATGATCGCCCGCATCGTCGGCTCCGTCCTGCTGCTGCTCGCGGCTTTTCTGCTGCTGCCGCTGATCGTGGGGCTGATCTATCGGGAAAACGTGCTCGGCTTTGGGCTGACCGCCGCGCTGGCGCTGGGGCTCGGCCTGCTGCTGACGCTGGTCTTCAAGCCCGTCCGCACCGATCTCTACGCGCGCGAGGGCTTCACCGCCGTCGGTCTCGTGTGGCTGTCGATGAGCCTGATCGGCGCGCTGCCGCTGGTGATCAACGGCGATATCCCCCGCTATATCGACGCGTTCTTTGAAATCAGCTCCGGCTTTACGACCACCGGCGCCTCGGTGCTGCCGGATGTGGAGGCGCTCTCCCGCTCCGGGCAGTTCTGGCGCATCTTTACCCACTGGCTGGGCGGCATGGGCGTGCTGGTGTTCGTGATGGCGGTGATGCCGCTCAGCGGCGACCATTCGATGCATATCATGCGCGCCGAGATCCCCGGGCCAAGCGTCGGCAAGCTGGTCCCCCGCGCCCGGAAAACCGCCATCATCCTCTATCTGATCTACATAGGGCTGACCGTGTCGGAGACCGTTCTGCTGATGTTCGGGCACATGAGCTTTTACGAGGCGCTGCTGCACGCCTTCGCCTCGGCCGGCACCGGCGGCTTCTCCACGCGCGCAGACAGCATCGCCGCCTTCAACAGCCCCTACATCGAGCTTGTGATCGCGGTGTTCCTGATCTTCTTCGGCACGAACTTCAACCTTTTCTATCTGATCCTGATCGGCCGGCCGAAGGAGGCCCTGCGCAGCGAGGAGCTGCACTGGTACTGGGGCATCCTGCTGGGCTCGGTGATCGCGATCACCGCCGGCATCCTGCCGATCTACGGCAGTCTCGGCACCTCCCTGCGTCACGCCTTCTTCAACGTCTGTACGATCAGCAGCACCGCCGGCTTCGGCACCGAGGACTTCACGAAATGGCCGGGCTATATCCAGACCCTGCTCGTGCTGCTGATGTTCATCGGCGGCTGCGGCGGCAGCACCGGCGGCGGACTGAAGCTCTCGCGCGTGATGCTGCTGGTGAAGACCGCGGCGGCGGACGTGAAAAAGATCGTCCGGCCGCGCAGCGTCAACCGCGTGCAGCTCGACGGGCAGCGCGTCAGCGCGGACACCTGCCGCGCCGTGTACACCTACTTTGCGCTGTACATGCTGATCCTGCTCGCCTGCGCCTTCCTCGTCTCCTTCGACGGCTACGATTTCTCCACGAACTTCACCGCGGCCCTCTCCTGCATGTCCAACATCGGGCCGGGCCTGTCGATGATCGGGCCGAAGGGCAGCTTTGCGATCTTCTCCGACTTCTCCAAGCTCGTGCTGGCGATCACGATGCTGTTCGGACGCCTGGAGATCTACGCGATGCTGATCCTCTTCCTGCCGTCCACCTGGAAGCGGCACGGATAACGGGCGGCTTTCCCGCACAGAAAAAGAACCGGGCGGCTGCAGAAGCCTTTCTGCGGTCGTCCGGTTCTTTTGCCTTCGGTTTTTGACGGGCAGCCTCCGCCCGGGAGAGCCCGGGCTTTTTCGCCGGCCCTTACTTGTCGGCCGCCAGGCAGGCCGCGGTGCGGGCCGCGAGGCGGGCGTTGTTCAGCACGAGCTGAATATTGCTCTCCAGGCTCTCGCCGCCGGTGAGCTCGACGACGCGCGCCAGCAGGAAGGGCGTGGCCTCCTTGCCGCGGACGCCCTGCTCCTCGGCCTCGCGCAGCGCCTGCTCGATGGCCGCGTCGATCGTCTCCTTGTCCATCGCGTACGCCTCGGGGATCGGGTTCGTGACCAGCATGCCGCCGCGGTAGCCCATGCCGCGCTGCGCGCGGAACATGGCCGCCAGCTCCTCGGGGCTGTCCGCGCGGTAGTCCACGCCGAAGCCACTGCGGCGGGTGTAGAAGGCGGGCAGCTCGTCGGTCCCGTAGCCGATCACGGGCACGCCCTTGGTCTCCAGCACCTCAAGCGTCAGCCCCAGGTCGAGGATGGACTTCGCGCCGGCGCAGATCACCATCACCGGCGTCTGGGCCAGCTCCTCGAGGTCGGCGGAGACGTCCATCGTCTTCTCGGCGCCGCGGTGCACGCCGCCGATGCCGCCGGTGGCGAAAATGCCTATGCCGGCCATGTGCGCGATCAGCATCGTCGTGGCGACGGTCGTGGCTCCGTCGGCCCCGCGGGCGACCAGCGCGGGCAGATCGCGGCGGCTGGCCTTGGCGACGGCGCGGCCGCTCTTGCCCAGATATTCGATCTCCGCCTCGCTGAGACCGGCCTTCAGCCGGCCGCCGATCACGGCGATCGTCGCGGGCACGGCGCCGTTTTCGCGGATCGTCCGCTCGACGAGCAGGGCGGTCTCCACGTTCTTCGGGTAGGGCATGCCGTGGGAAATGATCGTGCTCTCCAGCGCGACGACGGGTTTTCCCTCGTCCAGCGCCTGCTTGACCTCGGGGGCGATATCCAGATATACGTTCATCGTACAGTCTCCTGTTTGTTATTTTGAAAGCTCATTATAGCCGATTTTTCCGAATTGTCAAGTCCTTTCCGTCCCGTTAAAAATGCCGCCCGAGGGCGGCATTTTAACGGTTCGGGATCGCCCGCGCTCAGCGCGAGCCTTTGTCGTAGGGGATGCCCTCCGCCTTCGGCGCGCGGGACTTCTTGGAGGTGAAGGCCAGCACGACGAGGGTGACGACGTAGGGCAGCAGGCGGTAGAGGTGAGAGCTGACGCCGATCTGCGCGAGCCAGTACACGCCGTCGCCGTTGATGTCGAGGCCCGTGTACGAGGCGGCGATGCACTTGAACAGGCCGAAGAGCAGCGAGGCGCCCGCGATGTTCAGCGGGGTCCAGTTGCCGAAGATCATGACGGCCAGGGCCAGGAAGCCGAAGCCGGCCACGTCGCCGGTGGAGGCGCAGTTGGCCGAGGTCAGCGCGAAGACGAAGCCGCCCATGCCGGCCAGCGCGCCGGAGATCGTGACGCCGGCGTAGCGCATGCGGTAGACGTTGATGCCCAGCGAGTCGGCCGCCTGGGGATTCTCACCGCAGGCGCGCAGCCGCAGGCCGAAGCGCGTCTTGTACAGCAGGATCGAGAGCAGGACGAAGAGAATGATGCAGACATAGGTGGCGAGATAGACCTGATTGATGAAGGTCTCGCCGAGGAAGCCGATGTTGACGTTCTTGTCGATACCGAAGGTGGATTTCTTGAGCATGAACCAGCCGGCGGCGTCGCCCTTGGCCATGAGCAGCGTCTCCTGGTTGGCGATGACGCGGATCATGAACAGAACCACGGCGGGAGCCAGCAGGTTCAGCGCCGTGCCGCCGATGGTCTGGTCGGCGCGGAGGTTGATGGCGGCGAAGGCCAGCAGCAGCGAAAAGATCGAGCCCAGCACGGCCGAAACCAGCATGGCCAGCAGCTCCAGGCCCTGCCGGCCCAGCCAGTTGACCGAGTCGAAGGCGCCGGACTGCTGCATCAGCCGCACGAACAGGACGCCGACGAAGGCGCCGAAGATCATAATGCCTTCCAGTGCGAGGTTGATGGTGCCGCTCCGCTCGGAGAAGACGCCGGCAAGCGCGACGATCATCAGCGGGACGGCAAAGATCAGCGTCTGTTGAATCAGAAAACTCATGCCTGCTCGCCTCCTTTCCCGTTTTCCGCCGCGTCCGGTTCGGGCGCGTTCTCCTTCGGCGTTTCCGCTTTCGCTTCTTCAGCGGCGCTTTTCGCCTCCGTCTTCGCGGCGGAACGCTTTTTGCCGCGTCCCTCGAAGAGCATGCGGATGACCAGCGCAAAAGCGCTGAGGTACACGATGACGGCAATAATGATATTGGTCAGATATTCGTTGTAGGCCGTGAGGTTGCTCATCTGCAGGCCGATGACGTTCAGCATCGACATGAAGATGCCGGAGAAGATGACGCCGATCGGGTTGTTGACCGCCAGCAGCGCCACCGGGATGCCGTTGAAGCCGATGGCCGGCAGCGACTGGTAGGTGGTCCAGAAGAACTCGGTGTTGCCGGACAACCAGTACAGCGCGGCGCCGGCGCCGGAGAGAGCGCCCGCGATCGCCATCGACAGGATGATGTTGCGCTTGTCCTGGATGCCGGCGTAGCGCGCGGCGTGGCGGTTGGAGCCGCAGGCCTTGAGCTGGAAGCCGAGCGTAGTCTTGTTGATCAGGATGTACATGCCGATCGCCACGAGGATCGCGACGAGGATGCCTCCGTTGACCTGCGAGCCCGGGAAGAGCTTGTCCAGGCCCAGCTTGGCCGTGGCCACGCCGTTGTAGGTGGTCTTGTAGACGTAGCCGGACTTGGTGCCTTCCGCCATGTTCCTGAAAACGGAGCCGTCAAAGGCCCAGGTGACGACGTTGGCGGCGATCCAGTTGGTCATGATGCAGGCCAGCACCTCGTTGATGTTCAGCAGCGCCTTCATCGCGCCGGGGATCGCGCCCCAGAGCGCGCCGGCGATCATGCCGGCGAGAAAGGCGATCAGCCAGACGAGGAAAGCGCCCATCTTCGCGGTCGGCAGGCTGAGCGCGACCATCAGAGAGGCCATCGTGCCCATCAGATACTGGCCGGGCGCGCCGATGTTGAACAGGCCCGTCTTGTACGCGACGGCGACGGAGAGGCCCGTCATGATCAGCGGCATCGCGCGGAAGAGCATGTCGCCGAAGTTGGTCGGGTTAAAGCCCCAGGTGAGCGCGCCGCCGGCGTCGCGTCCGGTGGAGAAGATGCCGACGAAGATCAGCCGGATGCCTTCCCAGGCGCCCTTCAGGCCGATGCGGGAATTGGTGAGGCCGACGATGAGAACGACGATGCTGCCGACGATGAGACCGATGAGAATGGAGACCAGCGAGGCGAGCAGCTTCTTGGTCCCGTCCTTGCTGTACAGGGAAGAGAGCCATCCTTTCACTTGTCGTCGCCTCCTTCCTTCTGGCGCTTGGCGCCGGCCATGTAAAGACCGAGCTCCTGCACGGTGACCTGCTTCGGGTCAAATTCGCCGACGATCTCGCCCTCGTACAGCACGAGGATCCGGTCGGACAGGCTCATGACCTCTTCGAGCTCGAGCGAGACCAGCAAAACGGCCTTGCCGCGGTCGCGCTCGGCCACGAGCTGGCTGTGGATGTATTCGATGGCGCCGACGTCCAGACCGCGCGTGGGCTGAACGGCGACGATCAAGGGCTTGTCCCGGTCGACCTCGCGGGCGATGATGGCCTTCTGCTGGTTGCCGCCGGACATGCTGCGGGCGATCGTGATCGGGCCCTGGCCGGAGCGGACGTCGTACTGCTCGATCAGCCTCTCGGCGTAGCTGCGCACCGCGTCTTTTTTGATGAAGCCGGCCTTCTGGAACTGCGGCTCGTCAAAGCGCTGCAGGACCATGTTCTGCTCGAGCGTGAAGTCGAGCACGAGACCGTGCTTGTGCCGGTCCTCGGGGATGTGGCTCATGTTCTCGCCGCGCTTGTGGATGCTGGCCGCGGAGATATCCTTGCCGCAGAGCGTGACCTTGCCGGCACTGGCCTTGTCCAGACCGGTCAGGCCGTGGATCAGCTCGGTCTGTCCGTTGCCGTCGATGCCGGCGATACAGAGGATCTCGCCCGCGCGGACGGAGAACGAGACGTCGTTGACGGCGTTGCGCTTGTGCAGGTGGGACGGGACGGAGAAATGCTCGACCTTCAGGATCTCCTCGCCGGGCTTGGCCGGGCTCTTCCTGACCTCCAGCTGCACCGGGCGGCCGACCATCATGTTCGACAGCTCCTGCTTGTTGGTGTCCTTCGTGTTGACCGTTCCGATGTACTTGCCCTTGCGCAGGACCGTCACGCGGTCGGCCACGGCCATGATCTCGTTGAGCTTGTGGGAGATGAAGAGGATGGACTTGCCCTCGCGGGAGAATTCCTTCATCGTCTTCATCAGCGCGTCGATCTCCTGCGGCGTCAGAACGGCGGTGGGTTCGTCGAAGATCAGAATGTCGTTGTCGCGGTAGAGCATTTTGAGGATTTCGACGCGCTGCTGCATGCCGACCGTGATGTCCTCGACCTTCGCGTCAAGGTCGACCGTCAGGCCGTATTTTTCGCTGAGCGCCTCGATCTTCTTGCGGGCCTCCTTCTTCTGGAGGAAGCCGAGCTTGTTGGTCGTCTCTGCGCCGAGAATGATGTTGTCGAGCACCGTAAACACGTCCACCAGCTTGAAGTGCTGGTGTACCATGCCGATGTTCAGCGCGGTGGCGTCGTTGGGGTTGTTGATTTCGACTTTTACGCCGTTCTTGCGGATCTCGCCCGCCTCGGGCTGGTACAGGCCGAACAGCACGCTCATCAGCGTGGATTTGCCGGCGCCGTTTTCACCCAGCAGGGCGTGGATCTCGCCCCGGCGAAGCTGGAGCGTGATATCATCGTTGGCGATGATACCGGGGAATATCTTCGTGATATGAAGCATTTCAATCACGTATTCGGGCTTGTTCTCCATGGGCTCACCTGCCTTTATCAATCTTCCTCCATTATATAAGCATTCCCGCCCATTTGCAACAAAAAAAGGAAGCCTTGCGGCTTCCTTTTTTGTTGGGTTGTTCGGTCGATTACTCGACGATGTTCAGAGTGACGTGAGCGGTGGAGGCCAGGTTGTCGGGATTGTTGTCGATGGCGATCTCACCGGAGACGATCTTCTTGAACATCTCGTTGTACTGCTCGACGCTCCAGTTCTTCAGAGACCAGGTGGCGGTGGGCAGGCCGACAGCGTTCTGCGCAGCACCCAGGGTGACAGCGCCGCCGTTGCGGAAGGACTCCCAGCTGCCGTCGAAGACAGCGGTCAGCGCGAGCTTGGCAGCCTCGCCGATGCCCTTCAGGGCAGAGGTGATAACGGTCTCGGACTCGAAGGACTGGTCGACGTCAACGCCGATGACCTTCGCGTCGTTGGCGGAGGCCGCAGCAACGATGGACTGGAAGATGGAGCCGCCGCAGGAGAAGATGACCTCGGTGCCGTTGTTGTACCAGCCGGAGGTCAGGGTCTGCAGCTCGGGGGAGGCCTGGAAGGAAGCGCCGTACATGAAGGTGTAGTTCATCTCGATGTTGACGTTCTTCTCAGCCGCAGCAGCCTCGGCGCCCTGGACATAGCCGTAGCCGTAACGGTTGACTGCGGGGTTCGTGCCGCCGCCGCCACCGCAGAAGCCGAGCTTGGTGTAGCCTTCCATGACGGCCGCATAGCCGGCGAGGAAGCCGCACTGCTCTTCCTGGAACGCGATGCCGACAACATTGTCAAGGCCGAGATCCCAGCCGTCGATGAAGATGAACTTCACTTCGGGGAACTCCGTGGCAGCCTTCTCAAGCGCGGTGGCCTGCATGAAGCCAGCGCACACGACCGCCTCGGCGCCGCCTTCGACGGCAGCCTTCATGGCGTTGTAACGGTCGTCGTCAGTGGCCTGATCGCCGTTGGCGGGCTGGTAGTACTTGTAGCTCACGCCGGCTTCGGAAGCATAGAGCTTCACGCCGTCGTAAGTGCCCTGGTTGAAGGACTTGTCCTTCAGCTGGCCGACGTCGGTGACGAACGCGACTTTGTAGACGCCGTCGGAAGCGGTCATGTCGTCGGCGACAGCGTCGGCCGGATTGGTGACTTCCTCAGCGGGCTTCTCGCCGCAGGCAGCCAGAGCAAAGATCATGCAGAGAGCCAGAACGAGTGCAAGAATCTTTTTCATTTTTTCTCCTCCATAATTTTTTGTTTTACGCACGGTTGCCCATACGTCCATGACATTATAACACAGGGGAACGGATCAAATCAAGAACAATCTTGCAAAAAAAGCCCGGTTCCGCGCCCCGCGTTTTCGGTCATATTACCCGAGCTCCGCCATGCCCACGGCCGTGTCGAGCGCGATCTCCATCATCTGCGTGAAGGAATTCTGCCGCTCCTCGGCGCTGAGCACCTCCTGCGGATGGTAGATGTGGTCCGAGATCGTGCAGATGCACAGCGCGCGCTTGCCGGCGTAGGCGGCGTTGGCGTAGAGCGCCGCGGACTCCATCTCCACGGCCAGCACGCCCATGCGCTTCCACAGGTCGTTTTTCGCGCAGCCCTCGGCCGAATAGAAGTTGTCCGAGGCGAGCAGGTTGCCCACGCGCATCTTCACGCCGTGCTTTTCGGCGGCCTCGACAGCCTTGCACAGCAGCGTGAAATCGGCGATCGGCGCGAAGCTGTCGTCCCCCAGGCCGAACTGGCGCACATAGGCGGAGTTGGTGCAGGCGCCCTGGCCGGCCACGATGTCGCGCAGCTTCAGGTCGTCCTGCAGCGCGCCGGCCGAGCCGATGCGGATGATGTTCTCGACGCGGTAGAAGTTGAACAGCTCCCAGCTGTAGATCCCGATCGAGGGGATCCCCATGCCGGAGGCCATCACGGTGACCGGCACGCCCTTCCAGGTGCCGGTGTGTCCCTGGACGCCGCGGACGTTGTTGACGAGCACCGGGTCGGTGAGGAAGGTCTCGGCGATGAATTTCGCGCGCAGCGGATCGCCGGGCATCAGTACGGTTTTCGCGATATCTTCGATTTTTGCGGAAATATGGGGCGTCGGCATGGTTTGTTCCTCCTTTGTTCGTTTCCTTTCGGGGTCGGTGCGGTTTTGCGCAATTCTTTTTTCATTATATTATCCGAATCCGAAAAAGTCAAATTGAAACGGCGGGGAAACTGTGCTATGATAGGAGCGTACAGAAAGAGACGCCCGCGGCGGCCGTGCCGCGGGTGAAAGGAGAAAGCTATGGGCGACAGCAATATCATGGTCATCGGCATTGCCGGCGGCACCGGCAGCGGCAAGACCACCATTACCCGGCGTCTGATCCAGTGCTTCGGAGACGAGGTCTCCGTCATCCACCACGACAACTACTACAAGGCCCACCACGACATGCCCTACGAGGAGCGCGCCCGGCTCAACTACGACCACCCCGACGCCTTCGACACCGATCTGCTGGTCGAGGCGCTGCGCCAGCTCAAGCGGGGCCGGGCCGTCACCTGCCCGGTCTACGACTACGCGATCCACGACCGCACCGAGAAGACCGTCGTCATCAAGCCGACGCGCGTCATCGTCGTCGAGGGCATCCTGATCTATGAGAACAAGGAGCTCTGCGAGCAGATGGACATCAAGCTCTTCGTGGACACCGACGCCGACGTGCGCATCCTGCGCCGCATCATCCGCGACGTGCGCGACCGCGGCCGCAGCCTCGAGAGCGTCATCAACCAGTATCTGAACACCGTCAAGCCCATGCACGAGCAGTTCGTCGAGCCGAGCAAGCGCCGCGCCGACATCATCATTCCCGAGGGCGGACACAACCGCGTGGCCATGGAGATGGTCATGGAGCGCGTCCGCGCCCATCTGTCCAAAGAACGAGGAGCAAAGTAACATGGCCAAGCTGTATTTCAAGTACGGCGCGATGGGCTCGTCCAAATCCGCCCAGGCGCTGATCACACAGTTCAACTACGAGGAGCTGGGCATGAGCGTCTGGCTCATCAAGCCCAGCGTCGACACCCGCGACGGCGCGGACGTGATCCGCAGCCGCATCGGCCTGCAGCGGCACGCCGAGGTCATCACGCCCGAGCAGGACATCCGGGAGGCCTACGCGCGCGTCGGCAAGCACGACGTGATCATCGCCGACGAGGCGCAGTTTTTCACGCCCGGGCAGATCGACCAGCTCCGCGCCATCGTGGACGAGGAGGACATCCCGGTGCTGTGCTTCGGCCTGCGCACCGATTTCCTGACGCATTTCTTCCCCGGCGCGATGCGCCTGATGGAGCTGGCCGACTCCATCACCGAGATCAAAACCGTCTGCGCCTGCGGCCGCAAGGCCACGGTGAACGCCCGCATCGACGGGGACGGACGCATCGTCACCGAGGGCGCGCAGGTGATGCTCGGCGGCAACGACAGCTATGTGGCGATGTGCCACCAGTGCTGGACGCGCCGCATCCGAGAGCAGCGGGGCTGAGACGTGCGTCTGCGGGCCCACCACCTGCTGTGCCTGCCGCACTTCATCGGCAGGGGCTACGACGGCGCCTTCACGGCCAACATGGCGCGGCAGAAGCGGCGGCTGGCCGAAGAGGGCTCGTTCACGCTCTGCGAAGGCGCGGACGAGCTCTGCGCAGCCTGCCCGCGGCGAAGCGGCGGGGGCTGCGCCGACGGGGAAAAGCCCCTGCGCTACGACCGTCTGGTCTGCGAGGCGCTCGGTCTCGAGCCGGGACGGCGCTACGAAGCCGCAGCGGTCGAAGCGCGCGTGCGAAGCGAGATCCTGGAGCCGGGGCGGCTCGCGGAGCTCTGCGGCGACTGCGAATGGGCCGCGCTCTGCGCCGCGCTGGATCGTCAGGCGTAAAAAAGCGGGGATGTGAAGCTTCTTCACATCCCCTTTGCCCTCGTCAGATCTCCTCGTCGGTGACGGCGTCGCTGCGGAACAGCAGCGAAACGCACCAGAGCGCCGCAAGGCCGACCAGCGTGTAGATCACACGGCTGACCGTCGCGGTCTGACCGCCGAAAAGCCACGCGACGACGTCGAAGCGGAACAGCCCGATGCTGCCCCAGTTCAGCCCGCCGATAATGGCCAGGGCGAGCGCAATTCGATCCATTATCATAGGTTCGACTCCTCTCCGATGGATTCGGAATTATTGTGGCTGATTTTCAGGAAAATATACTTCGACAAAACTTGTCTTTTTTCGCTCTTTACAAAGCGCGGCAAACGCGCTATGATACGAAGCGTCCAAGGGTTCCTTCCGCACCCGGGAGGAACGCGGCTCATATCTTTATCCCACAACCCCTTTTCGGCGGACCGGCTTTTTGGGTCCGCCCTCTTTTTTTGCCGTTCGCGCCGCCGGGCGCCGGACCGCCCGTTTAGACGGCGCCGCTTTCGGGCATGCTCCCGGTGAGGTGATGCGATATGTCCGAGCGCCTGAAGCGCCTGCTCGCCGCCGCGGCCGCCGCGGCCGCCGTCGTCGGCGGCGGCTGGCTGGCGCTGCGGTTCGTCCTGCCCTGTCTCGCGCCCTTTCTGC
>JAILOS010000018.1 GCA_024690695.1 Oscillospiraceae bacterium
TACACCTGGGAGGCCGAGAACACCCTGCGCAGGGCGAAGGAGATCTATGAGGCCGGCGTCTACGTCAACCCCGTGCTCCCGCCCGCCACGCCGCCCGCCGAGTGCCTGCTGCGCACCAGCTATATGGCCACGCTGACGGAAGCGCTGATCGACGAGGCGGTGGAGATCATCGCCCGCGTGCTCAAAAGCTGAGAGCCCGCGCCGCCGGGCATAATACCGTCGGGGCTGCCGCTTCTGCGGCAGCCCTGTTCTTTATTATTGTGTATAAACGATGAATTTTCCGCATCCTTGCCGGGGAAGCTCTTGACAAAGACGGGCCGCGATGCTATATTAGCACTCGAAAGGCGAGAGTGCCAACAGTCTCGAACGGCGAGTGCTAAAGGTGACGGATATGGCGGCGATCAGCGAGCGAAAAAAGAAAATACTGGCCGCGCTGGTGGAAGAATACATCCGCACGGCCGAGCCGGTGGGCAGCAAGGTCATCGCGGCGAAGCCCGGCCTCGGCTGCTCCTCCGCCACGGTACGCAACGAACTGGCCGAGCTGGCCAACGCCGGCTACCTCGAGCAGCCGCACACCTCCGCCGGCCGCGTGCCGACGCCGATGGGCTACCGGATGTACGTCAACGAGCTGATGGAAAAGCAGAAGCTCTCGCTGGAGGAGACGGAAGAGATCAACCGCCGCCTGAACCAGCGCCTGCAGGAGCTCGACGATACGATCGGCGACGTCAGCCGCCTCGCCTCGCAGCTCACCGATTATCCGGCTCTCGCGCTGACGACGCGCAGCGCCGTCACAATCCGGCGCTTCGACATCATCTACGTCGACGCCAACACGTTTATCCTCGTCGTGATGCTGTCCGACAACCGCGTGAAGAACAAGCTCGTGCGCCTGCCGATCTCGGTGGACCAGAAAATGATCCAGCGCCTGAGCAGCCTTTTCAACGCCGGCTTTACCGGCATCACCGAAGAGCAGATCACCCCGCTGCTGATCGGCAGCACCGAGCGCGCGGCCGACGACAGCTTGGGCCTGACCTCGGTGATCGCGGCCTTCGCGATCGAGGTGCTCAGCGAGACGGCCGTGCCGACCGCGGCCGTGTCCGGCGAGAACCGGCTGCTCAGCCAGCCGGAGTTCCGCGACCCGGACAAGGCGCATCGCCTGATGAGCTACCTGTCCGGAGGCGGGCACATCCTGCCGGCGGCGGACAGCTTCGGCGGCAAGGACGAGGTCCGGGTGCTGATCGGGCCGGAGAACGTGGCCGAGGAGCTGCGCGACTCCAGCGTCGTCATCGCCAGCTATGACGCCGGCGACAACACGCGCGGGCTGATCGGCGTCGTCGGGCCGACCCGCATGGACTATTCCGCCGTGGCCGCGAAGCTGAGCTTTCTGGCCGCCGGGCTGAGCCGCCGTCTGGGCGGGGGCGAGGCGCCGCCGGAGGGCATGCACAATAAGCTGATCATCAAAGGAGACGATCCCGATGTCCGATAAGGAGAAGAAGGAACAGACCCCCGCCGGAGAGGCCGGGGAGGAACGGACGGCCGAAGCCCCCGCGGAGGAGGAGAAGGCCGAAAAAGCCCCGAAGAAAGAGGAAAAGAAGGCCAAAAAGGAGAAGAAGGAGCCGGAAAAGGAGCCCGAGAAGCAGCCCGACTGGAAGGCCGAGCTCAACGGCGCCAACGACCGCTATCTGCGCCTGCTGGCCGAGTATGACAACTTCCGCAAGCGCAGCCAGAAGGAAAAGGACGCGCTCTACGGCGATATCCGGGCCGAGGTGATCACGCGCTTCCTGCCGGTGTACGACAATCTCCAGCGCGCCCTGGCCCAGAGCACCGAGGACGAGGCCTACCGCAGGGGCGTGGAGATGATCATGACGCAGTTCGCGTCGACGCTCGAAAAGCTGGGCGTCACGAAGATCGAGAGTCTGGGAAAGACCTTCGATCCCGCGCTGCACAACGCCGTGATGCACGCGGAGGACGCGGAGAAGGGTGAAAACGAGATCGTGGAGGTCTTTCAGGAGGGCTTCCGTCTCGGCGACAAGGTCATCCGCTTCGCGATGGTCAAGGTGGCCAACTGACGGCTATTGAATTGGTTTATTCATAATTCGAGATACAGGAGGAATTCATCATGGGAAAAATCATCGGTATTGATCTGGGCACCACCAACAGCTGTGTTGCCGTTATGGAGGGCGGCGAGGCCGTCGTCATCCCGAACGCCGAGGGCGCGCGCACCACGCCTTCCGTCGTCGCCTTCGCCAAGAACGGGGAGCGCATGGTCGGCCAGGTCGCCAAGCGCCAGGCCATCACGAACCCCGACCGCACGATCTCGTCGATCAAGCGTGAGATGGGCTCGAACTACCGCGTGAAGGTCGACGACAAGACCTTCACCCCGCAGCAGATCTCCGCGATGGTGCTGCAGAAGCTGAAGGCCGACGCCGAGGCCTATCTGGGCCAGACGGTCACCGAGGCGGTCATCACCGTCCCGGCCTACTTCACCGACGCGCAGCGCCAGGCGACCAAGGACGCCGGCAAGATCGCCGGTCTTGACGTCAAGCGCATCATCAACGAGCCGACCGCGGCCGCTCTGGCCTACGGTCTGGACAAGGAAAACGATCAGAAGATCATGGTCTACGACCTCGGCGGCGGCACCTTCGACGTGTCCGTGCTGGAGATCGGCGACGGCGTGATCGAGGTGCTCGCCACGGCCGGCAACAACCGCCTCGGCGGCGACGACTTCGACGCCTGCGTCACCAGGTATCTGGTCGACGAGTTCAAAAAGGCCGAGGGCATCGACCTCAGCGGCGACAAGGTCGCGATGCAGCGTCTGCGCGAGGCGGCCGAGAAGGCCAAGATCGAGCTGAGCGGCGTGACCACCTCGAACATCAACCTGCCCTATATCACCGCCGACGCGACCGGCCCGAAGCACCTCGACGTGACGCTCACCCGCGCCAAATTCAACGAGCTGACGCATCATCTGGTCGAGAAGACGATGGGCCCCGTGAAGCAGGCGCTCAGCGACTCCGGCCTGCAGCCGAGCGAGATCAGCAAGGTGCTGCTGGTCGGCGGCTCCAGCCGCATCCCCGCCGTGCAGGAGCTGGTCAAGTCCCTGGTCGGCAAGGAAGGCTTCAAGGGCATCAACCCCGACGAGTGCGTGGCCATCGGCGCGGCCATCCAGGGCGGCGTTCTCGGCGGCGACGTCGAGGGCATCCTGCTGCTGGACGTAACGCCGCTGTCCCTCGGCATCGAGACGCTGGGCGGCGTCTGCACGCGATTGATCGAGCGCAACACCACGATCCCCACCAAGAAGAGCCAGGTCTTCTCCACCGCCGCGGACAACCAGACCTCCGTCGAGGTCAACGTCCTGCAGGGCGAGCGTGAGATGGCCGCCTACAACAAGAGCCTCGGCCGCTTCCACCTGGACGGCATCGCCCCGGCCCGCCGCGG
>JAILOS010000050.1 GCA_024690695.1 Oscillospiraceae bacterium
ATCATTCCCCTGGGCGGTCTCGGTGAGATCGGCAAGAACATGACGGCCTATGAGTTCGGCGGCGATATCATCGTCGTTGACTGCGGCATGGGCTTTCCCGACGAGGACATGTACGGCATCGACATCGTGCTGCCCGATATCAGCTATCTTCGCTCGAACGCGGAGAAGATCCGCGGCATCATCCTCACGCACGGACACGAGGACCATATCGGCGCCGTGCCCTACGTGCTGCGCGAGCTGGACGTGCCCGTCTATACGACGGCGCTGACGGCGGCTCTCGTCGAGCTGAAGCTGGAAGAGCACGATCTGCTGCACAACACGCAGATCTTCACAAAAAAAGCCGGCTCGGTTTTCCGGCTCGGCTGCTTTACCGTTGAGTTCATCCACGTGAACCATTCCATCCCGGACTCCGTGGCCCTGGCGATCAAAACGCCGATCGGCACCCTGATCCACACCGGCGACTGGAAGATCGACGTGACGCCGATCAGCGGCGGCATGATCGACCTGACCCGCTTCGGCCAGCTCGGCAACGAGGGCGTGCTCGCCCTGCTGGGGGACTCCACCAACGTGGAAAAGCCCGGCCACTCCGATTCGGAGCGCAAGGTGGGCGATAGCTTCAACAAGCTCTTCGTCGGCTGCAATAAGCGCATCATCATCACGACCTTCGCCTCCAACGTCCACCGCCTGCAGCAGATCATCACCGTGGCTGCCAAATACGGCCGCAAGGTTGCGATCTCCGGCCGCAGCATGGAGAACGTGATCCGCGTCGCAATGGAGCTGGGCTATATGGACATCCCGGACGACGTGCTGATCGACCTTGAGCAGGCCAACCGCCTGCCGAAGGAGCAGGTGGTCGTCATTTCCACCGGCAGCCAGGGCGAGAGCATGTCCGCCCTTTACCGGATGGCCTTTTCCGAGCACAAGCAGGTGCGCATCGACGCGGGCGACCGGGTCATCATCTCCGCCTCGGCGATCCCCGGCAACGAGAACACGATCAGCCGCGTCATCGACGAGCTTTTCCGCAAGGGCGCGGAGGTCATCTACGACCGGCACACCGATCTGCACGTCTCCGGACACGCTTCGATCGAAGAGCATAAGATGATGCTGGCGCTGACGAAGCCGCGCTTCTTCATCCCGCTGCACGGCGAGCAGCGCATGCTCGTCAAACACGCCGAGCTCGCCAAATCCATGGGCGTATCGCCGAAAAATGTGCTGATTGCGGAAAACGGAAGCGTGATCGAGCTGACCAAGAAGTCGATCCGCTCGGACACCGTCGTTCCCGCGGGCGCCGTTCTGGTGGACGGCGGCGGCGGGGGAGAGGTCGGCAGCGTCGTCCTGCGCGACCGCCGCAAGCTCGCCGAGGACGGCATGGTCGTCGTCGCGCTGACCTTCTCAGCCCATAACCACAGCCTGCTGGCGATGCCGGAAATCGTCACCCGAGGCTTTATCGTCGTCAACGAGGCCGACGAACTGATGGAGGAACTGGAGCGCGTCGTGCTGGAGACGGTCGCCTCCTGCGAGAGCGCGAAGCTATACGATCTTTCCTCCGTCAAATCCAGGGTCAAGGGAAATCTGTCGGGTTACCTGTTCAAAACGATGCGCCGCAGTCCGATGATCCTGACGCTGATTACGGAGATATAAACATGAACATTCAGATCTTCGGCAAGTCCAAATGCTTTGACACCAAAAAAGCGGAGCGCTATTTCAAGGAGCGCCGCATCAAGGTGCAGTCGATCGATATCCTGAGATACGGCATGAGCCGCGGCGAGCTGCAGTCCGTCAAAAATGCGGTGGGTCTGGAGGCGCTGATCGACGAGAAGGACGCGGACTATCCGCTGCTTCGGTATCTGGCCTCCGACGAGGCGAAGCTGGAGAAGCTCTATGAGGATCCTTATCTGATCAAAACGCCCGTCGTCCGAAACGGACGGCAGGCGACGGTCGGCTATTGTCCGGAGATCTGGAAAACCTGGGAATGAGAGGATCAGCGGATCGTCTCGCCGGAAGGCATAACAAAACGGCATGACCATGAGCGGTCATGCCGTCTGTTTCTCATTGTTTCGGGAGCGCGGGATCAGATGAAGTGCAGCACGAAGGTGAGCAGCACGAAAGCGCCCGCGAACCACGGGGTCATTTTAGCGAGCTTTTCATCCCAGGTCTTGGCCTTGCCCTTGGACAGGAAGGTCTCGGCGCCGCCGGAGATGGAACCGGACAGGCCGGCGCTCTTGCCGCTCTGCATCAGCACGATGGCGGTGACGGCGAGACCGGAGAGAAGCTGAAGAATCGAGAAAATGATCCGCAAAGTCGTCATGTATTTCAATCCTTTCGATTTGGTCTGCAAATTACAGCTTGATTAGTATAGCATAGGAATTCCGGCAATTCAAGACTTATTTTCTCTTTTTTGCGCCTCATCTCTTCAAACGCCGCGCGTCGATCGCGCGCTGCTCGCTAAGCAGCTGCTTGAGCAGAAATCGCGCGTCCCATCCGGCGTTATACGGCGTAAGAACGGCCTTCAGGGCGATGCGGCGAAGACCCTTTTCCCGGAAAAAGCGGATAAAGGCGTCCAGCAGCTCGTTGTCGAAGCCGGCCATGACGAACAGCTCCTCGGTAAAACCGGGCTGAAAAGAGGGCGTCTCTTTTTTCTCAAAGCCGGGCAGAGAAAACAGCGCGCCGAGCTTTTCCGACTGGTCGGAGACGGAAGCGCGGCGAAACGAGACGCCGTGTGCGGCGAGAAAGTCTTCGATGCTCGCCGTGCGCTCGTCGGAACGCAGATTGAACAGCAGCGCCTGCGGCCTGAGCGGCAGGGCGTAACGGACGGGTTCCATGTCAGCAGCTCCTTTCGATCGCGGGAGCGAGAAGACTTGTCCAGCGTTCGGTCAAGGCCGTCAGCGACCAGGCGGCGTTGGCCGGACTGCTGGAGGGCAGAAGCGTCGCCTGTAGGCCGAGCGACGGATAGCAGTACCTCCGATAGAGGCGAAAAGCGGTCGCGCCGTTGGTAAAGATGCGGTCCCCGATCTCCGTTCCGGAGACGATCGCCGACAGGTCGGCCGGCACGACGTCCGCAATGCTGCTGTCGGACGAGCCGACGATCGAGCAGCTTTCGATCACGTCGTAGAGCGCGATCCCGAAGCGATGCAGGAAGGCGGTTTTTTCTTCGACCGTGCGCGGGACTTCCGAATCAAAAACGGCTGCGAGGACCGGCCAGAAGCGATTGCGCGGATGGGCGTAATAGAACTGCTCCTCACGGGATTTGACGGAGGGGAAGCTGCCGAGGATCAGCAGACGTGAACGCTCGTCGAAGACCGGAGCGAAGCCGTGGTTCAGCGTCATTCTTTCCAATTCGGTCCCTCCTTCCGAAAAAAGCCGATTCCCCATTGAACAAAAGCGTTCCGTCGCGTATAATCCGTATCGGGAGCAATCAGGCACGCATAGTATAACAGACCGAAACGAAAAGGGGAAGAGAATTCTTTCCCGTCGGCGCCGAGGAGGAAAACAAGATGAGATGGATGGTCGCGTCCGATATACACGGTTCGGCACTCTGGTGCCGCCGTCTGCTGGAAGCCTTTGACCGGGAACAGCCGGATCGCCTGCTGCTGCTCGGCGACCTGCTGTATCACGGCCCGCGCAACGATCTGCCGGAGGCCTACGCGCCGAAGGAGGTCTTCGCCATGCTCAACGAGCGCAGCGGCAGGCTTCTCGGTGTGCGCGGCAACTGCGACGCCGAGATCGACCAGCTGGTGCTGCAGTTTCCGATGTCGGCGGATTCGATGCTGCTCGGCGCCGGAAAACGCCTGTTTTTCGTTACGCACGGCCATTTGTTTGACCGCGGACATCTCCCGCCGCTGCACGCGGGCGACGTTTTTCTGCAGGGTCACACGCACGTCCCAAGCTGCGAAACGCTGGAAAACGGCGTCGTACTGATGAACCCCGGCTCCGTATCCCTGCCGAAGAACGGTTCGGAGAGCGCCTACATGCTGATCGACGATCGCACGGTCGAATGGAAATCGCTCTCCGGCGCCGTATGGATGCGCTATGAGCTCTGAACCCGAGAGGAGGATCGGACGGTGGAAGAAATCCAAAAGCTGAAGCTGCGTGAGAAGATCAGCCTCTGCTCCGGACAGGACGCCTGGAGCACGAAGGCTTTTCCCGCTTCGGGGATCCCGGCCCTGCGTATGAGCGACGGGCCGCACGGCCTGAGAAAAATGCGGACGGGATCGCCCGATGTACCAATCAACGAATCGCTGCCGGCCACCTGCTTTCCGACGGCCGTGACGACCGCCTGCACCTGGAACGAGGAGCTGCTCGCCGAAGTCGGAAAGGCGATCGGCGAGGAAGCCGCCGCTTACGGCGTCGGTCTGCTGCTGGGCCCCGGCGCGAATATCAAGCGCAATCCGCTCTGCGGGCGCAATTTTGAGTATTTCTCCGAGGACCCGCTGCTGTCCGGCAAAATGGCGGCGGCCTTTATCCGGGGCGTCGAGAGCACCGGGGTGTCCGCCTGCGTCAAGCATTTCGCCTGCAACAACCAGGAATACCGGCGCTTTACGTCCGACAGTCTCGTGGACGAGCGGACGCTGCGCGAGATCTATCTGCGCAGCTTCGAGATCGCCGTCAGGGAGGGAAAGCCCTCAGCCGTCATGTGCGCCTACAACAAGCTCAACGGCGTTTACTGCTCGGACAACCGCCGCCTTTTGACGGAGATCCTGCGCGAAGAATGGGGCTTTGACGGTCTGGTCGTCACCGACTGGGGCGCGCTGCACGACCGGGCAAAGGCTTTCGAGGCCGGCTGCGATCTGGCGATGCCGGGTGGCTCGGCCTATCTGGAACGGGAGGCCGAGCGAAAGGCGATCCGAAAAGAGCTTAACGAACGCTTCATCGACGAATCCGCGGCTCGGATCGTCCGGCTCGCGAAAAAGGCGCAGCGCGTACAGAACGGCGTCGGACGGCTGGACGCCGAAGGCCATCGGGCCCTTGCGCGAAGAGCGGCGGCGGAAGGCGCCGTGCTGCTGAAGAACGATAAAAACCTTCTTCCGCTTGCAAAGGATCTCGACGTGATCCTCATCGGCCCGATGGCCGAAAAGCTGCGCATTCAGGGCGCCGGCAGCAGCCACGTCGCCGCCTTCGATCCGGTCTCGCCCGCTTCGCTCCTGCCGGATGCGCCTTGCTTCCCGGGCTGTCTGCCGAACGGTAAGAAGGACGGAAAGCTGTTGAAGGAAGCCGTCAAAGCCGCCAAAAAAGCCGGCGTGCCCGTGATTTTCGCCGGGCTTCCGGATACGATCGAATCGGAGGGCTTCGACCGGGAGAATCTCTCGCTGCCGGACGGAGTCAACGAGCTGATAGAGGCTGTCGCCGCGGTCAATCCTCACACCGTCGTCGTTTTGATCGGCGGCAGTCCGGTCGAGCTCCCCTGGTTCGATAAGGTCAAGGCCCTGCTCTATCTGGGCCTCCCCGGAGAAGTCGGGGCGGAGGCGGCCGTC
Source organism: Oscillospiraceae bacterium (assembly GCA_024690695.1). The sequence continues at coordinate 5,472 of JAILOS010000050.1, forward strand.
GATCTGCTGTACGGGAAGCTCTGCCCCAGCGGAAAGCTCGCCGAAAGCTGGCCTCTTCGGTACCGGGACTGCGTCTGCTCCTCCTTTTACGGCAAAGACCGTCCGGACGCGCAGTACCGGGAGGGCGTTTATGTCGGATACCGTTATTACGCGAGCGCGGGCGTTCCCGTCCGTTTTCCCTTCGGCTACGGGCTCAGCTATACCCGCTTCCGTTACTCCGATCTGCGCGTGGAAAAAGACGGCGTCAGCTTCCGTGTCAAAAACATCGGGAAATGCGACGGCGCCGAGGTCGCGCAGCTTTATATCGCGCCTCCGCCCGAAAGCGGAAGGCCGGTCCGGGAACTGCGCGGCTTCAGAAAAGTCTTCCTGAAGCGCGGCGCGGAGGCCACGCTGCGCTTTCCGCTTGACGACGGCTTCTTCTCCGTCTGGGACGGCTGCTGGGTCGTACCCGCCGGACGCTATACCGTGCTGGCTGGCGGCAGCAGCGAGGATCTGCCGCTGTCGGCGGAAATCGAACGGGAAGGCGACGCCCGGCCTGTGACAAGGGCCGCGATACGCCCCGGCAAAGCCGCCGGAGAGAACGACTACGCGGACTTTGAGCGGCTGCTGGGCCGGCCGATCATACAGGCAGAGCTTCGGAAGGGGTCCTTTACGATGGACAACACCCCGGTCGAGATGCAGGAGCAGTCTCTTGCGATGCGGCTTTTCGTCCGCCTGATCGAGAAGGAGGTCGCCAGGCGCTGCGGCGGAGACAGGGAAAGCGCGGAGTATCGGATGAGCGTCAGTTCCTCGGCCGACGCGTCTCTGCGCTCGATGAAGCAGCTGCTCGGCTTTGACGATCAAAAGCTCGAAGCGCTGCTTGCCCTTGCCAACGGCAAACCGCTCGAAGCGATCCGCCGCGCGCTGGAAAAGACGGATTCATAAGAAAAAAGAGAAACAAAAAACTGCCGGGATCCGGCAGTTTTTTCGTTACCAGAGACCGTAGGGCCAGCCGTTCAGACCGCCCAGGTCGTACACGCGCGTATACCCGAAGCCGAGGAGCTTCTGCGCGGCGAGAAAGCTGCGTGCGCCGCTCCTGCAGTAGAGGAACACCGGCGTATCCGTTTCGGGGATCCGTTCGGCCGCGTTCTCCTCGTCGATCGAATCGAGCGGGAAGAGCTCAGCGCCTTCCGCGTGTCCGGTGATATATTCCTCGTCCTCCCGCACGTCGAAAAAGCAGTAGCTCTTTTCTTCCAGCATCAGCTCGTGCGCGCGCTGAAAGCTGATCTTTTGATATCCCGCAGACATGGTTGCCCTCCGTCTTTTTTCTTCAGTATAGCACCCGGCTGGCCGCAGTGCAAGGCTCAGAAGAAACAGCTTGCCAACGCAAAAGTGATCGCGGCCGACAGCGCGCCGCTCAGAAGCCTCCCGAGAAGATGCTTTTTCAGAGAAAGCTCCAGCTCGGCAAACAAGGCGGCCGTCTGGCAGTGTACGGATAACCCGCCCCAGCCGACGACCGCGGAGGCGAGCGCAAGATGCGCGGGAGTCGGCTGCAGGCCGCGCATGGCGCCGACGGCGCCGCCGATCTCAAAAAAGCCGAGCGCCGCGACGGACGCCTGCGGCAGACAGGAGTCCGGGACGGCGTTCAGCAGAGGCCTGACGAACAGACCGCAGAGCACCGAGAACAACACGGCAAAGCCGCAGACGTTCAGCACGGCCGAAACGGCCTGTCCCACGGCTTTTGAAAACGCCGCGGAAAAACGCTCTCCGGAAGGAAGCTCTTTCGGCGCCGTCCCGGCGCTGCCGCTGCGAAAGCGAAAAAGCACGCCGACGAACAGCGCTGAAAGCAGATGAGAAGCGTAGAGGATCGCTCCGGCCGAGCGGGAAGCGAAGACGCCGCCGCCGATCGCGCCGATCAGAAACGCCGGACCGCTGTTGTTGACGAACAGCAGTAAATGCTCCGCTTCGCGCCGACCGATCGCCCTCTGCCCGCAGAGCTCGGCGACGGCCGCCGCGCCGAGAGGATAGCCGCCCAGCAGGCCTACCGGCAGTACGGCGGCGCCGGCGCCGGAAACGCCGAAGAGCTTTTCGGCTGCCGGAGCGATCCTCCTTCCGAGGCGCTGCACCGCCCCGATCCGGCTGAGCAGGATCGAGAGCGCAAAGAAGGGAAAGAGCGACGGCAGCAGCGACGAGGCGCAGAGCTCCAGCGCAATGCGCGCTCCCTCCGCGACCTCCGCCGAGCGAAAGCAGAACACGATCAGCAGACAGAATGCAAGCGCCGCGTACAGCCGGTTTTTCAGACGATCACCCCTTCCGCGTATCAAGCTATGAAAGCCAACATAAAAATATACAAATCCGCAAGGGGAAGGGGAGGCCATGAAAAAACTCAGGGAAGTATGCGCCGATCTGGCGGAGCGCCTGGATCTGCCGGAGGAGACGCTCAACGGCGCCGTGCGGCTCACGGCTGTTGGAGACCGGCGGGCGCTGATTGAAAATCATCAGGGGCTGCTCGAGTACGGAGACGCGCAGATCCGTGTCAGCACCGGCCGCGGACAGCTCGTACTGCGCGGGAGCGGACTCGGCATGGACGCGATGAACCGCGGCGAGCTGCTGATCAGAGGGACGCTGCAGAGCGTGGAATGGGAGTAGCCGATGAGCCGTATCGAACGGAAATGGAGAGGGGAGCTCAGCGTCGAAATCAGCGGAGCGGAAACCGAACGGGTGCTCAACGCCTGCCTCAACGAGGGCGTCGCGCTGTTTCGACCCCGGAAAAAGGACGCGTTTACGCTGACAGCCGGCCTTTTTGAAGACGACCGCGAAGCGCTCGAGGCGATCTGTGCGCGCAGCGGCTGTGAGCTGCGCGTCAAATCATCCAAAGGCGGCAGCCGGAACCGAAAGCTTTTCCGAAGACGTCGCTTCTTTCTTCTCCCGATCTTTCTTTTGCTGGCGTCGATGGCAGCGTCATCGCTTTTCATCTGGGAGATCCGGACCGTCGGTGCGGAGACCCTTGCGCAAGGAGAGATCCTCCGCGCGCTCGAGGAATGCGGCGTGCACAGCGGGACGTACCGGCTGAGTCTCGACGCGGACAGGGTTCGGGACGAGATGCTGCTGAAAATGCCGGAGCTCGCCTGGATCACGGTCAACGTCCACGGCTCCGTCGCCGAAGTGATCCTCGTTCCGCGCTCGGAAAAGCCGGAGCTGTTTCGTCCCGACGAGCCCGTTTCGCTTGTCGCGTCACGCGGCGGGATCGTCAGAAAGGTCTCGGTTTATTCGGGACGCTCGCTCGTATCCGTCGGGCAAACCGTCGTCGAAGGAGAGCTGCTCGTTTCGTCCGAGCTGGACAGCCTCTGCGGTGAATCGCGTCTGGAGCACGCCGCGGGAGAAATCTGGGCCGATACCTGGTACGAGATCACCGAGGTCAGGCCGGCGGAAACGGCTGAAAAGCGCCCGGACGGAGCGCCCTTGAGCCGCTTCGCGCTGAAAATCGGAAACAGACGCGTAAATTTTTATTTTGACAGTGGAAAAGCACTTGACTCCTGTGATAAAATAACATGGGAGTTTGTGTGCGGCATCCCGGGGCTTTTCAGCCTGCCGCTTCGCTTCGTGCGGGAGGAATACCGGCCCTATGCGCTGCAATATTGCGCCGCCGGTGCGGACGAAGGAACAGGGGAGCGCATGCTTTCCGAGCTGGCCGAACGGATCGACGGGGAAATCGTGTCCTCCAGCTTTTCCGTTTCGGACAGCGGCGGCCGCGTGATCGTCACGCTGCGCGCTCAATGTTATGAAAACATCGCGCGCGAACGCCCGTAAAAAAACATCTGCGAATGAGAGTGAACGGATATGATAGAAAGAACCGTACAGGTAGAACGCATGGAGCATGTCTTTCAGGTCTTCGGCTCCTTTGACCAGAATCTCCGCATTATCGAATCGGATCTCGGCGTCAAGGTGCTCGACCGCGACGACATGATCCATATTTCCGGCGAGGCCGAGCAGGTGATGCTGGCGGAAAAGGCCATAGAAGGCCTGCTGTCTCTGGCTTCGCGCGGCGAAGCGATCGACGAGCAGAACGTTCGCTATATCCTCAAGCTCGTCGGTGAGGGCAAGGACGCGCAGATCCGGGAGCTGGCCGGCGACGTGATCTGCATCACCGCCAAAGGCAAGCCGATCAAGCCGAAGACGATCGGTCAGAAGGAATACTGCGAGGCCATCCGGAAAAACACGGTCACGCTCGGGATCGGCCCCGCCGGCACCGGCAAGACCTATCTCGCCGTAGCGGCGGCGGTCGCGGCGTTCCGCTCCGAAGAGGTCAACCGCATCATCCTCACGCGTCCGGCCGTTGAGGCCGGCGAGCGTCTCGGCTTTCTGCCGGGCGACCTGCAGAGCAAGGTCGATCCCTATCTGCGGCCGTTGTATGACGCACTGTTTGACATGCTCGGGCCCGACACTTATCAGAAATACCTGGAGCGCGGCAATATCGAGGTCGCTCCGCTGGCCTACATGCGCGGCCGCACGCTGGACGACAGCTTCATCATCCTCGACGAGGCGCAGAACACCTCGCGCGAGCAAATGAAGATGTTTCTGACGCGCATCGGCTTCGGCTCCCGGGTCGTCATTACGGGCGACATCACCCAGATTGATCTGCCGGAGGACAAGGTCAGCGGACTGAAGGTCGCGATGAAAGTCCTCGCCGGCATTGAGGATATCGCGATCTGTCAGCTCACGGGAGCCGACGTCGTGCGCCACCGGCTCGTGCAGAAGATCATCGAGGCCTACGAAGCCTTTGAAAAGAAAAACCCCGAACCCCAGAAGGATAAAAAGGCGCTCCCCAGAAGAACGAAAAAACAGCTTGGATCGAGGGAATAAGAACAAATGGCTATCGAAATCTACGTCAGCCGCGAGCGCACCGGTCTCGGACACAACGGTTCCGCGCGGCAGATTCGAAAAGCGGCGGAATCCGCGCTGTGCGCCGAGGGAGTAACGGACGCGATCGTGAGCGTGATGCTGACGGACGACGAGGGGATCCGCTGCGTCAACCGCGAGTTTCGCGGCGTAGACCACGCGACCGACGTGCTGAGCTTTCCGCTCAACGAGCTCGTTCCCGGGCGCTTCGACCCGGAAGGCTGCGAGCGCGACCCGGAAACCGGCGCCGTGCTGCTGGGCGACATGATGCTCAGCGTTGAGCGCTGTGAGGAGCAGGGAAGAGAGTTCGGGCACGGGTACGACCGGGAGCTCCGGTATTTGACGGTGCATTCGATGCTGCATCTGCTCGGCTACGATCATCTGGACGAAGCTGAGATGAAGGCGCAGATGCGTCGGCGTGAAAAAGAAATCATGGGGGACAGGGATTGATATGGAAATGACGAAATCTGCAATGATCACGATCTGCGGCCGCCCGAACGTCGGCAAATCGACGCTCGCCAACGCGCTCGTCGGCGAAAAGATCGCCATCGTTTCGGACAAGCCTCAGACGACGAGAAACCGGATCACCGCCATCGTCAACCGCGGCGGGACGCAGTTCGTGCTGCTGGACACGCCCGGCTTTCACAAGCCGCGCACGAAGCTCGGCGATTATATGGTCGGCGTCGTGAAGGACAGCGTGGCGGACGTGGACGCCGTGCTGCTGCTGGTCGAGCCTGTCGCCGCCGTCGGTCCGCAGGAGGAGGCGCTGCTGGCCCGCCTGCGGGAGAGCGGCTCGCCGGTCGTGCTGGTCATCAACAAAATTGACACCGTGGACAAGACCCGTCTTCTCGAGGTCATGGCCGCCTACGCCGCGCTTTTCGACTTTGATGCGATCATCCCGATCTCCGCGAAGACCGGCGACGGGCTGGACGAGCTGCTGGACGAGATGGAGAAATTCGCCTCGGAAGGGCCTCACTTCTTCCCGGACGATATGATCACCGACCAGCCGGAGCGGCAGATCTGCGCCGAGCTGCTGCGGGAAAAGCTGCTCCAGTGCCTTGACAAGGAGATCCCGCACGGCACAGCCGTGGAGATCACCCGCTTTTCCGAGCGGGAGAGCGGCGTGATCGATCTCGAAGCGACGATCTACTGCGAGAAGGACAGCCACAAGGGTATCATTATCGGCAAAAGGGGCGCCATGCTCAAGAAGATCGGCGAACTAGCCCGGCAGGATATGGAAGCCTTCCTCGGCGCGAAGGTCTATCTGCAGACCTGGGTGAAGGTCAAGGAAAACTGGCGGGATTCCGGCGCGCTGCTGCGAAATTTCGGCTTTGTAAACGAGTGAGGAGGATCACTGTGAATCAATTTCAGCTCTTGACGGAAAAAGAAGCGATGTGGGCCGAAATGCTGATGGAGGTGCTGAAGGACAACGGAGTCCCCTGCACCGCCATGCCGGTTTTCGGCGCGGGCTTCTCCATGCGGACCGGAACGCCCGAGCGTCTGAAAATCTATGTCCCGAGGGAAAAGATCCCCGACGCGCAGGAATTGATGGAAGAACTCTTTCCGATGGAGACGGAAGACGAGACCTGAATTTATTACCAACGCTAAAACCGTCCTCGGCGCAGATACTAAAACCGAGGTGGTTAGAATGCCGGAAGAGAAATACTGGAACTGTTTTATGAGTACCGGCGATCCTGTCTTTTATCTGTTATCCCGCAAGGAGCGGCAAGTGAAAAAACAGGATCAGCGCCCGACGGACAGGACGGGGGAGACGCCCCGCCCGAGGGATTGACAGGGTACATAGTATGTTTGTTACAACCAAAGCACTGGTCCTGCGGGAAGTGCGCTATAAAGAGGCCGACCGGATCCTGACCCTGCTCGGAGACCGCGACGGCAAGCTCACGGCCAAAGCGCGCGGCGCGCTGCGGAAATCGAGCCGAACCGCCGCCGCGACGCAGCTTTTGACCTATTCGGAGCTGACGCTCTTCGGCAACCGCGGCAAATGGACGGTCAACGAGGCCGTCGTGATCGACGGCTTCGACGGACTGCGGCAGGATATCGAAAGGCTGTCGCTCGGCGCCTATTTTGCGGAGTGTCTCGAGGCTCTCGCCGTGGAGGATCAGCCGGACGAGGCGCTGCTGCAGCTCGGGCTGAATTCGCTGTATGCGCTCAGCCGCGGTCTGTACGATCCGCGCCTCATCAAAGCGTCCTTCGAGCTGCGCCTGATGTGTCTGGCGGGCTATGCGCCCGACCTGTCCGCCTGCGCCTTCTGCGGCCGCGAGCCGGAGGAGCCGGTGCTCAATCTGCGGGACGGCCGCGTTTTCTGCCGTTCGTGTCCGAACGGCGCGGACACGGTCTCGCTGTGCGGCGATTCGCTGTCCGCGATGCGCTATATCGCGTCCGCGCCGCCCAAAAAGCTGTTTTCCTTCTCCGTCGGCGAGGAGGCGCTGAACCGGCTTTCAGCGGCCACGGAGTCGTATCTCCTGCGCCAGACCGAGCGAAGATTCGGAACGCTGGATTACTATAAGCAGATAAAAGGAGTATAAGATGGATTCTCAAAAAACCGTCGGTCAGAAAATATGGAAAGTGATTCGCTTTCTTCTGATCATGGCGGTTGTGCTGACTGTGCTGTTTATTGCATATGAAATTTTCTTTTTCTTCCACGGATTCACCAAGAATTTATCGACAGCAGATTTATCAAAATATACCGAGTATTTAGAAATTTACAATGAAGATATTCATAATGCAAATTATACGTTGAAGTATATGCCGATGCTGAAAGACTGCGGCGAGTATACGGAGGGCGTCATTGCTGTCAGAAGACACTGGAGTATGTTTTCTTTCGATTCTTATGCGCTGTTTTTATCCTACGAGCCCGAACAATATAAAAAAATGAAAGAAGAACTGACCGACAGTACGGTCTTTATATCCGAAGCAACGAAAACCTTTCGCGATATCGAGGCCGAATGGAACGGATATTCTGTTCGTCCTGTTGATTTGCCGGACGAAAAGGACCGGGGAGATGTGAAACGCTGCCTGTTCCTGGGCTTTGACGACGATGCTCACCGGATTCTATTTGCGTTGTATAATGATTTTGAAACCGATTTCATCTACGATCTTAACAAGACGCTGACATATTATTTCTTTATTCCGAAGGAACTCAAATAACTACAAAGAGGAAAAACCATGAGTTTTTTTGAAAAATCCCTGAATACGCTCGAGCTGCCGGCCGTGCTGGAAATGCTCTCCCGCGAGGCGGTGGGGGAGACGGCCAAGCAGCTCGCGCTCGAGCTGACGCCCAGCGGCGATCGCTTTGAGGTCAAGCGCCGTCTGGACGAGACGACGGCCGCGCGGAACATGATGATCGTGCGCGGAAGCCCCTCGTTCTCGGGCGTCAAGGACGTGCGTCCCTCGCTGGCGAGAGCCGATCTCGGCGGCGCGCTGAATACGCGCGAGCTCCTCGATATCGCGCGGGTGCTGCAGTGCGCGCGTCTCGTGCGCGGGTATATCGGCGACAAAAACGAGGACAAGACGCCGATCGATTTCCTGTTTTACGCGCTGCACGCCAATAAGTTCCTCGAAGAGAAGATCGGGACCTGCATCGTCGGCGAGGACGAGATCGCCGACGGCGCCTCGCCGGAGCTGGCGAACATTCGACGCCAGATGCGCGCGGCCGCGGCCAGAGCGCGTGAAGCTCTGCAGAAGATCATCTCCTCGCCGTCCTACGCCAAGGCGCTTCAGGAGCCGATCATCACGATGCGCTCCGACCGCTTCGTCGTCCCCGTCAAGGCCGACCACAAGGGCGCCGTCTCCGGCCTCGTACACGACGTGTCGGCTTCGGGCATGACGCTCTTTATCGAGCCGATGGCCGCCGTCAAGGCCAATAACGAGCTGCGCGAGCTGACCGGACGCGAAAAGCTGGAGATCGAGCGCATCCTGGCCGAGCTATCGGCGGACTGCGCCGAGCACCGCGAGGACATCCAGTCCGACTACGAGGTGCTGGTCCGGCTGGACCTGATCTTCGCCAAGGCAAAGCTGTCCTATAAGCTGGACGGCCAGGAGGCCTCACTGGAGACGGAGGGGATCGTCCTGCGCCACGCGCGGCATCCGCTGCTGGATCCGGCCAAAGCCGTTCCGATCGACGTGGAGCTCGGCGACAGCTTTGATACGCTCGTGATCACCGGCCCGAATACCGGCGGCAAGACGGTCTCGCTGAAAACACTCGGGCTGCTTGCGGCGATGAACCAGTGCGGCCTGCATATTCCCGCGGCGGACGGCAGCGCCCTGCCGGTTTTCAGCCACATCCTGGCCGATATCGGCGACGAACAGAGCATCGAGCAGAGCCTGTCCACCTTCTCGGCGCACATGACGAATATCGTCAGCATCCTGCGGGAATGCGACGACCGTTCGCTGCTGCTCTTCGACGAGCTCGGCGCCGGCACCGACCCGACCGAGGGGGCGGCGCTTGCGATCTCGATCATCGAATACGCCCGCCGGAAGGGCGCCTATATCGCCGCGACGACGCATTACGCCGAGCTGAAGGTTTACGCAACGAACGAGCCCGGCGTCCAGAACGCCTCCTGTGAGTTCGACGTCGAGACGCTGCGCCCGACGTACCGGCTTCTCGTCGGCATTCCCGGCAAATCCAACGCCTTTGCGATCTCACGCAGGCTCGGACTCGGCGACGATATCATCGAAGATGCGAGCCGCCGCGTCGGCACGGAGAGCGCGAGCTTTGAGGCGACGATCGAGAAGCTGGAGCAGACGCGTTCGCAGCTTGAGAAGGAGCGCGTCGAAGCGCAGAAGAAGCTCCGCGAGGCCGAGGAAAACGCCAGAAAATCCGCACAGCTCCGCGCAGAGCTGGAGGTCAGGCTTGAAAAAGCCGATCTGAAAGCCCGGCGCGAGGCCGAACGCATCCTCAACGAAGCGCGCAGCGCTGCGGAAGCCGCGTTCAGCGAGCTTGACGAGATGCGCCGCCGCGCCAACGAGGAGGACGACGTTCAGCGCATCAACGAGGCTCGCAGCGAGCTGCGCCGACAGCTCAATCTGGCCGGTGAAAAGCTCCGGCCGTCCAGCGATCTGCCGCCGCAGGAGGAAAAACGCTCCTCGCGTCCCGTGCAGGTCGGTGACCGGGTCGAGATCCGCTCGATGGGCGTCAAGGCGGACGTGCTGTCCATCAGCGCCGACCGCGTGCTGACGCTGCGCGCCGGCATCATGAACGTCACGGCGAAGGAGGACGAGGTGCTGCTGCTCGAGGGAGCTCAGGTGCCGGATAAAAAAACCGTTTCCGCCAAAAGCAGCCAGCAGCTACGCATGCTCAGCATCGAGCCGCAGATCGACCTGCGCGGCCTGGAGGCTTCCGAGGCCGTGCTCGCGGCAGAGCGTTATATCGACAGCGCCGTCATGGCCAAGCTCAGCCAGGTCACGATTATCCACGGCAAAGGCACCGGTGTCCTTCGTCAGGCGGTACAGCAGATGCTGAAAAAGAACAAAGCCGTCAAATCCTTCCGCCTTGGGCGCTACGGCGAGGGGGAGACGGGCGTGACCGTGGTCGAACTGAAATAAAATCGGGCCGACGATACGCCTTGAAATGTGAAAAACAACGAATCGGTCGAAATCGGTTGACGGATTCCTGAAGTTTTGCTAAAATATAACGGTACAAAAAGTACACTTTTGTATAGAAGTGAGGAGTGGCGAGCATGATATCCAAAGAGGTAGTCATCAACAATCAGGTAGGCCTGCATGCGAGACCGGCGACGTTCTTTATCCAGAAGGCCAATGAGTTCAAGAGCAGCATCTGGGTCGAGAAGGAAGAGCGGCGCGTCAACGCCAAGAGCCTGCTGGGCGTTCTTTCGCTCGGTATCGTCAAGGGCACCGCGGTGACCATCATCGCCGACGGCGCGGACGAAGAAGAGGCCATCGCTACGCTGACTGAGCTGATCGATTCCAATTTCTCCGAGTAATACAAGCTGAGCGTACGTTTGTACGTTGCTGACAGGGGCGTGTGCTGAACACGCCCCTGTTTTAAACAGGTGGTTCTATGTTGGAAACGCTTCGTGAAAAGGCGAATAATCTGCCGCTGCTGCCGGGCGTGTATATCATGCTCGACGCGCAGAACGAGGTCATCTACGTCGGAAAAGCCAAAAAACTGAAAAACCGCGTCAGCAGCTATTTCCACGGCGAGCATCTGCCGAAGGTCGCCGCGATGGTCGAAAAGGTGGCCGATTTCAACGTGATCGTCGCGTCGAGCGAATTTGAGGCGCTCGTGCTGGAAAATTCGCTCATCAAGCGGCATAAGCCGCATTACAATATCCTGCTCAAGGACGACAAGGGCTATCCCTTCATCCGCCTGGACGTCAAGGAAGCCTATCCGCGTATGACGGTCGTCAGCCGGGCCGGAAAAGACGGCGCGCGGTATTTCGGCCCCTTCGGCGGACGCAGCCAGACCCGCGAGATCATCACCGCCGTCAGCCGCGCGCTGCTGCTGCCGGACTGTACGAGGAAATTCCCGCGCGATATCGGAAAGCAGCGCCCCTGTCTCAACTACCACATGGGAAGCTGCGCCGGCTGGTGCCTGCAGGACAGCTCCGCGGAAGAATACCGGCGTGGGATGCGGCAGGCGGAGCAGATCCTGGAGGGGAAAAGCGACGAGCTTCTCTCCGAGCTGCGTGACAAGATGGAGCAGGCCGCCGAAGAGCTGCGCTTTGAGAAGGCGGCCGAACTGCGCGACCGGCTGCGCGCCGTGGAGATGCTGAAAAACAGGCAGCGCGTGATTTCCACCGCCTTTGCCGATACCGACGCCGCCGTTTTCTGTCGGGGCGCGAAAAGCTGTTTCGTCGTATTGCATTTTGTCGACGGCGATCTGGCAGGCAAGGACGTTGAAATGCTGGACGAGCCGCTTGAAAGCGACGCGGAGGCTCTCTCCGATCTGCTGCGGCAGTATTATTCGGTCCATCGGAGCGCCTGCCCGCGCACCGTGCTGGTGCCGGAGGAGCTTGAAGACAGAGAGGAGCTCGAAGCCTTCCTCAGCGAGGCCTCGGCAAGAAGGATCCGCATCGAGACGCCGAAGCGGGGCGAGCGGCTGCGTCTGGTAGAAAGCGCCGCCGTCAACGCTCGCGAGGAGATCCTGCGCCGCACGACCGTGGCGCAGAGGCGGCTGAAAACGCTCGAATGGCTGCAGAAGGCGCTGGAGTTGGAGAGCTATCCGGCGCGGATCGAGGCCTTCGATATCTCGAATCTGGGCGATTCCGGCATCGTCGCCGGCATGACGGTGCATGTGGACGGAAAGCCCAGAAAAAACGATTACCGCCGTTTCCGGATCCGCGGCCTCGAGCGGCAGGACGACTACGCCAGCATGGATCAGGCGGTCCGCCGCCGCTTTGCGCACTATCTGGAGGGGGACGATCGCTTCTCGAAACGTCCCGACCTGCTGCTGATCGACGGCGGCGCGGAGCACGCGAAAACGGCGTTCGACGCGCTGTGCTCCCTCGGCCTGTCCGTGCCTGTTTTCGGCATGGTCAAGGACGACCGGCACCGCACGCGCGCGCTTGTCACCCCGGAGGGCCGCGAGATCGGCATCCAGGCCAATCAGGCCGTCTTTGCGCTGATCGGCTCCATCCAGGAGGAGACGCACCGCTATTCGATCGAGTATCAGCGTCTGCTTCGCAAAGAGGCCTACGGTTCCAGCCTCGACCGGATCCCCGGGGTCGGACCCGCGCGCCGCGAAGCGCTGATCCGCGCCTTCCGCTCGGTAAAAGCCGTGCGGGAAGCGACGCTTGAAGAGCTGGAAAAGGTCGTGCCGAAAAACACGGCGCTGGCCGTTTACGAATACTTCCGTACGGAAGGGAGGGGAGCGTCATTCGAGTCATCACAGGAAGCGCCCGCGGAAGAAAACTGAAAACGCCGGAGGGCTTTGACATTCGTCCGACGACGGACAACGTGAAGGAGGCCGTTTTCAATATCCTCCAGTTCGACGTGGAGGGCAGGCGCGTGCTCGATCTCTTCGCCGGAACCGGGCAGCTCGGCATCGAGGCGCTCAGCCGCGGCGCGGCGTCGGCCGTCTTCGTCGACCGCGACCGCCGGGCGCTGAAGCTCGTGCAGGAAAATCTGGAGCTCTGCTCGCTGAAGGGAGAGCTCCGGCAGGAGGACGCGATCTCGGCGCTTCGCCGCGGAGAACGCTACGATCTGATCTTCGTCGATCCCCCGTACGACGCTGGATTGTACGAGGACGTGCTGGATACGATCAAATCGGTTGACAACTTGTCGGAAGGTGGTATAATCATCTGTGAAGCGCGCCGTGAGCGCGAGCTTCCGGACATGGAAGCGCCTTTCCGCAAAAAGAAGGAAAGCTTTTACGGCAGCGTGAAGATCGCCGTCTACGTGAGGGAGAGTTGAACATGCGCACCGCCATCTGTCCGGGCAGCTTTGACCCGATCACGCTCGGCCATCTGAACATTATCCGCCGGGCCTCAAAGATCTTCGACCGGGTCATCGTTCTGATCACGGTCAACGCGAACAAGCCCAAGCCGATGTTTACGATCGGCGAACGGGCGGATATGGTCCGCCGCGCGGTCAGCCGATATCCGAACGTGACGGTTGACACTTCGGACATCCTTCTGGCGGAATACGCCAGAAAAGTCGAGGGAGCGGTTCTGGTCAAGGGCCTGCGGGCCGCGTCGGACTTCGATTACGAATTCCAGATGGATCTGATCAATAAAAACATCAATCCCCAGCTGGAGACCATGTTCCTTACGGCAAGCGGAAAATATACCTTTCTCAGCTCCTCGGTCGTGCGCGAGATGGCGCGTTACGGCGCGGATCTCACCGGCCTCGTCCCCTCGGAGCTGATGAAAGAGATCGAAGAAAAAGCACAGCAATGGAGGCAGAATCATGGAGAATAACAACGACGTCATCGAGCTGCTGGACATTCTCTACAGCATGATCACGGAGGCCTGGGGCGTTCCCCTTGGCGCCGACAAGTGCATCATCGAGCGTGAAAAAGCCATTGAGATCATCAACGACATCAAGGCGAATCTGCCGACCGCGCTGGCCGAGGCCAAGCGCCTCGTCGCCGCGAGGGACGAGTTTATCGGCAACGCCAAGCGCGAGGCCGAGGCGCTTCGCAAAACCGCCGAGGAGAAGGCCCGCAAGATGGTGGAGGAGCAGGAGATCGTCCGCGTCGCCAGAGCGCGCAGCGCCGAGATGATCAGCTCCGCCGAGGCCAAGTCCAGAGAGCTTCGCCGTGTCGCCAGCGAATACGTAGACGGCATGATGAGCTCCGCCGAGGAGAGCATATCTTCCGCCCTCAGCGCGATCCGCAGCTCTCACAGCGCCTTCCAGAACGCCGGCAGCAAAAAAGAATGATCGCCTGATAAACGGCAGCCGAACAGGCCGGACGCAGCAGCGTCCGGCCTGTTCTTTTCATGAAAAAAGCATGAAAAGAAAGTAAAAAAATGACAAAAAGTTTCACTTGCTTTTTGGTAGAAGCGCCTCTATAATAATCTTAAGAAGTGGGAGAAAGTGGAGCAAAATGGATTATAAAAGCAGCAGAGCGGAGGGTTTGTGATGACTGGAGAATACCAGCATTCGCTTGATAATAAAGGACGTTTGTTTATACCCGCCAAATTGAGGGAGGAATTGGGAGAGGTCTTTTTCGTGACGATCTCGATGGATCGCTGCCTCTCGGTTTACAGCGCGGAAAACTGGAAGATTTTTTCCGATAAGGTCAGCGCCATGCCTTACGTGCAGCAGCGCAAAATGCGGCCGCTTTTCGCGCACGCCGCCAAATGCGATCTGGACGCACAGGGCCGCGCGCTGATCCCGCAGAATCTTCGCGAGTATGCCGGACTGGAAAAGAACGTCACCGTCGTCGGCTGCAACAACCACGCCGAGCTCTGGGACAGCGAAGCCTGGGCCGCCGTGTTTGAGCAGGAGACGAAGCCGGAGAACATCGCGGCCGTCATGGAGGCTCTGGATTTCTGATGGACACGCCCCTTCACGTATCCGTGCTGCTGCACGAGTGTATAGAAAACCTGAACATCCGCCCGGACGGAATCTATCTGGACGGGACGCTCGGTCTCGGAGGTCATTCCTTCGAGATCGCTTCGCGCTTGAACGGCGGTCTGCTGATCGGCGTCGACCGCGATGAGAGCGCGATCGAACGCGCCGGACGCCGTCTGGAGCCCTTCGGCAGGAACGTCAGGCTGGTCAAAGGGAATTTTTCTCAGGTCGGCGAGATCCTCGATTCGCTCGGGATCCAAGCCGTGGACGGGATGCTGTTCGATCTGGGTGTCTCGTCTCCGCAGCTCGACGAGACGCAGCGCGGCTTTTCCTATATGAGCGACGCGCCGCTGGACATGCGCATGGACCGGAACGCACCGCTTACGGCGTATGAAATCGTCAACACCTGGCCCGAGGAGCGGCTGAACCGGATCCTGTGGGATTACGGCGAGGAACGTTATGCCAGAAGGATCAGCCGCGCCATCCTCGAATCCCGTGCGGATAAGCCCGTCGAGACGACGCTGGAGCTCGTCGAGCTGATCAAAGCGGCGATGCCCGCCGCGGCGCTGCGGGAGAAGCAGCATCCGGCCAAGCGCAGCTTCCAGGCGATCCGCATTGCCGTCAACGACGAGCTGGGCGAAGTCGAACGGATGATGCGGACGGCGCCGGACCGCCTGAAAAAAGGCGGCAGACTGTGCGTGATCAGCTTTCATTCGCTTGAGGACAGAATCGTCAAGAACGGGATCCAGGTGCGGGAGAACGGCTGCACCTGTCCCCGCGAGGCGCCGGTCTGCACCTGCGGCTTCGTGCAGACCCTCCGCAGCGTTACCCGCAAGCCGATCCTGCCTTCGCAGGAAGAGATCGAGAACAATCCGCGCGCCCGCAGCGCCAAGCTGCGCGTCGCCGAGAGGGTCTGAGCTTGAAAAAGAAAAGCGCCGGGCGGCTGTTTCTGCTGGCCATATTCGTTCTGTGCGTTTTTCTCGCGGCGTCCGGGCTGCTGCTCGGCGTTGAGCTGACGAAAAGCGCAAGACGCGCGGAAGAGCTGCAAAACGAGATCGCGGCGCTGGCCGATGAAAAAGCCAGGCTCGAGCTGGAAGAGGAAAGCATGATCTCCCTCGAGGAGCTGGAAGAGCGCGCCGTCGGCAGACTGGGCCTGCAGCGCCGCCGCCCCGAGCAGATCGTTCGCATTGAGCTGAGACCGTAAAAAAAGTGGGCTAAATCCCGAAAAGACAGAATATCATGGTATCGTTTCATTCTGTCCTTTTACGGGAGGTCCCTATGTCCGAACTGCTATCCGACAACGTCAAAGCCTCGGCACCGAACCGTTCCATGCTGCGCCGCATCCTGGCGCTGATGCTTCTTTTCGGGATCGTTTCCTTCTCCGTGCTGCTCGCGCGGCTTTACCGGCTGCAGATCGTCGATCACGCGTATTACGAAGAGCTGGCCGTGCGTCAGCAGCTCCGCGAGGCGCCGACGACCGTGCGCAGAGGAAGCATCTACGATCGCAAGGGAACGCTTCTGGCCGTCAGCGCTTCGGTGGACAACGTATACGTAAGTCCCGCCGAGATCGCGCAGCACGGAGAAGACCGGCGCCTGATAGCCGCCGGCCTGTCCGCGATCCTCGGGCTTGACGAAGAAACGGTCTATGAGAAAACCGGGCAGACAGGCTCCTGGTACGTGACGGTCAAGCGGAAGATCGAGCGGGAGGAAGCCGACGCCGTTCGGCGCTTCAAGCTGGATAACGGGCTGCACGGCGTCCATCTGGAACCGGACAGCAAACGATACTATCCGTTTTCCTCCCTGGCCTGCCATGTGATCGGCTTCGTCGGGATCGACAATACCGGTCTCGAGGGGATCGAGGCGATGTATGATACGGCGCTGACCGGCGAACGCGGACGAACTCTCCGATTGACGAACGCCTACGGCGCCGATCTTTTGTTGAATCAGTACGAAAATATCGAAGAAGGCAAAAACGGCTGCGATCTGGTATTGACGATTGACAGTACCATCCAGTATTATATAGAGAAGTGTTTGAAGCAGGCGGTCGCCGACTATGACATCCGAAACGGGGCCGGCGCGATCGCGATGGACGTCAATACCGGCGCGATCCTCGCAATGGCGTCGATCGGCGGCTACGACCTGAACGACTTTCTCGCCGTCGGCGAAGAAGAACAGGCGGCCGTCGACGCGGCGGCCACGCCGGAGGAGGCCGAATCCCTGCTGCGTACCTTTCAGACGCGGCAGTGGCGCAACAAAGCCCTGTCGGATACCTATGAACCGGGCTCGACCTTCAAAATCATCACGCTTGCGATGGCGCTCGACAGCGGAGCCGTCCGCTTGAACGACGGCTTTTTCTGCGGCGGATCCGTAACGGTCCCCGGACGGACGAATCCGATCCGCTGCTGGAAATCCGGCGGACACGGCTCCCAGACGCTGACGCAGGCGGTCCAGCATTCCTGCAACGCGGCTTTTGTCAATATTGGCCTGCGCGTCGGGGCCGAACGCTTTTATCAGTACTGCGAGGCTTTTGGCTTTCTGAAGCTGTCGGACAACCCGGACGCAGGACTTACGGCGACGACAGGCGTCGATCTCGCCGGAGAGAGCGGCAGCATCTGGTGGAGCGAAAACACCTTCTATTCCCGCCGCAATCTGTCGCAGCTGGCCGCGGCCTCCTTCGGGCAGACCTTTACGATCACGCCGCTGCAGCTCATCACGGCTGTCAGCGCCTGCGTCAACGGCGGAAAGCTGATGCGGCCCTACGTCGTGCAGCGGATCGTGTCTCCGGAGGGCGAGGTCCTGATGGACCGCGAGCCGGTCGTCGTTCGGCGCGTGATCAGCGAGGAGACCTCCGAAACGGTGCGCTCGATCCTCGAGCAGGTCGTCGGAGACCCGAAAGAAGGCACCGGACGCAACGCCGCCGTCGCCGGCTACCGGATCGGCGGAAAAACCGGGACCAGCGAGAAGGTAAGCCTTGAGGCGCAGACCGGTCAGAAGCAGTACATCGTCTCCTTTATCGGCTTCGCGCCCGCGGACGATCCGCAGATCGCGATCCTCGTCTTTCTCGATACGCCGGGAGACCGTTCCGGCGTCTACGTGAGCGGCGGACAGATGGCGGCGCCGGTCGTAGGCCGGATGATGGCCGATATCCTGCCGTATCTCGGCGTGGAACCGTCGCTTGACCTTTCGGACGCGCAAGCAGACAAATGCGTTCCCTCGCTGCTCGGCCTGTCCCGCGGCGAAGCGGAAGAGACGATCCGGCAGGGCGGACTGCGCTGGCGGAGCGTCGGAGAAGGGGAGCGCGTAACGGCTCAGCTTCCGCCCCCCGGCGTCATGGTCGCCGCCGGGACCCAAATGATCGTATATTATGATTCCGCACCGATCGGCGAGACGGTGAGCGTCCCCGATCTGTCCGGGATGAGCTATTCAGACGCGCGAAACGCGCTGGAAGCATGCGGCCTGTTTATCCGCACCTGGAGTCCCGTCGCGGACGCCGCCGGACAGGCGGTCTTCGGGCAGAGTATTCCGGCCGGAACGAGCGTCGGTTACGGCAGCATCGTTGAGGTTGCGCTCTCCGGCGCAGACGCGGCGATGCTGGGAAGGTACTGATATGAAGATACAAGAACTCGTCAAAGAGCTTTCGATCCTTGAATCGACCGTTGATCCGGAGCTTGAGATCACCGGGATCAGCTACGATTCCAGAAAAACCCGCCCCGGCGATCTTTTCGTGGCGGTGCGCGGCTTTGAGACCGACGGACACCGCTATATCAAAAAAGCCCTGTCGCTCGGCGCGGCGGCCGTCCTGTGCGAGACCCCGCCCGAAGACGGCGCTCCGTATCTGCGCGTCGAAAACACGAGACGCGGTCTAGCGCTGGTCAGCAAGGCCTTCTTCGGCGATCCCGCCTCGGGCATGAAGATGATCGGCATCACCGGCACGAACGGGAAAACGACGACCAGCTATCTGATCAAGCACATGCTGGAGGAAACGGTCGGGGCCACGGTCGGTCTGATCGGCACCAACGGCATACAGATCGGTCCGGAGCAGCTGCCGAGCGAGCGCACGACGCCGGAGAGCTACGAGCTGCAAAAGCTCTTCCGCACGATGGCCGACGCCGGATGCACCCACGTCGTCATGGAGGTGTCGTCGCACTCTCTCGCACTCGACCGGGTGGCGGGGATCCGCTTCGACGCCGCGCTCTTTACAAATCTGACGCAGGATCACCTCGATTTTCACGGCACCATGGAGGCCTACGCCGCTGCGAAAAGACTGATTTTCCGGCAGTGCTCCGTCGGCTGCGTGAATCTGGACGATCCCTGGGCCGGCTTTATGACGGAAGACGCTCCCTGCCCGCTGATCCGCTTTTCGGCGGAGCGGAACGACGCCGAGCTTGCCGCAAAGGATATCCGTCTTTCAGCCTCCGGCGTTCGCTTCGCCGCGGTGACGAAGGACGAACTCGCGCTGACGAGGCTGGCGATCCCCGGCATGTTCTCCGTGCATAACGCGCTGGGGACGATCGCGGTCGGCCTCGCGCTCGGGCTCAGCCTGCGCGGCTGCGCCGAAGCGCTCGGCAGCGCCCGGGGCGTAAAAGGCCGCGTGGAGAGCGTTCCGACCGACGGAGATTATTCGATTCTGATCGACTATGCCCATACGCCGGACGCGCTCGAAAACGTGCTGAAAACGCTCAAGCCCGTCACACGCGGGAGGCTGATCGTGCTTTTCGGCTGCGGCGGCGACCGCGACCGCGGCAAACGGCCGATTATGGGCTCGATCGCGGAGGCGAACGCCGATCTCTGCGTCGTTACGAGCGATAACCCGCGCACCGAGGAACCGATGGAGATCATCCGGGAGATTCTCGGCGGCATGACGGCGCACCGTGAGACGACCAAAGTGATCCCGGACCGCGTCGAAGCGATCCGCTGGGCGATCGACAGCGCGCGTCCGGGCGACGTGATCCTGCTCGCCGGAAAAGGTCACGAGGACTATCAGGTCATCGGGCACGAAAAGCGTCACATGGATGAAAGAGAGATCGTTTCTCATTATATAGAGAAGAGGAAACAGGCATGACAATCAAGCTGATCTGCGCCTTTATTCTGGCGTTTCTGATATCGACGGCGTTCGGCAAATATTACATCCCGTGGCTGCACAAGCAGAAGGCCGGCCAGGCCATCAAGGAAAACGGCCCCACCTGGCACGCCTCCAAGAGCGGTACGCCGACGATGGGCGGCGTGATGTTCATTCTCGCCGTCGCCGCTGTCTGTCTGACCGTCGGATTCGAGGGCATGATGAACGGGAATTTCGCGCATCTGTTCATTCTGATTTTTGCGCTCGTTTTCGGCGCGATCGGCTTTCTGGACGACTGGGAGAAGATCAAGAACCGGAAAAACACGGGCTTGTGCGCGAGAGACAAGTTTCTTCTGCAGCTGGCCGCGGCGCTGGCCTTCGTGATTTTAATGCGCAACCTTCACATCACGAACAGCGAGGCGATCTACGTCCCCTTTACCGGCGGCTCGATCCGCGTTCCCGAATGGCTGTACTTTGTCTTTGCCGCGTTCGTGATCGTCGGCACGGTCAACGCCGTGAACATTACCGACGGCGTGGACGGCCTCGCCACCGGCACCAGTCTGCCGGTCTGCCTGTTTTTCGTGTGCGTCACCTTCGCCTGGGGACAGACCTATCTGGAGCAGGGGATCTTTGCCTCGGCTCTTCTGGGCGGTCTGATGGGCTTTCTCGTCTATAACTTCAATCCGGCCAAGGTCTTTATGGGCGACACGGGCTCGCTCTTTCTCGGCGGCGCGATCGCGGCGATGGCCTTCGCCTACGACATGCCGCTGATCCTGCTGACGATCGGCTTCATTTACATCATCGAAACCCTTTCCGATATTATCCAGGTCGGTTACTACAAGCTCAGTCACGGAAAGCGTATCTTCCGCATGGCTCCCTTCCACCATCATCTGGAGATGGGCGGATGGACGGGAAAAAAGTGGAAAGAAAAAGAACTTTTTGTTCTTTTTACCGGCATATCTCTTCTCTTTGCCGTCATATCCTTCCTATGGGTTTATAAGCGCTTTTAAGGCTTGACGAGAAGCCGGGGAGGTGGGATCGTGCGCTATGAAGCGGCCCGCCTTGCCGACTTCTCTGCCGTTTCGGCGAGAAAGCGGAAAACCTTATTCGATCTGCCCTTTTTTCTGCTGGTCCTGGCGCTGCTTGCGATCGGCGTTGTTATGGTGCTGTCGGCGAGCTATCCGCGCGCCTATTACGATCCTTCTCACGTGACCGGCGGAAACGCCGTGTATTTTTTCGTCCGGCAGCTCGTCTTTGCGCTGGCCGGCGTCGCCGCGATGCTGCTTGCCTCGCGCCTTCCGATGGGCTTTTACCGGCGCTACGCCATGCCCTTTCTCGCCGTGACGCTGTTTCTGCTGCTGCTCGTGCCCTTCGTCGGCGTAAAGGCCAACGGCGCGCGCCGCTGGCTCGGCGTCGGCAGCCTCACGCTGCAGCCTTCGGAGCTGGCCAAGCTCGCCGTGATCCTTAGCTTCTCGGTGCTGATCTGCCGCTTTCGTTCGCGGATGCGCACCTTTCGTTACGGGATATTGCCCTTTGCCGGGATCCTCGCGCTGCTGATCGGCCTGCTGATTCTGGAGCCGCACTTCTCGGCCTCCGTGATCCTGATCGCGATCGCCGGCGTGATGCTCTTTCTCGGAGGCGTTCGGCTCGGCTGGTTTGCGGCGGCCATCGCGGCGGCTCTCGGCGGGCTCGGTGTGCTGCTGGCCTTTTTCCCTTACGCCTCCGGACGCATCGTTACCTGGCGCGATCCTTTTTCCACCGCTTCGGACGAGGGCTATCAGATCGTCCAGTCGCTGTTTACGATCGGCTCCGGCGGCCTGAGCGGTCTCGGTCTCGGACAGAGCCGGCAGAAGTTCCTGTATCTCCCGGAGGAGCACAACGACTTTATTTTTTCCGTCGTCTGCGAGGAGCTCGGCTTTATAGGCGCCGTGCTCATCCTGCTGCTCTTCGCGCTGCTGATCCTGCGCGGTTACTGGATCGCGCTGCACTGCCGGGACCGTTTTTCCTGCCTCGTCTGCGCAGGCGTGACCAGCCTGCTGGCGATCCAGGTTTTTCTGAATGTCGCCGTCGTCACGAATCTCCTGCCCTGCACCGGGATCTCGCTCCCGTTTTTCAGCTACGGCGGCACGGCGCTGCTGATCCAGCTCGGGGAGATGGGGATCGTTCTCAGCGCTTCCCGCGAGATGTTCCGGGAAGCATAGTCCGCTCGAAAGGAACGATAGAGATGAAATTTGTTCTTACCTGCGGCGGTACCGCCGGACATATCAATCCCGCTCTGGCCGTAGCCGGAAGGCTCAGGGAGCTTTTTCCCGAGAGCGAGTTTCTGTTTCTCGGCGCGGAGGGGAAGATGGAAATGCTTCTCGTCCCGAAGGCCGGCTACGAGATCCGCGCGCTGCCGATCACAAACATCAGCCGCGGGAAAAGCCTCGGCGCCGTGCTGCACAACGTGGACACCGTCAAAAACGTGCTCCTTTCCCGCCGCCTGACGCATCGGATCCTGAAGGAATTCAAGCCCGACGCGGTGATCGGCACGGGCGGATACGTCTGTTATCCGGTGCTGATGGAAGCGGCCGCGATGCACATTCCGACGGCCGTTCACGAGAGCAACGCCGTTCCGGGGCTGACGACCAGGATGCTCGCCGAACACGTAGACAGGATCTTTCTGGGCTTTGAGGAGAGCCGGAACCACTATCCCCGTCCGGAGAAGCTCAGCGTTACCGGAACGCCGGTGCGCGGCGAATTTGCCCGCTATACGAAAGCGGCGGCGAAGGCGCAGCTCGGTCTCGAGCCCGATCAGAAGCTCGTCGTTTCGGTCTGGGGCTCGCTCGGCTCCGGGATGATGAACGATATTTTCTGCCGGATGCTTCCGCTGCTGCGGGGGCAGAAGGATTTTCGTCTGATCCACGCCATCGGCAGCCGGGACTACCGGGACGTGTGCGCCCGGATCAGGGAAGAAGGACTGGAGCCTTCCGACTGCGGCGCGGATGCGCGGGAATATATCTTCGATATGCCTCGCGTCATGGCGGCGGCCGATCTGCTTCTATGCCGGGCCGGCGCGTCGACGCTCTCGGAGCTGAGCTATATGGGGAAGCCCGCAATCCTCATCCCGTCTCCGAACGTAACCAACCATCACCAGGAGAAAAACGCCCGCGTCCTCGAGCAGGCGGGCGCGGCGCGGGTGCTGCTGGAAGGGGAGTTCGACGAGAACAGCCTGCTCGCTCTCGTGAAGGAACTGCTGGCGGACGAAACACGGCTGAACGCCATGTCCGCGGCCTCCGCTTCTCTCGCCGTGCCGGATGCGACGGACAAGATCTGCGGAGAGATCCTGGATCTGATCCCGTCCGGTCAAAAAAAGCATTTCTGAAGTACCAACAGTCGCCTCCGCGCATAGAATGTCATGATTTCTGTGCGCGGAGGGCTGTTTTATGGAGTTATGGCACGTTCGCGGCGGTCGGAAGCTGTGCGGCGGCGTTTCCGTCCAGGGCTCGAAGAACGCCGCTCTTCCGATCCTGGCGGCAGCGGCCGTGACGCCGGCGCGCATCGAGCTCAGCCGCGTGCCCGAGCTTTCGGACGTGGAGGCGACGCTGCGGATCCTCCGCCTGCTCGGCTGCAGGGCCGATTTCGGCGGCGGGACCGCCGTGATCGATTCCACCGGCATGAACAGCTGCACGATCCCTCCCGAGTGGATGGAGAAGATGCGCTCTTCCGTCTTTTTTATGGGCGCGCTGCTTGCCCGTTTCGGAGAAGCGGTCCTCTCGCTGCCGGGAGGCTGCCGGCTTGGCAGGAGGCCGATCGACCTGCATCTTTCCGCCATGCGTCAGCTGGGGGCCGAGATCGAAGAATACGGCCGCGAGATCCGCTGCCGCGCCGGGAAGCTGTACGGTGCGGAGATCACACTGCCGTTTCCGAGTGTCGGCGCTACGGAAAACGTGATGCTCGCCGCCTGCGGGGCGGAGGGCGAGACGCTTCTGCACGGAGCGGCCAGGGAGCCGGAAATCGTCGCCCTGCAGGATTTCCTCCGTCTTCTCGGCGCCGAGATCGAGGGCGCCGGGACGGGCACGATCCGCATCGGCGGCATGAGGGCGCAGCGCTCCGCTTCCTTCCGCATCCCGGCCGACCGGATCGCCGCCGCGACGCTCGCCTGCGCCGCCGCGGCCGCCGGAGGCACCGTATGGGTACGCGATTGCGATCCGAAGCAAATTTCTGCCGTTCTGCACTTCCTAAATCTGAGCGGCTGTGATATAATCATCCGCGAGAACGCTTTCCGCATCCGTTCGGAAGGTCGTCTGAAAACCGTCGGAGAGGTCGTCACCGCTCCGTATCCCGGGTTTCCGACCGATGCGCAGCCGCTGCTGATCGCCGCTCTGCTGCGGTCAGACGGTTTGACCCGGATCCGGGAGACGATCTTTGAAAACCGCTTCCGTTATACGGCGGAGCTCAACAAGCTCGGCGCGGACGTCCGTTTAGAGGGACAGACGGCCGCCGTCCGCGGAGTGCCGCGTCTTCACGCGTCGCTGCTCCGCGCAGGCGATCTTCGCGGCGGGGCGGCGCTGATCCTGGCCTCGCTGGGAGCGGAGGGGGAGAGCCTCATCCTCGACGAAGGGTACATAAAACGAGGTTACGAAAAGCTGGACGCAGAACTCTCCTCGCTCGGCGCCTGCGTATGGCGAGAGAGCTTCGATTGAAGGGAAGAACACGATGGAGTTACAGTCTGCAGACCGTGTACCGGTCAACAAACGCGGCGAATACATGAAGCCCCGCAAGCGCGGCGGCGTCGGCGGTCTGGTCACGTTTATCGTGATCGTCGTCGCGATGATCTTTGCGATGAGCGTCATTTTCCGGGTGTCCGAGATCCGGGTGGAAGGAAACGAGCATTACACCGATCAGGAGATCATCAACGCCACCGGTCTGGAAGAGGGAGACAATATCTTTTTCTTCGATAAATTCGCGACGATCAGCCGCGCCTATACGAAGCTGCCCTATCTTGAAGAAGTCACCGTAGACCGGCAGCTTCCGGGCGTCGTCACGCTGACGGTCGTGGAATGCCGCGCGCTGGCCTATCTTGCGGTCGGCGACGAGGAATGGACGATCGACCATAACTGCAAGATCCTCGGCAAAGCGGCCGAGGGCGAGCTGGGGGCTCTGATCCCGATCTACGGGATCAATCCGGGCACGCTGATGATCGGGGAAAAGCTGGAACGCGCGGACGGTCTCGAGGAGCGCGTCGATTACCTGGCCGACGTGCTCTCCCAGCTACAAGACCGCGGACTGGACACGCTGACGCAGGGGGTCGATTTTTCCGATACCAACCTCGTCAGCTTTGATTACGCGGGGAAATATCGCGTCCTGATCGGAGACAGCGACAAACTCGATCACAAGTTTGCGATGGTCGTTTCGGTTCTTGAGCAGCTCAAGGAAGGCGATTACGGCACGATCGACGTGTCCGACGGAGAGACCGCCCATTTCATTCCGACCTGAACCCTCCGCGCCGCAGACGATCCGGGGCCGTCACGTTCGGCCCCGGTTTTCTTTCCTCCGTTTTGTGAAAATTGATAAAAAAGGACAGATTTCCCAGACGAATGACAGATTGATGACAAAAGTTTTCGCCAAATCCAAAAAATCTATTGACCGAACATAAAATTTGTAATAATATAGTCATCAGCAAAAACAAATACTATTCACATATATTGTGGGATAAAACTATTGGGAGGCATAAATATGGATTTTAAAGCCGAAACCGGTCCGGACAATGTCGTAACCATCAAGGTCGTCGGCATCGGCGGCGCGGGCAACAACGTCGTCAACCGCATGGTGAAGTCCGGCACGCAGGGTGTGGAGTTTATCGCCATCAACACGGACAAGCAGGCTCTTGCGGTTTCCAACGCGGATCAGAAGATTCAGATCGGCGAGAAGATGACCCACGGTCAGGGCGCCGGCTCCGATCCCGAGATCGGCAAGCGCTCCGCCGAGGAGAGCCGCAACAACATCGCCAAGGCGATCGAAAACGCCGATATGGTCTTCATCACCGCCGGCATGGGCGGCGGCACCGGAACCGGCGCTGCGCCTACGGTGGCTGATATCGCCCGCGAGGCCGGCATCCTGACGGTCGGCGTCGTGACCAAGCCCTTCAAGTTTGAAGGCAAGCGCCGCATGGATCAGGCCAACGAGGGCGTGAAGGAGCTGCTCGGCAAGGTCGATTCGCTGCTGATCATCCCGAACGACCGCCTGAAATACGCGACCGATCAGAAGGTCACGCTGGCCAACGCCTTTGAGATCGCCGACGACGTGCTGCGCCAGGCCGTTACGAGCATTTCCGATCTGATCAAGAACACCGGCTTTATCAACCTCGACTTCGCCGACGTGACCTGCATCATGAAGGGCGCGGGCTTCGCGCACATGGGCGTGGGTCATGCCGCCGGCAAGGGCAAGGCGGAGGACGCCGCCCGCATGGCGGTCGCAAGCCCCCTGATGGAGACCTCCATCAACGGCGCGCACGGCGTGCTGATCAACATCACCGGCTCCGAGGACATGGGTCTCGAGGACGTCGAGGCCGCCGCCAATCTCGTGCAGGAGGCCGCGCATCCCGACGCCAATATCATCTTCGGCGCCACCTTCGACGACAGCCTGCAGGATGAGATCCGCGTCACGGTCATCGCCACCGGCTTCGAAGAGAACGCCAACGCTCCCGTCGTTCCCACGGCGGCTCCCGGCGTCGTTGCCCGCACGCCCGCCCCGGAGAAGGGCCCCGGTCTCTTCACGGTCGCTTCCGAGAAGGCTGCCGCCGCGGCTCCGGCCCCGGCCCCGGCTGCGGCTCCCGCCCCCGCTCCGCTCACGCCGCCCGTCATCGCTCCGGCCGAGCCGGAACCGCCGGTGGAAGAGGATCCCTTCGATAAGATCTTCAGCATTTTCAACCACAAATAAATACAAAAGACATAAAACCCGATGCGCCTACATCCAATGGATGCAGGCGCATTTTTTATCGGAGGCGGGAGTATGACGGAGGCTTTAGCGTTCATCAAGCGATACGCGCTGCTGATTGCCGGAAAAAGGCTTACGGCGGCCTCGGCGGCGCTTTCCTACTTTCTGACGATGACCTTTTTTCCGCTGCTGATCCTCCTGTATTCGATGCTCGGCAGCAGCTACCCCAGTGCGGTTCGGCTGCTGTCGATCGGCAGGCGTTTTCTGGCCGAGGAAACGGCGCGGACGATCGAAGAATTTCTTCTGTACGTGGCGCGCAACAACAGCCGCGCGATGACGACAGCCGCCGCCGCGATTCTGCTGAGCAGCGCTTCGGCCGCCGTGCGCTCTCTGCAGGCCACGATCGGCGAGCTCCAGGGCTGCCGCCGCTTCAAGGGACTGCGGAATATTCTCTTCAGCGTGCTGTTTTCTCTGCTCTTCGTCGCGGTCATGTACGTCAGCGCCCTCGTCATGCTGACGGGCGAAAACGCGCTGGAGTGGCTGAATCGGCTGATTCCGGGCCTGAACGCCGCCGGGCTCTGGCGGCTTATCCGCTTCCCGCTGCTGGCCGTGATCGACTACGGCATCCTTTACGGCGTATACGAGTTTTCCGTTCCCGAGCAGAGCCCGTACCCGACGCGGATCGGCGCCCTGTCCGCCGCCGCCGGCATGATATCCGTCAGCGCGCTGTTCTCGGGCTTTATCGGCGCTTCCTCCCGCTATCCGCTGGTGTACGGCTCGCTGAGCTCCGTTATCCTGCTGATGCTCTGGCTGCACGTCTGCTGCTTTACGGTGTACGCCGGTGCTGCGCTGAACGTGCTGCTGCGCGATCTCGCCGAAGAAGACGGCCGAAGCGCATAAAAAAGCGGGGTCTCGCCGACAGCGGCGGGATCCCGTTTTTCAGGTCATGAATTTGTCGATCGCTTCGTTGAGCGCCTGGAGCTGATCGGCCGTATCGTTTCCGTCATCCGACAGACAATGCTCCAGATGGTCCTTCAGGATCACTCTGGCCGTGCTGCTGAGCGCCGAACGGACGGCGGCGAGCTGAACGAGAACCTCCGTGCAGTCACGGCCGTCCTCGACCATTCTGCGCACGGATTCCAGATGTCCGATCGCGCGGGACAGGCGGTTGATCACGGCCTTCGTCTGCGTGTGGACGTGCGGATGTGCGTGACTGTGTTCGCCCGCCTCGCCGACGCTGTGTGCATGGATCACGCCGTCGCCGTGATCGTGATAGATCAGTTTTCCGTCCTCGTGCATATCCGTCCTCCTTTTCCCGTTTTATTTTCATAATATACAACACAAAAAATCATTTTACAAGCCCCGGGGGAGGATATATCACAGCCATTTTTTGCTCCATAGAGCCAGCTTCTCCCGGATCGCGGCGTCGGAAAGGAGACTTGAGTCGAGGATTTCCAGCTCCGGATCCGAACGAAGGCGGCGGTGCAGTTCTTCGACCTTCCCGGTAAAGCGGTCTCCGAGAGCGAAGAGCGTGCGCCACTGCTCCGACTCCTCCGGCGTTTTCAGCGTTGCAAGCAGCGGAAGACCGCTGTCCAGCAGCTCGCAGAGCGCCGTGCGAAACTGCGGAACCAGCAGCTCAAAGCCGCCGAGCTCCTCCGCAACGGCAAAGGGATAAAAAAGCGCCTCTCTCAAGAGCCGTGCGCCGGTTTCGCGGTAGGCCTCGGTGTAATGGGCCGGCGGCCAGCTCGAAGCGTCCAGCACGGTTTCGCCTTCATAGCCCTCCACGCCTCCGGCCGCCGCGGCGGGCAGGAGACAGTACCGCTCGGCAAAGCCGTCCCGGTTTCGTTCAACGCGGATGATGTAGCCGCCCGCTTCAGCCAGTCTGCCGCCGAGCGCGCTGCGGATCAGCTCCGCCTTTCCGTCCCCGGCGGGACCCGTGATCAGGATTTTTCGTTTCATCGCTCCGCCCCCTTCCGAATCCGGATTATACCACAGCCATCCGCTGCGGACAACGGAAACGTGAACAAACGGTGAAAAGCGTCGAACGCTGTTCTCGCGGTGCATCGGGAGGAATAGGCTTTCTCGAGGTGAGAGCATGATCGAGACCGCGTTATTCGTTCTGATGAATTCTCTGTGGCTGTTTCTTCGCATCGCTCCGGGAGGCTCGTTTCCGCGTCCGCTGAGCAAAGAGGAAGAAACGCTGTATCTGGAGCGCTGGAGCCGGGGAGACCTCGAAGCGAGAAACAAGCTCGTTGAACACAATCTCCGGCTGGTTTCGCATATCATGAAAAAATACTATGCGCAGACGGACGATCTGGACGATCTGCTTTCGATCGGCACGATCGGCCTGATCAAAGGCATCGACAGCTATCGGAGCGAGCGCGGCGTTCGTCTGGCCACCTATTGCAGCCGCTGCATCGAAAACGAGATCCTGATGTATTTCCGTTCCCGGCGAAAAGCCTCGGCCGACGTCAGTCTGTCCGAGGCGCTGGAGGGTGACGAGGACGGCAATCTGTCGATGATGGACGTTCTGGCGTCCGACGACGACCTGGCTGACAGCATCGGCGACCGGGAGCTGTGCCGAAGCCTTCGCACGCTCGTCACCAAAACGCTGAGCGAGCGCGAAGCGACGATCGTCAAACTGCGCTACGGCCTCGGCGGGGGCGAAGCGCTTACGCAGAAGCAGACGGCCGATCGCATCGGCGTCAGCCGCAGCTACGTATCGCGGCTGGAGAAAAAAGCGCTTGAAAAGCTGCGTGAGGCGCTGGAGGGCAAAAGCGCCGGGACGCGGTGACACGGCTACTTGTCAGTTGACAGCCGCGGTTTTCGCGTGCTATATTGGGATCAAAGAAAACCCGGCGGATCGAAGCTTTTACGGCTCGATCGCAGCTTTCCGGCAGGGCGGAAGCGCCGTTCGTTTCCGTCGGGCGCAAGGCTTTTGCTTTTAACGGAAGGCCGCGAAGATCATCGGCCTGCGGCGATCAAGCTGCCGCGGGCCTTTTGTTATGCCGGGCGAAAGGATTCGGATATGATTATCATCGTCAGAAAAGATACCGGGGAGGCTCAGCTTTCGGAGCTGCTCGGCTGGATCGAGCAGCAGGGCCTGCACAGCCAGACGGCGAGGGGAGAGCTCGCGACGGTCGTCAGCGTGATCGGAGACAGCTCCTCGCTGGACGTCGACCGGATCCGCTGTCTGCCCTTCGTTCAGTCTGTCAAGCGGATCACGGAGCCTTTTCTGCTGGCCGGACGCGGAAAACACCCGCAGGACACCGTCGTCAGCGTCTCGGGCGTTTTGGTCGGCGGCGGTCATTTCGCGCTGATCGCCGGCCCCTGCGCCGTTGAGAGCGAGGAGCAGCTTCTTGCAGCCGCCCGCTGCGTGAAGGCTTCGGGCGCTTCGATCCTGCGCGGCGGCGCGTTCAAGCCCCGCACCTCGCCTTACGATTTTCAAGGGCTCGGAATCGAGGGACTTCGCATCCTGTCCGCCGTGAAGAAGGAGACCGGGCTGCCGGTCGTATCCGAAATCGTTGATCCGTCGACGCTCCCGTTTTACGAAGACGTGGATCTGATCCAGGTCGGCGCCCGGAACGGGCAGAATTACGAGCTTCTCAAGGAACTGGCCCGCTGCGGCAAGCCCATCCTGCTCAAGCGGAGTCCCGCTTCCACGCTGCGGGAATACCTGATGGCCGCCGAGTATCTGCTCGCGGGCGGAAACGGGAACGTAATCCTCTGTGAAAGGGGTGTTCGCGGCTTTGACACGGAAACGAGGGCCGTTCTGGACGTCTCCGCCCTTCCGGTTCTGCACGAGCTGAGCCATCTGCCCGTGATCGCCGATCCGAGCCACGCTGCCGGACAGGCCCGCTACGTCGGGCCGCTTTCGCTTGCGGCCGTCGCCGCCGGCGCGGACGGGCTGATGGTCGAGGTGCACTGCGATCCGCCAAGCGCGCTCTGCGACGCCGCCCAGGCGCTGACGCCGGAAAGCTTCGACCGTCTGTCCGCGCGTGTGCGCCGTCTGAGGGAGGCGCTGCATGATTGAGATCGCCGTCGAAGCCTCGAGAGCCTATCGGGTGCTGATCGGCTCTGGCCTTCTCGACCGCGCCGGCGAGCTTTCAGCTCCGCTGTTCAGCGGCCGCCGAGCTCTGATCGCGGCGGGGGAGACCGTCTTCGCGCTGTACGGGGAAAAGCTGACGGACAGTCTGAAGCGCGCCGGCTTCACCGTTTCAAGCTGCGTCTATCCCTCCGGCGAACAGGAAAAAACGCCGGAAACGATGTTGAAGATCGTCTCCGCGATGGCCGATGCGGAGATGACGCGCGAGGACGCCGTCTTTGCGCTGGGAGGCGGCGTCACCTGCGATATGGCGGGGCTGGCCGCCGCGCTGTACCGGCGGGGGACCGGCTGCGTTCTCCTGCCGACAACGCTGCTGGCGGCCGCAGACGCGGCTGTCGGCGGCAAGACGGGCGTCAATCTGCCGTCCGGGAAAAACCAGCTCGGCACAATCTCGCAGCCGCTGGCCGTTTTGTGCGATACGGACTGTTTCGAGACGCTGCCGGACGAGCAAAAAGCGGAAGGCTTTGCGGAAATCGTCAAAGCCGCTTTTCTGCAGGACGGAGCGCTGCTTCGGCTTCTCTCCGACGGGCAGACCGCGCCGGAAGCGCTTCTGGCCGAGGCCGTGTCGGTCAAGGCCGCTTTCGTCCGGCGCGATGAAAACGACCGCGGAGACCGGCAGCTGCTGAATTTCGGACACACAGCAGGCCATGCGATCGAGCGCTGCAGCGGCTATCAATGGACGCATGGACGAGCCGTTTCCGCCGGAATGGCCGTCGTCACACGGGCTGCCGTCAGGCTGGGCCTGTGCGATCGGGAGACGCTTTCGGCGCTTGAATCGACGCTTTCGCGTTTTGATCTGCCGCTGAGCTGCCCCTATACGGCGGAAGAGCTTCTTCCGGCTGTCCGTGCGGACAAAAAGCGCGGGGCCGAGGGCTATACGCTGATCGTCCCCCGTGCCGTCGGGCGCTGTGAGAGAAGGATCATGAACGAAGAGGAGCTGCTTTCGTGGCTCAGACTTGGTTTGCAAACCGATGGATCTGCTGATTGAACCGACCCGGCTGCGGGGGACCGTCCGTCCGCCCGCAAGCAAGAGCGGGCTTCATCGCGCGCTGCTGGCGGCCGCTCTGGCCGACGGAACGAGCACGCTTGAAGGAACCGATCCGAGCGACGATGTGAACGCCACGCTCAGCGCCGTACGCGCGCTGGGCGCTTCGGTCTTTTGCGGCGCGGAAGATATCCGCGTCCGCGGCTGCGGCGGAAAACGCCTCGAAGCGCCGATCCGGGTAGACTGCGGCCGCTCCGCCTCGACGCTGCGGCTGACGATCCCGCTGTCGCTCGCGCTGGCGGGAGGCGGAGATTTTTCCTGCGACGAAAGCCTGCTGCGCCGTCCGCTGCAGCCCTATCGGGATGCGCTGCAAAGCCGGGGCGTCTCCTTCACCGAGGAAGAAGGCGTCCTTCGCGTCCGGGGAACGCTCCCCGCCGGAGAGTACCGCCTGACCGGGTCCGTGTCCAGTCAGTTCTTCAGCGGACTCCTGCTGGCTCTGCCGCTGACGGACGGCGTTTCGACTCTGCGCTGGACTTCGCCGCCCGAATCCGCCGGTTATATCGGAATGACCGTCGAGGCGCAGCGCAATGCCGGCGTCCGCGTCGAATCAGACGCCGGGGGCTTTTTCGTCAGGCCGCAGCTTTATCACGCTTTTAGCGACCGTATGGAGGCCGACTGGTCGCAGGCGGCCTTCTGGCTTGCCGCAGCTTCTCTCGGACAGCCGCTGCGGATCGAAGGCATGGATGAGAGCTCGACCCAGCCCGACAGCGCCTTTCCGGCACTCGTCCGCTTGATCGTCGAAGGAAAGACGGTCGATCTGTCGCAGACGCCGGATCTCGCTCCGCCGCTGGCGCTTCTCGCAGCTCTCATACCCGGCGAACACCGTTTTGAAGGCTGCGGAAGACTGCGCCTCAAGGAGAGCGACAGACTGGAAACGATATGCGCCGCGCTTTACGCGCTCGGAGCGATGATACGGAGCGAGAACGACCGTCTGTACGTTTGGGGCTGCGAGAAGCTGGCGGGAGGCGGCACTGTCGACGCCGCAGGCGATCACAGGATCGCCATGATGTCCGCGATCTCCGCCGTCGCCTGCGAGCGGCCCTTCCGGCTGCTCGGCGCGGACTGCGTGTCAAAATCGTATCCGCGTTTCTGGAAGGAATATGAAAGACTGGGAGGGAAATGCCATGTCGTCAGTCTGGGGTGAACGGCTGAAAATCAGCCTTTTCGGAGAGAGCCGGGGCGAAGCGGTCGGCGTCGTGATCGACGGCTTTCCCGCCGGGGAGCCCGTCGATGCCGAAGCGCTGCACGCTTTTCTGCGCCGCCGCGCGCCGGGCCGGGACGAATGCTCCAGCGCCCGAAACGAAGCGGACCGACCCGAGATCCTCAGCGGCGTCGTCAACGGCATGAGCTGCGGTTCTCCGATCTGTGTCCTGATCCGCAGCCATGACGCCGCGTCCGAAGCGCAGGATCGGGAGCGATTCGTCCCCAGGCCGGGGCACGCGGATTATCCGGCCTTCGTCAAGTACGGCGGCGCCGCCGATCTGCGCGGCGGCGGCCATTTTTCCGGCCGTCTCACGGCGGCGATCTGTGCGGCGGGCGGTCTCTGCCTGCCCTATCTTCAGCGCCGCGGAATTCAGATTGCCGCTCACGCGAGCAGCGTCGCCGGCATTGAGGACACGCCCTTCGACCCGCTCTGCTCCGACGCCGCGGTCTACCGTGTGCTGCGGGAGCAGCCGTATCCGGTGCTCTCGGACGAGGCGAAAGAGAAGATGCTGGCGGCCGTCCGACAGGCAAAGGCCGACGGCGACTCGTTCGGCGGTACGGTCGAATGTCTCGTCACCGGGCTGCCGGTGGGTCTCGGCGGTCCGCTTTTCGGCGGTCTGGAGCCGAAGCTCGCTTCGATCCTGTTTGCGATCCCGGCCGTGAAGGGGCTGAGCTTCGGAGACGGCTTTGCCCTTGCCGATCTTCGCGGCAGTGAAGCGAACGACGCGTATATCCGCTCCGGCGAGCGGATCGTCACGGCGAGCAACCATGCCGGAGGGATAGTCGGCGGCATGAGCAACGGGATGCCGCTGCTGCTGAAGGCGGCATTCAAGCCGACGCCGTCGATCGCCCGCGGGCAGGCGAGCGTCGATCTCGTCCGCGGGGAGGAGACGATGGTCCGCTCCGGCGGCAGGAACGATTCCTGCGTGGTTTTCCGCGCGGTGCCGGTCGTGGAAGCCGCCGCCGCGCTGGCTGTTTGCGATTTGCTGCAGGAGGGCAGACTATGAACAAGACGATCCCTCAGCTCCGGGAGGAAATCGACGCGCTCGATGAAAAGCTCGTCGCGCTCTTCTCCGAGAGAATGAGCCTCAGCCGGCAGATCGCCGCCGAAAAGGCCGCTCTCTCGCTGCCGATCCGGGACGAGCGCCGTGAAAGCGAGCTGACAGCCCGGATCAGAGCGCTTGCCGGAGAGGCGTTGGCCGATCAGGCGGAGACACTGTACCGCTGCATCCTCACGCTGAGCCGCGAGGAGCAGGCGGCGGCCGCCGGGCAGGGGAGGGCCGAGCCGTGAAGCTGCGCTGCGGTTTGATCGGGAGAAGGCTGAGTCACAGCTATTCGCCTGAGATCCACGCGCTGCTCGGCGACTACGATTACAAGCTGATCGAGCTTGAGCCCGAGCAGGTCGAGAGCTTTCTTCGCACCGGCGCTTTCGACGCGCTGAACGTCACGATCCCGTATAAGATGACCGCTCTGCGCTGCTGTGACGAGCTTTCGCCGCTCGCACGGGAAGTCGGCAGCGTAAACACGCTGCTCCGGCGGAAGGACGGAACGCTGTACGGAACGAATACCGACTGCGACGGCTTCCGCTTCCTGCTGCGGCAGCTGAAGCTTTCTCCCCGCGGCAAAAAGGCGCTCGTCCTCGGCAGCGGTGGCGCTGCGGCCGCGGTGCGCGCCGTGCTGCAGGATGAAGAAGCCGCCTCGGTCGTCACCGTCTCGCGAAGCGGCCCTGTCGACTATCGAAGCGTATACGAGCATCACCCGGACGCAGCGCTGATCGTCAACGCGACGCCCGTCGGGATGGCGCCGGACGTTGGGCGCAGCCTGATCGATCCGTCGCGCTTTCCGTCGCTGGAGGCCGTCGCCGATCTGATCTACAATCCGTCGAAAACGCGGCTGCTGCTGGACGCGGAGGCGATCGGCGTTCCCTGCGTCAACGGCCTCGGCATGCTGGTCGCGCAGGCCAAAGCCTCTTCGGAGCTCTTTACCGGCGAAACGATCCCGGACGAGCGGATCCCGGAGATCGCCGGACGGATCGAACGCCGCATGAAAAACCTCTTTCTGATCGGCATGCCCGGCAGCGGAAAAAGCACTGTCGGCAGGCTGATTTCCGAGCGGACGGGCCGACCCTTCGCCGATCTTGACTTTGAAATCGAGCGCGCCGCCGGCAGAAGCTGCGCCGAGCTCATCGAAACGGACGGGGAGGCTTGCTTCAGAAGCCTGGAAACCGCCGCTCTCGCGGCGCTTTCGGCACGCTCCGGCCTGGTCGTCGCCTGCGGTGGCGGCGTCGTCACAAGGCCGGAAAACCTTGTCTGTATGAGACAGAACGGAACGGTCGTCTGGCTTCGCCGCGAGCTGGCGCTGCTGCCGAGCGAGGGAAGACCGCTGTCGCGGACTCTCGGCGCGGAGGAGCTGTACCGTCAGCGCGAGCCGCTGTACCGGAAGGCGGCCGAGTATTTTACCGACA
Source organism: Oscillospiraceae bacterium (assembly GCA_024690695.1). Next base: position 41,143 of record JAILOS010000050.1, read on the forward strand.
ACGCCGGCACGCCGGAACAGACGGCGGAACAAATCATCAGGGAGTTGAAGCTATGACGGTTTACGTGATCAACGGACCCAATCTGAATATGCTCGGCGTGCGGGAGCCGGAGATCTACGGGAAGCAGACCTACGCGCAGCTCGAAGATACGATCCGAAGCTGCGCCGGGGAGCTGGGGATCGACGTTTGCGTTTTTCAGTCCAACCACGAGGGCGCGCTCGTGGATCTCATCCAAAGCGCATACGGATCGGCCGACGCGATCGTAATAAACCCCGCAGCCTACACGCATACCAGCGTAGCGATCCTCGACGCTCTGCGCGCCGTCGCGCTGCCGGCGGTCGAGGTTCATCTGACGCAGATCGCAGAGCGGGAGACGTTCCGGCAGTTTTCCTACGCCTCGCTGTACTGTGAAAAATGCTTCGCCGGATTCGGCTTCGAGGGCTACCGGCTCGCTCTTCGCTATCTGCGGGACAAGCTCTCCGCCGAAGGCTGAGGCTTTTTCTAAACCCGCTCTTGTAATTCGTTTTGATTTTTGGTAAACTGTGTTTAAATTAGGGGTGGAATGCGATTGAGCTCGTGGGATTCCTTTTTGGCAGGTTTTGATCTGAGCCGTCTGTGGAGCATGCTGATCAGCGCGGCGGCTGCGCTGCTGTGCATCACGCTTCATGAACTCAGCCACGGCTACGTCGCATACCGTCTCGGCGACGACACGGCGAAAAACGCCGGCCGTCTGACGCTTAACCCCATCAAGCATCTCGATCTGCTGGGCTTTGTCATGCTCGTCGTGGCGCACGTCGGCTGGGCGAAGCCCGTGCCGGTCGACATGCGCAAGTTTGAAAACCCCAAGCGCGGCATGGCGATCACGGCGCTGGCCGGTCCCGTCAGCAACATGCTGATCACGGTCGTCTTTTTGTTTCTGTACGGAGTCTTCGCGGCTATCTGCTCCGCGCACGACTGGGCGATCTCCGACTACCTGCTGCGCTTTCTCTCGCTGACCGCGCTGATCAGTCTCGGGCTCGGGCTCTTCAATCTTCTTCCGATCCCGCCGCTGGACGGTTCAAAAGTCCTGTTCTCGCTGATCCCGGATCAAAGCTACCTGAAGCTCATGCGTTACGAGCGTTACGGCGTATTTATTCTGATCGGCCTGGCGGCCGCCGGCGTGACCGGGCGGTTTCTGGACCTTGCGATCAACGCCGTGCTCGACCTTTTTTCGCCTGTTGCGGTATGGGGGTTAAAGCTCGGCTTCATCCTGCTCGGAGCATAAACGATGGAAGATCCGAATTATTTTCTGGAAGGCGTTCTGCGCGAAAAGAACGAGCTGCAGGATTTTGAAGGACCGCTCAGTCTGATCCTGATGCTCCTGCAAAAGAACAAAATCGAGATCCGCGATATCAAAATCGCCGAGATCCTCGATCAGTATCTGGCTTATCTCGACCGGATGCAGGAGATGGATCTGGAGATAGCCAGCGAGTTTATCCAAATGGCGGCCTACCTGCTGTTCATCAAGACCCGCATGCTGCTCAGCAGCGGGGATGAAGAGCTGTCCGAGCTTGAACAGCTGATGGCTTCTCTGGAACAGCTCAAGAGCCGGGATATTCTCGAATCCGTGCGGAAGGTGACGCCCGAGCTCAAACGGGCGAGCGAGACGGGAGCGCTGTTTTTTCCCAAGCTTCCGGAGCCGCTGCCGAAGGAGGGCCGGGAATACCGGTACCGCCACGAGCCGGAAGAGCTGCTGAAGGTCCTGTACGGGATGTTCTCCCGCGGCCCGAGGGTGACGGAAACCCCGGAGCTTGCCCGGGCGATCCCGGGACGCATCACGTTCAGCGTACGGGAGAAGAGCCGGAGCATCCTTCAAAGGCTGAAGGGAACGTCCTGCTCCCTGCGCGAGCTGTATCGGGAATGCGCCTCCCGCTCGGAGCTTGTCGCCACGTTTTTGTCCGTCCTTGAGCTGTGCAGCATGGGCACTCTCGCCCTTGAACGGACGGACGGCGATTACAGCGTCGTTTTCTGCGGAGGCGACGTGGATGAAATCTTGGAACGGATCGAAGAAGAGAAATGATGGATTTGGTCTCCGCCATTGAGGCGGTTTTGTTCGCAGCCGGCGAGCCGGTGCCGATTTCCAGGCTGTCGCTGGTTCTCGGCGCGGAAGAAGAGGAGATCGAGCGCAGCGCGAGAGAGCTGATCGAGCGCTGTGAACGGGAGCAGCGCGGCGTCCGCGTTCTGAAGCTCGACGCCAAGCTGCAGATGTGCTCTGCGCCGGAATATGCGCCGGTGATCGTCAAAGCGCTGGAGCAGCGCAGGCCTCCGATGCTCTCGCAGAGCGCGCTGGAGACGCTGGCGATCGTCGCGTACTTCCAGCCCGTGACCCGCGCGTACGTCGATCAGCTCCGCGGCGTGGACAGCTCCTACACCGTCAGCGCGCTGCTGGAAAAAGGTCTGATCGAGATCTGCGGAAGGCTCGAAGCGCCCGGACGGCCTTCGCTCTTCCGCACGACGGACAGCTTCCTGCGCACGATGGGCGTGGAAAAGCTGGAGGATCTGCCGGTGCTGCCGGATCTGCAACAGAGCGAAGGCGTGGAAGAGCTCCGGCGCTCCATTGAGACGCTGCAAAAGAAAGAGAACGAACAGCTCAGCATAGAGGACGTTCAGGAAAGCAAGTAAAGTCCCGGGGGTGATGTCTTGGTCGGATGGATCATTTTAGGCGTCATCGTCCTGATTATCATTGGCATCAATCTGATCTCCGTCGGAGCGGATGTTGCCTATGAAGGCGGCCAGCTTCGTCTGGCAGCCAAGGTGATCGGCATCGAGATTCAGCTGCTGCCGAAGAAAGAGTCGGACGAGCCTAAACCCAAGAAGGAAAAGAAAGAGAAAAAACCGAAAAAGAAGAAAAAGCCGAAGGAAGAGAAAAAAGAGCCCGCGGAAAAGGAGAAAGGTCTGCCGCTCGGGCTGAGCGTGGAGGAGCTGCTTGAGCTGGCGAAGAAGGCTCTCGGAAGGCTTGCCCGTTTCCCGCGGAAGATCTGCATCGACCGCTTCCTGCTCCACTATACGGCGGCCGGCGACGATCCGTACAACACGGCGAGGACCTTCGGAACGGTCAACGAGGTTTTGTCCGTGCTGCTCCCTCTGGCGCGCAGCGCCTTCAGGGTCCGCAAGTCCGACGTGCGCACCGACGTCGATTTTACGCTGGACAAGATGCAGCTTGACTTCGGTCTCGGCCTCCACTTCCGGATCGGCCAGCTTGTCGGAACGCTTTTCAGCACGGCATTTGCCGCGCTCGGTGTGATCGTGAGGAGCAAGATCCGTCAGAAGAAAGAGAAAAAAGCCCTCGGAAAACAGGGGAATAATAGCCCGACAGAAACAGAAAATTCAGAAACAGAGGCTGCTCAGGCAGAGGAAAGGATGGAATCAAATGGATAACAAGAACCCGATCGGTGAATTGATGCAGAGCACGATGGAGAATGTGAAGAACATTCTCAAGGTCGATACCGTCGTTGGCGATCCGATCTTTACACCGGACGGCATCACGCTCGTCCCCGTCTCCCGGATCAGCGTCGGTTTCGGCGGCGGCGGCGTAGAGTTCAGCAATAAAAAGGGCGGCGAGAATCGGCCTTACGGCGGCGGCAACGCCACCGGCGTCAAGATTGATCCCATCGGCTTCCTTGTCATCAAGGAGGGGAACGTCCGCATGATCAATATTCTTCCCGCTGCCAGCACCACGGTCGACCGCATCATCGACCTCGTTCCGCAGGTCATCGACCGCGTGGAAGGCTTTATCAACAAGCAGAACGAGGACAAATAATTCCGAGCTTCAATAAAACGCCGGTTTTTGGCTCATAATAAGCACTGCCCGTAAAGATAGAGGGTGGTGCTTATTTTGAGGAAAACGATATCGGCGTTTCTTGCGCTGCTTCTTTTATGCCCGGTCCGCCCGGCCGCTTCCGCTCTGGACGAGCCGGAAATCAGCGCCCGGAGCGCCGTCGTGATGGGCCGCGACGGGTCGCTCGTCTTCGCGCTCGAGCCGGACGAACGGCGCGCCGTCGCCAGCACGACAAAGATCATGACGGCCCTGCTGGTTATCGAGAACTGCGATTTGTCGGAGGAAGTCGAGATCCGCGCAGAATGCTGCGGGATCGAGGGCTCGTCGGCCTATCTGAAGGCTGGGGAGCGCTGCACCGTGCGCGAGCTGCTGCTCGGGCTGCTGCTGGTCTCCGGCAACGACGCCGCCGCCGCGCTCGCCTGTCACTGCGCCGGGAGCGAGGAGGCTTTCGTCGCTCGGATGAACGAAAAAGCGTCCGAGCTCGGCATGACGAACACGCATTTTGCCAATCCGCACGGACTGAGCGCGGAGGATCATTATTCCACGGCCCGGGACATGGCGAAGCTGATGCTCGCTGCGATGGAGCAGCCCGTTTTCGCAGAGCTGATCGCCCTGCGCAGCGCGGACGCCGGCGGCCGTACCTGGATTAATCACAACAGGCTGCTGGACCGCTGCGAGGGCTGTCTCGGCGGCAAAACGGGCTTTACGAAAGCGGCGGGCCGCTGTCTCGTGAGCTGCGTTGAGCGGGATGGAACGCGCTTCGTCTGCGTGACCCTGTCGGCTCCCGACGATTGGAACGATCAGCTCAGACTGTACGACTGGGCCTTCGCCCGCTTTGAGGAGCGCGTCGTTTCCGTCGATGAGCTCGGTTTTTCCGTGCCGGTCTTCGGCGGCAGCGAAAAGTCCGTCCCCGTCCGGGTGACGGAGCCGATCCGCGTGCTCGTTCCGCGCGGCTCTGAGCTCACGGTTCAGGCGGAGCTGCCGTATTTTGTCTTCGCGCCGGTCGCAATGGGCTCTCCGGCCGGAAGACTGTCCGTTTCGGTCGACGGGCAGCTCCTGTGTTCCCGGACTCTGGTCTACGGCCGGTCTGTTTTTGTATCACTGAGGTAAAAGGCATGGAGCGACTGCAAAAGATTCTTTCCGCCGCCGGGCTTCTGTCCCGGCGGGCCGCCGAAGAGGCGATCCAAGCGGGGCGCGTAACGGTCAACGGACGCACGGCGCAGCTCGGCGAGAGCGCCGAGCCCGACCGTGACGACGTCCGGCTGGACGGGAAACCGGTTCGCGTCAGCGCGCAAAAAACCGTCATCATGCTCAACAAGCCCCGCGGCGTCGTGACGACGATGTCGGACGAGAAGGGGAGACGCAGCGTAGCCGATCTCACAGCGGATCTCGGCGTGCGCGTTTATCCCGTCGGAAGACTGGACCTCGATTCGGAGGGGCTGCTGCTGATGACCGACGACGGCGAACTGGCCAATCGTCTGACGCATCCGTCGCTCGAGGTTGAGAAGACCTACACCGTGTGGGTCCGCGGAGAGCTTGAGAACGCCGCGGAGAAGCTCGGCCGCGCCGTCGTCATCGACGGAAAGCCGATTGCCAAGCCGCAGGCGGAGCTGCTCTGGCTCAGAGACGAGGAGGCCTGCCTGTCGGTTACGATCCACGAGGGACGGAACCGGCAGATCCGTAAAATGTGCGCGCTCGCCGGTCTTCGCGTCACAAGGCTCCGCCGCGTGAGCGAGGGGCCGATCCGGCTGGGCGACCTCCCGACAGGAAAGTGGAGGAGACTGACTGAACCGGAGCTGCGCAGCCTCGAGCGAAAGGAAGCTACATAATGAACGGACAAACAATCGAGCGGGCGGATCTCGTCGTGATCGGCGGCGGCGCCGCAGGACTGATGTGCGCGGTCAACGCGGCCGAGCGCGGTCTGCACGTCGTGCTGCTCGAGCCGAATCAGAAGCTCGGCAGAAAGCTGCGCATCACGGGCAAGGGCCGCTGCAATCTGACGAATGCCTGTGATATCAAGAGCTTTATGGCGAATATCCCCGGCGACGCGCGCTTTCTGTACAGCGCCCTGAACCGGTTTTCCCCCTCGGACGCCATGGATTGGTTCGAGTCGCGCGGACTCCCGCTGAAGGTGGAACGGGGCAGCCGGGTCTTTCCGGTTTCCGACCGGGCCGACGACGTGGCCGAGCTGCTCTCGTCCCTCTGCCGGAAGAACGGCGTGAGGGTAATCCGTTGCCCCGCGAAAGCGATCGTAACGGATAACGGCGCCGTATCGGCCGTCGTTTCGGAAAACGGGCCGATCCTCTGCCGGGCCGCCGCCGTCTGCACGGGCGGCCTGTCCTATCCGCTCACCGGCTCCACCGGCGACGGCTATCGCTTCGCCCGCAGCTTCGGCCACCGCGTCACGCAGCTGCAGCCCTCGCTCGTTCCGCTTGAGAGCGAGGACGCGTACTGCGAACAGATGCAGGGCTTCTCGCTGAAAAACGTCGTTTTGTCCGCCTACGAGGACGAGACGCTGATCTATAAAGAGCTCGGCGAGATGCTCTTCACGCATTTCGGCGTGTCGGGGCCGCTGGTCCTCTCGGCCAGCGCGCACATGCGGGACTTTGAGCATAAAAAATACCGGCTTTCCATCGATCTGAAGCCGGGGCTCGACGAGAAGAAGCTGGATCTGCGTCTGCTGCGGGATTTTGAGAAATACGCCAACCGCGAATTCAAAAACGCGCTGCAGGATCTCGCCGGACGCGCGATGATCCCCGTGCTGGTGCAGCTGTCCGGCATCCCCGAGGAGACGAAGGTAAACGAGATCACAAAAGAGCAGCGCCGCGCGCTGCTGCGCCTGCTGAAGGCTTTTCCCGTTTCCGTTGCACGGAAACGGCCGATCGCCGAGGCGATCGTCACCTCCGGCGGCGTGGATTTGAAAGAGATCAATCCGCGGACGATGGAGTCCAAGCTGATCGGCGGCCTCTACTTTTCCGGGGAAGTCCTGGATCTCGACGCCTATACCGGCGGCTTTAACCTGCAGATCGCCTGGTCCACGGGCTTCGTCGCCGGTCGGTCTGTGCTGAAGGAGGAAGAGTAAACCATGAAAAAACGCGTTTCCATTGCGATCGACGGCCCCTCCGGCGCGGGAAAGAGCAGCTTGGCGCGCAGGATCGCCGCTCATTTCGGATATATTTACGTCGATACCGGCGCGATCTATCGCTGCGTCGGTCTGGCCGCACACCGCGCGTCGATCGATACGAAGGACGCCGCGGCCGTCGAGTCGATCCTGCCCTCGCTCGACATCCGCATGCGCTACAGCGACAGCGGCGAGCAGCGCATGATCCTCAACGGCGAGGACGTCTCGACTGCGATCCGCGAGCCGGAGATCTCTCTGTGCGCCTCCGACGTCTCCGCGCACGCTTCGGTACGGGCGTTTCTGCTGGAGATGCAGCGCAAAATGGCCAGAGAAAACGACGTGATCATGGACGGACGGGATATCGGCACCGTCGTTTTGCCGGACGCCGACGTCAAGATCTTTCTGACGGCCAGCACGGAGGCCAGAGCGCATCGCCGCTGGCTGGAGCTGAAGAACAAGGGGATCGAGACCGATCCGGCGGACGTCCTGTGCGAGCTTGAGCTGCGCGACTATCAGGACAGTCACCGCCAGACGGCTCCGCTGCGCCGGGCGGAGGACGCCGTTCTCGTCGATACGAGCGGGATCGACTTTGAAGAGAGCTTTCAGCTTCTCTGCCGGACGATCTCCGAAAGGCTCGGGTCCCAGGCATGAAAAAGCTGCTCGTCGCCGAAAGCGCCGGCTTCTGCTTCGGAGTCAGACGCTCGGTGGAAATGGCCGAAGGCCTGCTTGCGAAGGAAGGCCGCTGCGCCTGTCTGGGGGAGCTGATCCACAACGCCCAGATGATCCGCAGCCTCGAAGAGAAGGGCCTGCGGACGATCAGCGATCCCGCCGAAGCCGCCGCGGGGGAAACGCTCCTGATCCGCGCGCACGGCGTCTCGCGCAGCGTTCTGCAGTCGCTCGCGGAAAAGGGGATCGAGGTCGTCGACGCGACCTGCCCGCGCGTCAAGGCGATCCATACGATCGTCAGCCGCGCGTCGGAGCAGGGCCGCTTCGTCCTGATCGTCGGGGCGAAGGAGCACCCGGAAGTCATCGGCATCTGCGGCTGGTGCGAAAAGCATCAAGTCGTTGAGAATGCACAGGATTTGGAAAACTTCCTGGACGGAAATCGTGATATTTGTAACATCCCTCTAACTATTGTGGTTCAAACGACCCAAACACACGGTAATTTTACCGAATGCTGCAAAATCGTAAAAAAAAGATGTACAAATGCAGAATTCCATGATACAATATGCCTTGCTACGTCTACGCGTCAAAGGGAAGCTGCAGAACTTGCCGCCCGCTGCGGCGCTATGGTCGTCATCGGCGGAAAACACAGCGCCAACAGCATCCATCTTTCGGAAATCTGCCGCGAGCACTGCGCTTCGGTTCAGTTTATCGAAAAGGCGGACGAGCTGAACGTCGATGTGCTAGCGTCTGCGGACACCGTGGGGCTGACAGCCGGCGCATCTGTCCCTGCGTGGATAATTAAGGAGGTAAGAAACAAAATGGACGAACTGAATGAAAACAAAGTTGAAGGCTCCGACGAGCAGAAGGAACTGAGCTTCGACGAAATGCTGGAGGAGACCCTCAAACCCATATATAACGGAGAAAAGGTCAAGGGCGTTGTCGTTGCCATCACCGGCACGGAGATCAGCGTCGATCTCGGCACGAAGTATTCCGGCTTTATCCCGACGAGCGAGTTTACCGACGATGGGATCAAGGTCGAAGACGCCGTCAAGGTCGGCGACGAGATCGAGGCCGTCGTCGTCCGCGTCAACGACGTGGAAGGCACCGCGCAGCTGAGCAAGAAGCGCCTTGACGCCGCCAAGAGCTGGAACGACGTCGAGTCCGCCGTGGAAGACGGCACGATCCTCGAGGGCGTTGTCACGGAAGAGAACAAGGGCGGCATCGTCGTCAACGTGAAGGGCGTCCGCGTGTTTGTTCCCGCCTCCCAGACGGATCTGCCCCGCGAGGCCAATCTGGCCGAGCTCCTCAAGCAGACCGTGCGCCTCAAGATCACCGAGGTCAACAAGGCCCGCAAGCGCGTCGTCGGCTCCATCCGCCGCGTCGCCCAGGCTGAGCGCCGCGCCCGCACCGAGTCCATCTGGCAGAACATCGAGGTCGGCAAGAAGTATCACGGCGTCGTCAAGTCCCTCACCAGCTACGGCGCTTTCGTCGATATCGGCGGCATCGACGGCATGGTTCACGTCTCCGAGCTGAGCTGGGGCCGCGTGCACCAGCCCTCCGAGGTCGTTTCCGTCGGCGACGAGGTCGACGTCTACGTCATCAACTTCGACCGCGAGAAGCGCAAGATCTCTCTCGGCTACAAGGATCCCGAGGCGAATCCCTGGACCCTGTTCACCAACCAGTATTCCGTCGGCAGCGTGGCCGAGGTCAAGATCGTCAAGCTGATGGACTTCGGCGCCTTTGCCGAGGTTCTTCCCGGCGTCGACGGCCTGATCCACATCTCCCAGATCGCCAACCGCCGCATCGCCAAGCCCGGCGACGTGCTGAAGGTCGGCGACGTGGTCGAGGCGAAGATCACCGCGATCGACGAGGAGAAGCACAAGGTCTCCCTCTCCATCCGCGCCCTGTCCGAGCCCGCTCCGGCTCCCGCCCCCGAAGAGCCCGCCGAGGAAGAGACCGCGCAGGAAGACGCTCTCGTTTACGAAGTGTCCGCCTCTGGCGAAGCCACCGGCATCGCCCCCGACGCCGAGTGATCCGGCTGTTCAAACGTAAAAAACCGCTGTGCTCTGTGAGCACAGCGGTTTTTTCGTCATCGGCTCAGCCGGGCAGCTTCTCGTTGATCCAGCCGAGAACGTCGGCAAAGACCTCGTCGTGGTTGAGCTCCAATAGGATCTCGTGACGGGCGCCGGGGTACAGCTTCATCTTCACGTCCTCGAGCCCCGCGTCGCAGAAGGCTTTGTAAGCGCGTTCGACGCCGGCGCCGTTTTCACCGACGGGGTCGCTGCCGCCGGAAATGAAAAGCACCGGGGTTTTCTTGTTCATCCTGGCGATATTGGCGGGATCGGTGATCGCTTTGATACCGTTCATCATATCGCGGAACATGCTGACGGAGGGAACAAAGCCGCAGAGGGGATCGTTCACGTATTTATCGACCTCTTTTTCGTCGCGGTTAAGCCAGTCGCAGGCCGTGCGCACCTTTTCATAGCCTTTGTTGTAGGAGCCGAAGGCCACCTGATTGAGCGTCTTGCCGACCTTGCGAGGCCCGAACAGCTTCACGGCGGTGTTGGCCATGAAGCAGCCGGCGTTCACCATGGGCGGCAGCTGGTGGCCGGTCCCGCAGATAATGACGAGAGAGGGCTTGTCCGGGTGCAGGATCGCGTAATGACGGGTCAGAAAGCTGCCCATGGAGTGACCGAAGAAGATATAGGGCACGCCGGGATACTTTTCGACCATCATGTCGTGGAGCTTGTCCATATCCCGGAGAACGTAGTCCCAGCCGTCGTTTTCGGCAAAGATGCCGAGGTCCTCGGGGACGGAGATGGATTTTCCGTGTCCGAGATGATCGTTGCCGACGGCGACGAAGCCGTTCTCGGCCAAAAAGCTCATGAAGGGATCGTAGCGGTCGATATACTCGGCGATGCCGTGCGCGATCTGCACGACGCCGCGCACCTCGCCGTCCGGGACGCAAAGCCGCGCATGGATCTTATGAAAGCCCGAACTCGAGGCAAAATTGAAATCGGAAAACTGTGGCATTGAGCATCCTCCTTTAAAATATGGTTCAGAGCTTATGAAAAGCCTGCCGCGCTGGACGCGGCAGGCACGGAAAGACTCAGGCGACGATATCGCGGGTGTCGCGCGCGATGACGAGCTCCTCGTTGGTCGGGATGATGAAGACCTTGACCGGGGAGTCGGGCGTGGAGATCAGCGTGTCCTGACCGCGGACCTTATTGGCCTCGGGATCGATCCTGACGCCGAGGTAGCCGAAGTACTCGCTGATGCGGGCGCGGGCCTCCGCGTCGTTCTCTCCGACGCCGGCCGTGTAGACGATCGCGTCTACGCCGTTCATCGCGGCGACGTAGGAGCCGGCGACCTTCGCAACCCAGTAATAGAACATCTCCAGCGCGAGACGTGCGCGCTCGTTGCCCTCCTCGGCGGCCTTGCCGAGATCGCGGAAGTCGGAGGAGACGCCGGAAACGCCGAGAACGCCGGACTTCTTGTTCAGAATGTTCAGCATCTGGTCGATCGTGTAGCCGTACTTGTTCATCAAAAACTGGATAACGCCGGCGTCCAGATCGCCGCAGCGCGTGCCCATCGGCAGGCCGACCAGCGGCGTGAAGCCCATGGAGGTGTCGATGACCTTCCCGTACTGAACGGCGGCGAGGGAGGAGCCGTTGCCCATGTGGCAGGAGACGATCTTCAGCTCTTCGATCGGCTTGCCCATCAGCTCGGCGCAGCGGGCGGAAACGTAGCGGTGAGAGGTGCCGTGGAAGCCGTAGCGGCGGATGCCGTCGTTCTCGTAATACTCATAGGGAACGGCGTACATGAAAGCCTTGCTGGGCATGGTCTGATGGAAGGCCGTGTCGAAAACGGCGACCATCGGCACGTCGCCCATCACTTCGCGGCAGGCGTTGATGCCGGTGATATTGGCGGGGTTGTGCAGCGGAGCAAAGGGGATGCACTCCTTGATGGCCTCCAGCACCTCGTCGGTGATCAGCACGGAGCTGGCGAACTTTTCGCCGCCGTGGACCACGCGGTGACCGACGGCGTCGATTTCCTTCATCGAAGCGACGACGCCGTTTTCCTCGTTCGTCAGCTTGTCGATGACGGCGGCGATCGCCTCGGCGTGCGTCGGCATCGGAACGTCCTCGTTGAAGACGCTTTTGCCCTCGACCAGCGGCGTGTGCTTCAGATGTCCGTCGATCCCGATGCGCTCGCACAGGCCTTTGGCGAGGAGCCGTTCGTTTTCCATGTCGATCAGCTGATACTTCAGCGAGGAGCTGCCGGCGTTGATAACAAGAATTTTCATGGATTTCTTTCCTTTCCCTTGTAAAAATCACGCAGATTCAGTAAAATAGAAACACCGTCATTATTCTAATACAAACGGCGAAAAAAGCAAGTATTTTTTGGAGCGTGCCATGCGTCTTGCCGGGATCACAGCCGAATACAATCCGTTCCACCGGGGTCACGCCTTCCATTTGTTGGAGACGCGGCGCACTCTGGGCGAGGACTGCGCCGTCGCCGTCGTGATGAGCGGCGATTTTGTGCAGCGCGGCGAAGCCGCCGTCTATTCGAAATACGCCCGCGCCGAGGCCGCCTGCCGCTGCGGGGCCGATCTCGTCGTGGAGCTTCCGCTGCCCTGGTGCCTCGCCTCCGCAGAGGGCTTCGCCCGCGCAGCCGTCTTTCTGCTGGCGCGGCTGGGCTGTCACTGCCTCAGCTTCGGCAGCGAGTGCGGCGAGCTTGAAAGGCTCAGGACGCTGAGCGCGGAGATCGGCAGGGAGGATTTCCAGGATCAGGTGCGCAGCTGCCTGAAGAACAGCCCTTCTCTCAGCTATGCCGCCGCTCGTGAAGACGTTCTGCGCCGGCTTGTCGGCACAGACGCCGAGCTGCTCCGTCAGCCGAACAATATCCTCGCCGTCGAGTATCTTCGTTCGATTGAAGAGCTCGCGGCTCCGATGGAGGCTTTGAGCGTCCGCAGGCTCTCCAACCGGCACGACGGATACGGCGGAGCGGAGAAATCAGCGCTGGAGCTGCGCGAGATGCTCGCGCGTTCGCAGCCCGTCGCAGCTTATCTGCCGGGGCCCTCAGCCGCCGTGTTCTCCGCGGAGGATCGCTGCGGCCGGCGTATCGACGGCGAGCGGCTAGAGCTTGCGGTCCTCTCCCGTTTGAGGACTCTGCCGGAAGAGGCCTTCGAAGCGCTTCCGGACGCGTCCGACGGACTCGGCCGGAGACTGTATAAAGCCGTGCGGGAAGCATCGACTCTGCGGGAGATCCTGGAAGAGACGAAAACGAAGCGATACGCGCTGTCCCGCATCCGCAGACTTGTCTTCTGCGCCGCCCTCGGCGTGAGCGCCGGGGATGCCGACGGTCTTCCGCCCTACGCGCGCATTCTCGCGGCGAACGGCCGCGGCTGCGAGATTTTGAAAGCCGCCGCCGGGGCGGAAGGTGTTCCGCTGATCAGCAAACCGGCCTCCGTGCGAGACCGGGGAGGCCGCGCCGAGCGCATCTTCACTCTCGGCGCCCGGGCGCACGACCTTTTCGTGCTCGGCTATACCGATCCGGCAGACCGCCGCTGCGGCGAGGATTGGCGGCAGGGTCCGCGGATCCTGAACGGAAATCCGATCGATCGAATGGAGAACCGAAGCGATGTTTGAAAAACTGAAGCTGCTGAAAAATCAATACGACGAGCGCCTTGCGAGGATGCAGGAGCCGGAGATCTATTCCGATCCGGCCGCCTACGCGCGTCTCGAACGCGAGTGCCGCGAACTTGCCCCGCTGATGGACGCTTACGCGCAGTACACCGCCGCGCTCGCCGATATGCAGGCCGCGCAGGAATGGATGGACGACGCGGAAATGAAGGTCTTTGCACAGGATGAATACGCATCAGCGCGCGCGAAACGGGACGATCTCGAGCAGCGTCTGAAAATCCTGCTGCTGCCGAAGGATCCGAACGACGGCAAAAACGTAATCATGGAGATCCGCGGCGGCGTCGGCGGAGAAGAGGGCATGCTGTTTGCCGCGGACCTTTTCCGTATGTACAGCCTGTACGCCGAGAAAAAAGGCTGGCGCATCGACGTTGCCAACGTCAGCGAGACGGAGCTCGGAGGACTCAAGGAGATCAGCTTCGTCGTCGAAGGGGAGGGGGCCTGGTCCCGTCTGAAGTTCGAAGCCGGCGGCCATCGGGTCCAGCGCGTTCCCGTCACCGAATCGGGCGGAAGGATCCACACCTCCGCCGCCACCGTAGCGGTCCTGCCGGAAGTCGGCGAGGTGGATTTCCGTCTTGATATGAACGACCTCAAGATCGATACCTACCGCTCCTCCGGCGCGGGCGGCCAGCACGTCAACAAAACGGAGAGCGCGATTCGCATCACCCATCTGCCGACCGGCACCGTCGTAGAATGCCAGGACGAGCGGAGCCAGTACAAAAACAAGGACCGGGCGCTGCAGATCCTCCGTTCCAAGCTTTACGAGGCCGAACAGGAAAAGCAGCGAGCCGCCGTGGCCGCCGAACGAAAAAGCCAGATCGGTTCCGGCGATCGCAGCGAGAGGATCCGTACCTATAACTTCCCGCAAAACCGCCTGACCGATCACCGTCTGGGCGGCGACAACAAGAATTTTAATCTCTCCGCCGTGATCGACGGCGATCTCGACGAACTGATTGACGCGCTGGTGACCGCCGACCAGGCGGAAAAGCTGAGGATGCAGAGCGAAACATGAAGACGGAAAGAATCACGGAGCGTCCGGAAATAGCGGCCGCTCTGATCAAAAAAGGCGGCCTTGTCGCCGTCCCGACGGAAACGGTCTACGGACTGGCCGCCGACGGACTCGACGCGGAAGCGGTGGAGAAGATTTACGAGCTCAAGGGGCGTCCTTCCGTCAAGCCGCTTTCGCTGATGATCCCCTTGGCCGAAGCGATGTGGGAATATGCGGCCGAGGTGCCCGAGGATGCGAAAAGACTGGCCGGACGCTTCTGGCCGGGCCCGCTGACAATCGTCCTCAGGGCGAAGGAGCTCGTGCCCGATATCGTGCGGGCAGGGGGCGAAACGGTCGCTTTTCGATGCCCGGATCATCCGCTGACGCTCGCCCTGCTGGCAGCCTGCGGCGTTCCTCTGGCCGCTCCCTCGGCCAATCCCTCGGGAGCAAAAAGCCCGGTTTCCGCCGACGAGGTGCTCTCTTACTTTGACGGGCAGATCGACGCTGTGATCGACGGCGGCGTCTGCGCGGTGGGTAAGGAGTCGACGCTGATCGACATGTCCCGCAGGCCCTACCGCATCCTGCGCCGCGGCGCGCTGGGAGAAGACGAGATCGCCGACGCGCTGCTGGACTCCGTAACCGTGATCGGGATCACCGGCGGCAGCGGAAGCGGCAAAACGAGCGCGCTGCGCGTGCTCGAAGAGCTCGGCGGCGCCGTAATTGACGCGGACAGGGTTTATCACGAGCTGCTCAAGACAGACCAAAAGCTCCTCGCCGAAATCGAAAAGCGCTTTCCCGGCACCGTCCGTCTGGAAGGACTTGACAGAAAGGCGCTGGCGGAGGTAGTATTTAACAGCAGGGAAGCGCTGGAAGATCTCAATCGGATCACACACGGACCTGTCGTCGGGGAAATCCGGAACCGTCTGCGCCGGATCGCGATGAGCGGCTGCAAGCTCGCCGCGATCGACGCGATAGCACTTTTCGGCAGCGGCCTGGACGGGCTTTGCGCCGAGACCGTCGCCGTGCTTGCGCCGAAGGAGCAGCGCATCGGACGTATCATGCGGCGCGACGGCATCAGCCGCTCGCAGGCCGAAATGCGCATCGACGCGCAGAACCCGGACGATTATTTTGTCAGTCATTGCAGCCGCGTTCTGAGAAACGACGCGGACGAAGCTTCTTTCCGGCAAGGCTGCCGAGAATACTTTCTGGAGGTATCGGAGCATGGATGAACTGCGCGAAAAACTTTTCTATGAGCAGAAAAACGGATACGACTTGATCGACACGGAGGAACGTCTCTCGCTGGAGGACTATTGCCGCGGCTACATGAGCTTTCTGGACAAGTCCCGCATGGAGCGCGAGGCCGTGAAGAACGCGATCGCTCTGGCTGAGGAGCAGGGCTTTGTCGAATACCGCGTCGGCATGGAGCTCAAGCCCGGTATGAAGATTTACCGCAACAACCGCGGCAAGGCGCTGCTTCTGGCCGTGATCGGCAAAAAGAGCCTGTCGGAGGGCGCTTTGATCGCCGGCGCTCACATTGATTCTCCCCGCATCGATCTCAAGCAGATCAGCCTGTACGAGCAGGACGAGCTGTGCTATTTCAAGACGCATTATTACGGCGGCATCAAAAAGTATCAGTGGCTCGCGATCCCGCTGGAGCTCCACGGCTCCGTCGCGCTGAAAAACGGCGAACTCGTCGACGTGACGATCGGCCGTGAAAAGGACGATCCGAAATTCGTCATTACCGATCTGCTCCCGCATCTAGCCGCGGACCAAATGCGCAAAACGCTGGCCGAGGCCTTTTCCGGCGAGGGTCTGAACATCCTGATCGGCAGCACGCCCTACGCTGACGACGGCAAGGACCGCGTCAAGCTCGCCGTGATGAGCCTGCTCTACGATCGCTACGGCATCACCGAGGAGGACTTCCTCTCCGCCGAGCTCGCGGCGGTTCCCGCCTTCGACGTGTCCGAGCTCGGACTCGACCGGTCGATGATCGGCGGCTACGGACAGGACGACCGCGTCTGCGCCTACGCCGAGCTGAAAGCGCTCTTTGACGTCAAGGAGCCGGAACGCACCTGCGTCTGCATCCTGGCGGACAAGGAGGAGATCGGATCCGAGGGCGTCAGCGGCATGCAGAGCAGCGCCTTCGACTGCTTTATGGAGGACCTCTGCGAAGCGCAGGGCGCCGCGCTTCGACGCTGCTATGAAAAGAGCTTCTGCCTGTCGGCGGACGTTTCCAACGCCTTTGATCCGCTCTACGCCGAGGTTTCCGAAAAGCGCAGCGCTTCCAAAATCAACTACGGCGTCGCCATCTGCAAATTCACGGGCGTCCGCGGGAAGGGAAGCACCAGCGACGCGAGCGCGGAGCTCGTCGCCTATCTCCGCCGGATCTTTGAAGAGAAGAAGGTCGTCTGGCAGATGGCCGAGCTCGGCAAGGTCGATCAGGGCGGCGGCGGTACGATCGCCAAGTACATGGCCAACCGCAATATCGACACCATTGACGCCGGCACGCCCGTGCTGAGCATGCACGCGCCCTTTGAGGTCACCGCCAAATTCGACTGCTACATGACCTATAAATCCGTTCTGGCCGTTTACGAAAGCTGATTCCTTTCTTCTGCGCGTATCTTTCACACCTTCCGGTTAAACTAACCGGGAGGTGTTTTTTATGGATGAGATCAAAGAACTGGGCTCCGCGCGGGAGGGCTCGATCCACTGTCTGACGATCGTCGGCCAGATCGAGGGACACCAGATCCTGCCGGACGACGCGAAAACGACGAAATACGAGCACGTTCTTCCGCTGATCGCCGCGATCGAGGAAGCGCCGGAGATCGGCGGTCTGCTGATCCTGCTCAACACGATGGGCGGCGACGTGGAGGCCGGTCTTGCGATCGCCGAGCTGATCGCGGGCATGACCAAGCCGAACGTCTCTCTCGTTCTGGGCGGCGGACATTCGATCGGCGTTCCGCTGGCCGTTGCGGCGCAGCGGAGCATGATCGCGCCTTCGGCGGCCATGACGATCCACCCGGTGCGTCTGAACGGCGTCGTGATCGGCGTGCCGCAGACCTATAACTATTTCAGCCGCATTCAGGAGCGGATCGTGCGCTTCGTGACCGATCATTCCCGTGTCCGGCGGGAGGAATATCTGCGCCTGATGACGAACACCGACGAACTCGCCAATGACGTCGGAAGCGTGATCTACGGGGAAGAGGCCGTTGAAAAAGGGCTGATCGACCAGATCGGCACGCTGTCGGATGCGCTGGACTATCTCCACGGCCGGATCAACGGGAGCTGACAAGCGCAAGCCGCGCGCTTGATTTCTCGCGAGCAATCGGTTATACTGTCACCGGAATCTGAAACGACGGGGAGACAGGCGATGAGCGACGTCCATTTTGAAATCGAACGAAAGTTTCTGATCCGCATGCCGGATCTGAGCTGGCTGGAGAAATCCGCCTCGAAGACGGAAATCACCCAGACCTATCTGATCCCGGAGCGGGCCGAATGCACGGAACGGGTCCGCAAACGCGGTCTTGACGGGAACTTTGTTTTCACGCACACGTCAAAAGAGCGTCTGTCCGATATGCGCTGCATCGAGGACGAGCGGGAGATAGACCGCGAAACCTATGAGCGGCTGCTTGAGCGGGCGGACCCGGGCTGCCGCGTGATCGAGAAGACGCGATACTGTCTGCCCTGCGCCGGAAGGATCTGTGAGATCGACGTCTTTCCCTTCTGGAAAGACCGGGCTTTTCTCGAAATCGAGCTGGAAGACGAGAAGCAGCCCTTCTCGATCCCGCCGCAGATCGACTGCATCCGGGACGTCACCGCTGACCGGCGCTACTCCAACGCCGGTCTCGCCAGAGAGATCCCGTTTGAGGACATTGAAGGAGGTTGAAACCCTTGAAAAAGACGATTGCACTGCTCCTGTTCCTGTGCCTGGCCGCTTCGCTCTGCGCCTGCGGCAGCCTCGACGAGCTGTATATCCACGACGCGCCGGCCGCGACGCCCGCTCCCGACGCGCCGGCCGCGACCCCGGCTCCCGACGATACGCCGCCGGTGAACGTGCCGGAGCTGATCGGAGCCCCCGTCGTCGTCGGCGTTGAGCGTCAGAGCGAACAGTATGCCGCGCCGGACGACAGCGGAAAGATCATCCTGACTTTTTCCGATGACAAGGCCCGCGTCAAGCTGGATAACGCCGCCGCGCAGGAGGCGATCAACGCCTTTCTGCTCGCCAGGGACGAAGAATACTATTCCGGCACCAGCACGGGTACCGGTCTGAACGCGATTCTGGAGTCCGCGATGGACAACTACGCCTTCGCCGTGGACAAAAACAAATCGATCAACACGGAGTTCTCCTGCGCCCGGACGGTGCGGATCGAACGCGCGGATTCCCGCATTCTCAGTCTGACCTACCGCGTGACGACCTACAAAGAGGGCATTCACAGCGAGATCGTAGACAGGAGCTATGTCTTCGACGCCGAAACGGGCGCTCTGCTCACGATGGACGATCTCGGACCGGATCGGGCCGCGCTTGACGCCGCCCTCCTTGCCCGCATGCACGAGCTGGTCGACGGCGACGTGCTGTATAAGCCGCTCAAGGAATACATGACCGATTATCTGCACGTCGATCCGGACGAGGCCTTCTCCGCGCTGCTGCGGGAGGGGAGCTGGGTGCTGACCGACAAAGGGCTGACGGTCTACTCCGATCCCTATGAGATAGGCTCCTACGCCGAAGGCAGCGTTCGTTTCACGCTCGGCTATGACGAGCTTGAGGGCCTGCTCGATCCAAATCGTTTTCCGACCGGGCGCCCCGCCGGAGGCGAGGCCGCCGTCATCGGCGCGGACGAGCCGGGAGCCGCCGACGTCCGTCTGCTCGACAGCATATCCGTCTGGGATGACGTCCAGCGCTTTATCATTTTTGCAGACGGCTCGATCTACGACGTTTCGCTGACCAGAGTCGATTATTTCAACGACGCCTTCTATGAGAACCGTCTCGTCTGGCACGCCAGCTATCTCAGCGGCAGCGGCGTGCTCGTACAAGCCGTCGTTCCGGAGGGCATGCCCAATCTGATGCTTCGTTATCTCGACGAAAACGGCGTTCGGCACAGCTATCTCGTCGCACAGAGCGGGTACGACGGAAGCATGCTTTTGCTGGAGGAGAGCACCGTCACGGCGGTCGGCTGAGATTTCAGCAAATTATCAGAAAAATACGGGAAAAAATTGTTGACAATGACAGTTCCCCGTGGTAATCTATTTAAGCCGCATTGAAGGGGCTTTCAAGCGGGCTGCGGCTCCGCCCCAAGAGCGAGTCCTGTAAAGAGGGAGGAAAATCCAATGAAGCATGCTATCATCGTGACTGGCGGCAAGCAGTACCGCGTTGCCGAGGGCGACGTGATCTTCGTCGAGAAGCTGGACGTCGCTGCGGGCGAGACCGTGAAGTTCGACCAGGTCCTTGCCGTTGTCGAAGGCGAGACCGCGAAGTTCGGCACGCCCGTGATCGAAGGGGCTTCCGTTTCGGCCAATGTGGTCAAGAACGGCAAGAGCGCCAAGATCCGCGTCTACAAGATGAAGCCCAAAAAGGGCTATCGCCGCACGCAGGGCCACAGACAGCCCTACACCAAGGTTCAGATCGAGTCGATCAACGCCTGATTTCCGCAACTGATTTTGACTAATGGAGGTGTAACCTAAATGGCACATAAAAAAGGTATGGGCTCTACCAAGAACGGCCGCGACAGCGAGTCCAAGCGTCTTGGCGCCAAGAGAGCCGATGGACAGTTTGTCCTCGCCGGCAACATCCTTGTCAGACAGCGCGGAACGAAGATTCACCCGGGTACCAACGTCGGTAAGGGTAAGGACGACACTCTGTTCTCCCTCGTGGACGGCACGGTGAAGTTCGAGCGCATGGGCAAGGACCGCAAAAAGGTCTCTGTTTACGAAGAGATCGCCCAGTAAACTTGCGATTAAGGCCGGACGTCAGTCCGGCCTTTTCTTTTATTTTTGACCCCGCCCGCAAGGGCGGAGAGGGGAGGGCGGCATGGCTGCTTCTTTTGTCGATAAAGCCAGGATCACCGTCAAGGCCGGCTGCGGCGGCGACGGCGCCGTGGCTTTTCACCGTGAAAAATACATCGCCGCGGGCGGACCCGACGGCGGCGACGGAGGCCGCGGCGGAAACGTGGTTTTCGTTGTGGACGACAACATGTCCACGCTGATGGATTTTCGCTACAAACGCAAATACGTGGCCGGAAACGGCATGTCCGGCCAGGGCAAGCGCTGCTTCGGCAAGGACGGAGAAACGCTGTATATCAAGGTTCCGCGCGGCACAGTCGTACGCGACACGGCCTCCGGCTCCGTCATGCACGACATGTCCTCGGGCGAGCCCTGGGTCGCCGCGAAAGGCGGCCGCGGCGGCTGGGGCAACATGCATTTTGCCACGCCGACCCGTCAGGTCCCGCGCTTTGCCAAGCCGGGCCTGCCCGGCGAGAGCCACGATCTGACGCTGGAGCTCAAGCTGCTGGCGGACGTTGGCCTCGTCGGTTTCCCGAACGTCGGAAAATCCACGCTTCTGTCCGTCGTCAGCAAGGCGCACCCCAAAATCGCCAATTACCCGTTCACCACGCTGTTTCCGAATCTCGGCGTCGTCTACGTGGACGAGGGCGTATCCTTTGTCATGGCCGATATTCCGGGCATTATTGAAGGCGCCTCGCAGGGGGCCGGTCTCGGGCACGATTTTCTGCGCCATATCGACCGCTGCCGTCTGCTGATCCATGTCGTCGACGTCTCGGGCAGCGAGGGCCGCGATCCCGTGGAGGATTTCGAGGCGATCTGCGCGGAGCTGCGCGATTACAGTGCGGAGCTCGCCGACCGGCCGCAGATCGTCGTCGCCAACAAATGCGATCTGCTCGGAGAGGACCGGGAAGCGTTCGAGCGTTTGAAGGCGCACGTCGAAGCCAAAGGCTTTCGTTTCCGCGCCCTCAGCGCCGTGACCCACGAGGGCACGCGGGAGCTCGTCGGCGAATGCGCCGCGCTTCTTGCAGAGCTTCCGCCGCCCACGGTCTTCGAAGCCGATTACGTTCCGCCCGAGCCGGTGGTGGACACCTCGGAGGATCTGGAGATCCACCGCTTCGACGATCTCTGGGTCGTCGAAGGCCCCTGGCTGCAGCGCCTCGTCGCGACCGTCAACTTCTCCGATTACGAAAGCCGGATGTACTTTGACCGCATCCTGCGCGAAGCCGGCGTATTCGCACGGATGGAGGAGATGGGCGTCAAGGACGGAGACACGGTCAGCATGTACGATCTGATGTTCGAATACAAGGACTGAGTCTCGATGAAAAAGGCGTTTGCGTCTCTCGCCCTGCTGCTCGTCTGCCTGCTTTTCGCCTCGTGTGCGTCGCAGCCCGAAGCCGGGGAGGATCCCGTCGGCCGGAGACGGCCGGAATCATCGTTTTCTTCCGAAGCAGCCGCGGAGCCCGTATCGGAGCCTTCGCTTCCCGCCGAAGAGACGGAGCCGGAGGCCGAACCGGAGCCGACGCCGGCGCCGTTTCGGTCTATCGAGCCGATGGATCGTGAACTGGTCTGCCTGCGCGACGCGGCGCCGGAGCTCCTCGTCGATCTGCGCTATGCCGGAACGAACAACTTTACCGGACAAGCGATTTATGATTTTTCCGACGCCTGGCTGCGCTACGGCACCGTCAAGAAGCTGCTGGCGGCACAGGTGTCTCTCTCCCGCGAGGGCTTCGGCCTGCTCATCTGGGACGCTTATCGCCCCGTCTCCGCTCAGTATGCGCTCTGGGCCGCCGTTCCGGACCCGGTCTATGTCGCCGACCCGACGCGCGGTCATTCGCTGCACGCAAACGGCGGCACGGTCGACCTGACGCTGGTATACGCGGACGGCACTCAGCCGGAGATGCCGACGGACTTTGACGATTTCAGCGCGCTGGCCGACCGGAACTACGGCGACGTCTCCGACGCTGCCGCCGCCAACGCCGCCGCTCTGGAGAACGCCCTGTACGCCGCAGGCTTCAGCGGCTATTCGGCCGAATGGTGGCATTTCTCGGACCGGACGAGTTACCCCTTCGACGATCTGGAAGCCATCCCGTTTTCGATGGACCGTTCGCTGACGTACACGGTCGCGCCCGAATCAGGCGTTGATCTGTATGCCGCGCCGAGCAGCCGCTCGGAAGTGCTGGAGCGTCTGCCGCAGGGGACCGCGGTCCGGATCGTCGGCTGGATCGACGAATACTGCCGCATCGAGACCGAAACGGGTCAGGGCTACCTGCGGCCGGAATCACTGGTGCCGCTGAACAACCGGAGCTAAAAAATGCAGGAAAGCAGCTGCTGCTTTCCTGCATCGTTTCTCTCCCGGAGAGAATTACTTCATGCCGTTCTCGTAGGCCTCGATCATTTTCTTGACCATCTGGCCGCCGACAGAACCGGCCTGACGGCTGGTGAGCTCACCGTTGTAACCGTCCTTCAGGTTGACGCCGACTTCGGAAGCGGCTTCCATCTTGAACTGATCCATCGCGCTGCGCGCAGAGGGGTTCACAAGATGATTGCTGTTCTTGGTAGACATAGATTCCATCTCCTTTTTTCATTTCGGGTCGTTTGCCCATCCCTATCTTTTGCCGAAGCGCATCGGTTATGCAAAAGCCCTTCGGTAATTTTTTCCCGCAAACGCCGCCGTGATTCCGGATGCGAAGAGGATCTTTGTTCTTTCATCAGTTTTCTCTTGCAAAAGAGAAGGAAAATGTGTATCATATACTATTGTATATACTAAAATGGGGGATCGGGCGGCGAGATGGAAAGACTTACGTCAAGAAAAAGCGCGATAATCCGGCATTTCCGCGCCCTGGGCGGCGATCAGAGCTACCGGTACGAAAAAGGCGAATATCTCTGCGACGGCCCGAAGATGCTGCAGGAAGCGATACGCTTCGGCGCGCAGATCAAAACGGTCCTCTGGAAAGAAGAAGCCTTTGATCCGGCCGGTCTCGTCTGCGAGGCGGAATACACGGCGCCGGAGGATCTCTTTGATTACGCGTCGCCTCTGAAAAACAGTCCCGGGCCGCTCTTTTCCGTTTCGATCCGCGGCTGCGGCAAGCCGGCCCCGCTGCAGCGGGCGCTCGTGCTCGAAAACGTGCAGGACCCCGGCAACGTCGGGACCGTGATCCGTTCCGCCAACGCCTTCGGCATTCAGACCGTGATCCTTACCGGAAGCTGTGCGGATCTCTATCATCCGAAGACCGTGCGCTCCACGATGGGCGCGATCTTCCGTCAGAACGTGATCCGGCTTGATCTCGGAGGGCTGAACGCTCTCTTGCGCGATTCCGGTCTTGCGCTCTACGGAGCGGCGCTCAGCGAACGCGCGGTGGATATCCGTTCCCTGGATCTTCATCGCTGCGCCGTAGCCGTCGGCAGCGAAGGCCGGGGGCTCAGCGGAGAGCTGCTGGCTCTGTGCAAAGGGGAAGTCATCATCCCGATGCGGCCGGAGAGCGAATCGCTCAACGCCGCCGTCGCAGCGTCGGTCATCCTGTGGGAGATGGCCCGATAAAAGAGAAAGAAAGCGGGCGAAAGCCGTGGCATCAACGAAATACTGGGTTTGGCTCTCCTCGCTCGACAAGCTGCGGCCAAACGAAAAATCCGCCGTGCTTGAGCTGTACGGCGACCCGGAAAAAGCGTTCTTTGCGCCGAGAGGGGACTACCGGCGGCTCAGCTCGCTGCGAGACAGCGCCAGGGAAGAGCTTGAAAAACGCGATCTCAGCCGCGTCGACCGGATTCTCGATGAATGCGACAGGCTCGGCCTGCGCATCGTCAGCCGGCAGGACGCCGCTTATCCGAAGCGTTTGAAGAATATATACGCGCCGCCCGCGGTACTCTATATGAAAGGCCGCCAGCGCGACCTCGACAGCGAAGCGGCGATCGCCGTGATCGGCACGAGACGCCCGACAGGCTACGGGCTGAAGATGGCGCGGAGCATCTCCGCCGGGATCGTTCACTGCGGCGGGATCGTGCTGTCCGGTCTCGGTCCCGGGATCGACGGAGAAGCTGCCAGAGCGGCCCTGGAGGAAGACGGCTGCTGTGTCGGCGTTCTGGGGACCTCGCACGATCAGGCGAGCTTCTGGCTGAACGACGAGATCGGTTTTTACGGTCTTCTGATCAGCGAATACGCTCCCGGTACCGCCTCCCAGCGCCATTTCTTCCGGGAACGCAACCGCATCACCGCCGGTCTTTCCGTCGGCGTGGTCGTGATCGAAGCGCCGGAGAAAAGCGGCGCGCTGCTGTTCGCCGAGGAAGCTCTCGAGCAGGGCAAGGAGATCTTCGCGCTGCCCGGGAACGTGGACGCCGCGACCAGCGTCGGCACGAATTCCCTGATACAGAGCGGCGCCAAGCCGATCACTTGCGCCTGGGACGTCATGACTGAGTTTACGGGGCTTTTCCCGGACAAAATCCATTACAGCGAGACGCCGCCGCGCTCCGCGCCGCCCGCGCCGCCTCCTTCCGAAGCGGAGGAAGAGACCGTTCGGAAAGAACGGGCCGGAGAAGGCGAGGGGAAGAAAGCCGTTGACAGCGGAGACGCCGGGGATTATATTGACTGGAAGAAACAGCTCGAGGGTCTGAGCACGGACCAGCTCAGGATCCTGACGGCGATTGAGAAAAACGCCTCGCATATCGACGATATCGTCGAGGAAACGGGGCTGAACGCGGCGAAAGTGCTCGCACAGCTGACGGTCCTTGAAATCAAGGGCTTCATCCGCCGGGAGGCGGGTATGCGCATCGCGCTGAAAATCACAAAAAAGTGAGGAAAAACAATGGCAAAGGCAAAGGATCTCGTGATCGTCGAATCTCCGGCGAAAGCGAAGACCATTGAAAAATATCTGGGTACGGGCTACAAGGTCCGGGCCTCGATGGGGCATCTGCGGGATCTCCCGAAAAGCCGTCTCGGCGTGGATATCGAAAACGGCTTCGCGCCCGAGTATATCCCCGTTTCCGACAAGAGAGAGCTGATCCAGGATCTCAAAAAGGAGGCGGCTTCCGCCAAAACCGTCTTTCTCGCGACCGACCCTGACCGCGAAGGAGAAGCGATTTCCTGGCATCTGAAGGAGCTGCTTGAGCTCGGCGACGAACAAGCCCGGCGAGTCACCTTCAACGAGATCACGAAGCGCGTCGTCACCGAGAGCATCCAAAAGCCCCGGGATATCGACATGGAGCTTGTCGACGCGCAGCAGGCGCGCCGCGTGCTCGACCGCATCGTCGGCTACAAGCTCTCCCCGCTGCTGTGGAAAAAGGTCAAAAAGGGCCTTTCCGCCGGCCGCGTCCAGTCTGTCGCGACCAGAATGGTCGTCGACAAGGAAGAAGAGATCAAGGCTTTTGTCAGCCAGGAATACTGGCTGCTCGACGCTTCTTTGAACCGCATCGGCGAAGAAGGCGGCTTTACCGCCCGCTACTACGGCGAAAACGGAAAGAAGACGGAGCTTCACACGAAAGAGGACGTCGACGCCGTGATCGCCGCGACCGAGAACAAAACCTTTGTCGTCGATTCCGTCAAGCGCGGCGAGAAGCAGCGCAGTCCGGCGCCCCCGTTCATCACCTCCACGCTGCAGCAGGAGGCCTCGCGTCGGCTCGGCATGACGCCGCGCCGCACGATGTCCATCGCACAGCAGCTTTATGAGGGCGTGGAGATCACCGGGCGCGGCAGCATCGGTCTGATCACCTATATGAGGACCGATTCGCTCCGCCTGTCCGACGAGGCGCTCTACGCCGCGAAGGATTTTATCATCTCGCATTACGGCACGGCGTATTATCCCGGACAGCCCCGCCGCTTCAAAACCAAAACCGGCGCGCAGGACGCGCACGAGGCGATTCGGCCGACCGACGTCGATCTGACGCCCGAGCTGATCCGGAAGGATCTCACGCAGGAGCAGTATCGTCTCTACCGCCTGATCTGGGGACGCTTTACCTCCAGTCAGATGGCCAACGCCGTCTACGACAACGTCGCCGTGGAAGTTCTCGCCGGCGCGCACAGCTTCCGCGCCAACTATTCCGAACTCAAGTTTCCCGGCTACACGGCCGTTTACGAGGAAGCCCGCGACGAGGAGAGCTCGGAGCTGGCCAGCCCCCTGCCGTCGCTGACGGAGGGGGAAGCGCTCCGCCTCGTGAAGATGACCTCCGATCAGCAGTTTACGCAGCCGCCCGCCCGCTATACGGAGGCGACGCTGATCCGCGCGATGGAAGAAAAGGGAATCGGCCGTCCTTCCACCTATGCGCCGACCATTTCCACGATCACCTCTCACGATTACGTGATCAAGGAGGGCAAATACCTGCGTCCCACGCCGCTCGGCGAAGTCGTCACCGAGCTGATGAAGGAGCATTTTCCCGATATCGTCGATCTTGCCTTCACCAATCACATGGAGGAGGAGCTTGACGGGATCGAAAGCGGCAAGGCCGGCTGGCGGGACGTGCTTTCGGAGTTCTATACGGGCTTTGAGAAAGAAATGACCGACGCGGAAACCGCGCTGGACGGCGTAAAAATCAAGGTTCCCGACGTTTTGAGCGACGAGATCTGCGACGTTTGCGGCCGCCAAATGGTCGTCAAGAAGGGGAAATTCGGCTATTTCCTGGCGTGCCCCGGGTTCCCGGAATGCACCTTCACCAAGCCGATCGTCGTCGAAATGCCCGGAAAATGCCCCAAATGCGGAGGCAAGATCCTCAAGCGCACCTCCAAAAAAGGCTACGTCTTCTATGCCTGTGAGCGCGGAACGGACTGCGGCTTCATCACCTGGGACGTACCGACGAAGGATTACTGCCCGGCCTGCGGAAAAACGATGTTCAAGCACAGCGGCCGCGGACCGCTGAAATCCTTCTGCATCAACGAAGCCTGTCCGAACTTCGTGCCCGAGGACAAGCGCAGTTATAAAAAGAAAGCTCCGTCTTCCAAGTCGTCCGGCGGCAAGACTGCCTCGGCGAAAGCCGGAACGGCAAAAAAGGAAAGCGCGCGCAGATCGTCCGCCAAAAAGCCGGCCGGGAAAACGACCGGCAAAGAGAAGGAATAAAGCATGGAAAGGATCAGCGTGATCGGCGCTGGGCTTGCCGGCTGCGAATGCGCCTGGCAGCTCCTTCGCCGCGGGATCCCCGTCCGTATGACGGAGATGAAGCCGCGCAAAAAAACTCCCGCCCACGTTTCCGACGATTTTGCCGAGCTGGTCTGCTCCAATTCGCTGCGCAGCGACGAGCTGACCAACGCCGTCGGGCTTCTCAAGGAAGAAATGCGCCGTCTAGGATCGCTGATCATGGAGAGCGCCGACCTCAACCGCGTGGCGGCCGGCGGCGCGCTGGCCGTCGATCGCGCCGGCTTTTCCCGGACGATCACCGAACGGCTCCGCTCTCATCCGCTGCTGGAGATCGTAGAGGCTGAGGCTGATTCGATCCCGGAAGGAGAGGTCGTCATCGCGACCGGGCCGCTGTCCAGCGATGCGATCGCCGAACGGATCGCTGCGCTCTGTCCCGAAAGCGATCTGCATTTTTACGACGCGGTCGCGCCGATCGTGACGCTGGAAAGCGTCGATATGGAAAGCGCCTTTTTTGCCTCGCGCTACGACAAGGGAACGGCCGACTACGTCAACTGTCCGATGGACAGGGAAGAATACCTCGCCTTCGTCCGGGAGCTTGCGGCAGCCAAAGAGGCCGAGATCCACGGCTTTGACGACACGGGCGTCTTCGAGGGTTGCATGCCGGTCGAGGTCATGGCGCGCCGCGGCGTCGACACGCTGCGCTACGGTCCGCTCAAGCCCGTCGGCCTGCGGGACCCGCGCAGCGGAAAGGAAAGCTACGCGGTCGTTCAGCTCCGGCGTGACAACGCGGAGGGCACGCTCTACAATCTGGTCGGCTTCCAGACGCATCTGACCTGGCCGGAGCAGCGCCGCGTTTTCTCGATGATCCCCGCGCTGAAGAACGCGGAATTCGTCCGCTTCGGCGTGATGCACCGAAACACCTATCTGGACAGCCCCAGGCTGCTCGACCGGTATTACCGGCTGCGCAGCGAACCGCGCATCCGTTTCGCCGGACAGATGACCGGCGTGGAGGGCTACGTCGAGTCGGCCGCGTCCGGGATGCTGGCCGGGATCGAGACCGCCGCGCACTGTCTCGGCCTGCCGCCGGTCGATTTCCCGCAGGAAACCGCGATCGGCGCGCTGAGCCTGTATATCTCCGGCGGCAGCGTCGGCGATTTTCAGCCGATGAACATCAACTTCGGCCTGATTTCCCCGCTCGGCTTTCGCGTGAAAGGCAAACGCAACAAAAACGCCGCGATTTCCGAGCGCTCCCTTGCCATTATAGACGAGATCAAAAACGGGGAGGTTTTTCGTTTTGAAGATCATCATTGACGCGATGGGCGGCGACAAGGCTCCCGGCGAGATCGTTAAAGGCGCGCTGCGGGCCTGGAAAGAGCTCGGCGTTTCGCTGCTGCTGGTCGGAAAGAAAGAAGAGATCGCAGCCTGCCTGAACGAAGCCGGCTGCGAAGAGACCAAAGGAGAGCTTGAGATCGTCGACGCTCGCGAGGTCGTCACGATGGAGGATGATCCGAGCACGGCGACCCGGCGCAAAAAGGACTCCTCGATGACGGTCGCGCTGAATCTGCTGCGCGACGGAAAAGGCGACGCCGTCGTCTCCGCCGGTTCCACCGGCGCGCTGCTGACCGGCGCCACGCTGATCGTCAAACGCATCCGCGGGATCCGGCGCGCGGCGATGGCCCCCGTCCTTCCCGCCGGAGAGCACGGCGTGATGCTGATCGACTGCGGCGCGAACGTGGAATGCACGGCGGAATATCTGCTGCAGTTCGCCTGCATGGGCAGCTTTTACGCTTGGAAGCTGATGGGCTGCGAAGAGCCCCGCGTCGGGCTTCTGAACGTCGGGACCGAGGATACGAAGGGCGGCGCTCTGCAGCACGAGGCTTTCGCGCTGCTGCGCGAGGCCGGCGAACAGGGCCGTATCCGTTTTATCGGCAACGTGGAAGGCACCGACGTCTTCAGCGGCAAAGCCGACGTCGTCGTGACGGACGGCTTTACCGGCAACGTGCTGCTCAAGGGCACCGAAGGCGTGATCAAATACATCATGAAGTCGCTCAAGGGCGTCTTCTACAAGAGCCTGAAGAACAAGCTGGCCGCCGCGGTCCTGAAAAACGATCTGGCTGAAATGAAGCGCTCGATGGACGTCAACGAGGTCGGAGGCACCGCCCTGATCGGCATCGCAAAACCCGTCGTCAAGGCGCACGGTTCTTCCGACGCTTCCAGCTTTTTCGCCGCGATCCGCCAGGCGAAGGCTTTTTCCGAAAGCGGCATCATCGACATGATCGCCGACAAGGTCGATTTGATGAAGAGCGAGAACGGGCATGGACAAGCTTGAAGAAAAAATCGGATACCGATTCCGGAATCGCCGTCTGCTGGAGACCGCGCTGACGCACAGCTCCTATGCCAACGAGCGGCACGGCGCGGACTGCCAGAGCTACGAGCGTCTGGAATTTCTTGGCGATTCGATCCTCGGACTCGTTTCCGCCGAATTTCTGTATCGGCAGCAGGACCGTCTGCCGGAGGGCAAAATGACCAAGCTCCGGGCGGAGCTTGTCTGCGAAGCGAGCCTTCATCGGGCCGCGCTGGAGCTTGGGATCGGCTCCTGCATGCGTCTCGGCAGGGGAGAGGAAAAATGCGGAGGCCGGGAACGCCCGTCCATCCTCGCGGATATGGTCGAAGCGATCATCGCGGCTCTCTATCTCGACAGCGGTCTTCCGGAAGCCAGACGCTTTATCATGGAGCGCCTTCTGAACGACGCCGATCTGAACCTGGCGCGCCGCTCGGAGGACTACAAAACCGCTCTGCAGGAGTATATCCAGAGCAAAGCCGATCAGCATATCGCCTATGAGCTGATCGACGAGAGCGGCCCGGATCACGACAAGCGCTTTTCCTTCCGCGTCTCCATCAACGGCGTTCCCGTCGGAGAAGGCGTCGGCCGCACGAAAAAGGAAGCGGAGCAGATGGCCGCCCGGAAGGCGCTGGAAACGCTCGAAGCATGAGCGCGCGCCGACGGATCCTTCCCGTCTTCATCGCAAACGAGGGCTGCCCGCATCAATGCGTCTTCTGCGACCAGCGCCGGATCACCGGGAGCGTGAAGCCCGTTACGGGGCAAGACGTTCTGAACGCCGTCAAAAACGCCTGCGTCCCGACGGAAAACGCCGAGCTTGCCTTTTACGGCGGCAGCTTTACCGCGATCCCGGCCGAGCGGCAGACGGAGCTGCTTTCCGCGGCCGCGGAGGCGCGGCGTCTCGGGCTGATCCGCTCGATCCGTCTTTCGACGCGTCCGGACGCGATCGACGGGGAGACGCTGGACCGGTTGGAGCGCTTCGGCGTTGAGACGGTCGAGCTCGGCGCCCAGTCGATGGACGACGAGGTGCTGCGGCTGTCCGGCCGCGGGCACTCGGCGCAGGACGTCGAACGGGCGGCGCGGCTGATCAAAAAGCGCGGCTTCGGTCTGATCCTCCAGATGATGACGGGGCTGCCGGGCGACACGAAGGAGAAAAGCCTGGAGACGGCGCTCAGGCTCTGCGCGCTGCGTCCCGACGGCGTCCGTATCTATCCGACCGTTATCATCCGCGAAACGCCCCTGTACGAGCTATGGCTCCGCGGCGTTTACCGCGAGCACAGCGTAGACGAGGCCGTCGATTGGTGCGCCGCGCTTCTGGAGCTTTTCGAAAGCGCCGGGATCCCCGTGATCCGCCTCGGTCTGAATCCTACGGACGAGCTCTCCGGCGGCGAAGCCGCTGCCGGCGCTTATCATCCGGCGCTCGGCGAGCTTGTAAAAAGCCGCCGCCTGCTGGATAAGGCCCGCGCCGCTCTGCAGGACGCCCGTCCCGGCGTACGTGCCGCGCTGGCCGTTCACCCCAGCTGCCGTTCTCAGCTCGTCGGACAGAAACGGCAAAACGTCGATCGGCTTCTCGCCGAGTTTGCGCTGTCTTCGCTGGACGTCGTCGAGGATCCTTCGCTCTCTCCCGGCGCCGTCCGCCGCGTTTCGGCCGCTGACCGATAAACAGAAAACGTTTTATTACGAAAACGAACGAGGGTTTTACTTTGTACTTAAAGGCACTGGAAATTCAGGGCTTCAAGAGCTTCGCCGAAAAGACGAGACTCAGCTTTGAAAAGGACGTCACCGCGATCGTCGGACCGAACGGTTCCGGAAAATCCAATATTGCCGACGCCATTTTGTGGGTCATGGGCGAACAGCGCAGCCGGGCGCTGCGCGGCTCGCGCATGGAGGACGTGATCTTCGGCGGAACGGAAAAGCGAAACAAGCTCGGCTACGCGCAGGTCTCGCTGATCCTCGACAACTCCGAGCGGATCATTGACTCCGACAGCGACGAGATCATGCTCACCCGCCGTTATTACCGCAGCGGCGAGAGCGAGTACTACATCAACCGCGAATCCGTCCGCCTCAAGGAGCTCAACAGCCTTCTGATGGACACCGGACTCGGTCGGGACGGCTATTCGATCATCGGGCAGGGACGCATCGCGGAGATCGTCTCTTCCAAAAGCACCGACCGGCGCGAGGTCTTTGAAGAAGCGGCCGGCATCTCCCGTTTCCGCTACCGCAAGGAAGACGCCGAGCGGAAGCTGGAAAGAACCGAGGAAAACCTCCTGCGCATCAACGACAAGATCGAAGAGCTCGAGCTGCAGGTCGGGCCGCTGAAGCGGCAGTCCGAGATCGCCAGGAAATACCTGGTTCTTCGCGACGAGCTCCGCAGCAGGGAAATTTCTGTCTGGATGCTGACGCTGGACAAGCTCCGCGCGCAGTCGTCCAACGTTGAACTGGAATACAAGCAGACGAAGGAATCGCTCGAAAGCGCCCGCGCCGAGTTGGAAGCGCTCTACGCCTCTTCCGCTTCGATCACCGAGCGCATGCACCGCAAGGACGTCGAGCTCGACAGGACGAGAGAGCGTCTCTCGGCCGCCGAAGCCGCCGTTTCCGAGTGCGAATCCGCCGTCGCCGTCATAAAAGCCAATCTTGCGTCCACGGAGAACAACGCCCGGCAGATGATGCTGGATATGGCGGAGCAGTCCGTCAGAAGCAGGGAAGTCTCCGAGCAGATCGCCGCCGGCCGCAGCCGGATCGACGAGATCTCCGATAAGCTCCGGGAAGCCTCCGAACATCTGAGCCGCTGCGCCAACGTCGTCGAGGGCTGCCGCATGAAGATCGGCAGCCGGGAGGAGCTGTTCGAGCAGCTGGGCGAAAAAGCCACACGGCTCACGATCGACCTGCGCAGCACAGACGGAAGGATCCGTCTGCTGTCAGAGATGGAGAAAGAGTACGAGGGCTATTCCAAAGCGGTTAAGACCGTCATGCAGGAAGCCGGGCGGGGCGCCCTGAAGGGCGTCCACGGCCCCGCCGCCAATCTGCTCCAATCGGACGACGAATATACCCTCGCCATCGAAACCGCCCTCGGCGGCGCGTCCCAGGATATCGTGATCGACACGCAGAACGACGGCCGTCTGGCCATCGAGCTGCTGAAACGGCGGGACGCAGGCCGCGCGACCTTTCTTCCGCTCGACACGATCCGCGGCGGCGTTCTGAACGACGCGCCGGTCAACGATCCGGGCTTCGTCGGCCTCGCGGTCGATCTGGTCCGCTTCGATCCGAAATACCGGCAGATCTTCCAGAATCTGCTCGGCCGTACCGTCGTCGCCGAAACGCTGAGCGACGCGATCCGGATGTCCCGCTCGAGCGGGAACAGGCTGCGCATCGTTACGCTCGACGGCCAGCTCATCAACGCCGGCGGCTCGATGACGGGCGGCAGCGCCGCGAAAGGCACCGGCATCCTGTCCCGCGCAAACGAGCTTGAAAAGCTCAAAAAGCAGCGTGAAAAGCTCGCCGCGCAGGAGACCTCCTGCCGCGAGCAGCTGGAGACCTCTCGCAGGCAGATCGCGGATCTGCGCCACCGGCTGGATCTGTCTCTCGAAGAGCAGACCGAGCAGCTGCGTCTGCAGTCTTCGCTGCAGGCCGAAGCGCGCACGACGGAAAACTCGATCAGCCAGCTTGAGCTGCTGCTCAGGAGTCTCTCCGGCGATACGGAAACGCGGCAAAAAGCCGTTGACGAAGCTCACGCGAGGATCGACGAGCTGAAAGCGCAGGCCGCCGACAAAGCCAAAGATCTGTCCGATCTCCGCGGCAAAGCCCAGGCGGTGCGCGCCGAGATCGAAGAAATCAGCAAGAGCCGGCTCGAGCTGGAAGGCCGTCGTACCGGAGCAGAAAAAGAAGCTCAGAACCGTAACGCGCAGATCATCGAGCTCGAACGCAGCGCCGCTCGGATCGAGCAGAGAAAGCTGTCCGCCGAAATGGAGGAGAAGCAGATCCTCGACAAGCTCTGGGACAACTACGAGCTCAGCCACAGCGCCGCGCAGGCGCTTCGCAAGCCGGTCGAAAGCCTCACCCGGGCCAATCGCGAGATCGCCGAGCTCAGACGCTCGATCAGCGCCCTCGGCACGCCGAACCTCGGCGCGATCGAGGAGTACGAGCGCGTCAGCGAGCGCTACGAATTCCTCAGCGGTCAGCGCGACGACGTGGAGAAGGCAAAAAAAGAGCTGCTCGATCTGATCCGGGACGTGACGGGCGAGATGAAAGAGATTTTCGTCACGCAGTTCAAGCGTATCGACGAGAGCTTCCGCCAGACCTTCCTGGAGCTCTTCGGCGGCGGCAAGGCCGCTCTCGTGCTGGAGGACGAGGACAACGTGCTCGAGTGCGGGATCGAGATCAAGGTCCAGCCCCCCGGCAAGGCGCTGAGCACGATCAGCCTGCTGTCGGGCGGAGAAATGGCTTTTGTCGCCATCGCGCTGTATTTTTCGATCCTGAAGGTACGTCCGACGCCGTTTTGCGTAATGGACGAGATCGAAGCCGCGCTCGACGAGGCAAACGTCTCCCGTTTTGCCTCCTACCTTCGCCGCATGTCCCAAAAAACGCAGTTTCTCGTCATCACGCACCGCCGCGGCACAATGGAGGAAGCCGACATGCTCTACGGCGTGACGATGCAGGAAAAGGGCGTTTCCAGCGTGATCGAGCTCGATCTTGAGAGCGCGCAGAAGAGTATTGAGGAGTAAAGCTATGGGTTTTTTTGACAAGATTTTTTCCGGTCTGACCAAAACGCGGAAAAACATGCAGGAGCTGGAAGAGCTCTTTCAAGACTATTCTCCCGACAACGAGGATTTTTACGACGAGCTGGAAGAGATCCTCGTCCTGTCCGACGTCGGCGGCGAGACCGCCGAGACGATTGTGAAGAATATGAAGCGGCTCACCTGGGAGCGCCGTTTCCGCAGGGGCTACGAGGCCAGAGCCGGACTGATCGAGCTGCTGACCGGACTGCTGAACGCCGGCGACGCTTCGCTGAAGCTGAACACGAAGCCCTCGGTGATCCTGATGGTCGGCGTCAACGGCGTGGGCAAGACCACGACGATCGGCAAGCTGGCGCACCAGTTCAGAGAGCAGGGGAAAACCGTGCTGCTCTGCGCCGGGGACACCTTCCGTGCCGCCGCCGCCGAGCAGCTCGGCGTCTGGGCCGAGCGCTCGGGAGCCGAAATCGTGCGTCACGAGGAGGGGAGCGATCCCGCCGCGGTCGTGTTTGACGGGCTGAACGCCGCCCGTGCGCGCGGCTCCGATATCGTCATCATCGACACGGCCGGGCGTCTGCACAACAAGCAGAACCTGATGAACGAGCTGAGCAAGATGCGCCGCATCATCGAGCGGGAGCTGCCGGATTCCGACGTGGAAACGCTGATGGTGCTCGACGCGACGACCGGCCAGAACGGGCTGATCCAGGCCAAGCAGTTTCTGGAATCCGCCGGGATCACCGGCATCGTCCTCACCAAGCTCGACGGGACCGCGAAGGGCGGCATCGTCTTTGCGATCGCAAACGAGCTCAAGCTGCCCGTCAAATACGTCGGCGTCGGCGAGCAGATGGACGATCTGATCCCCTTTGATCCGAACAATTTCGTTTCCGCTCTTTTCAAAACCTGACAGGAAGGAGAAACTTATGGCATTAACGAGTAAACAGAGATCGCAGCTCCGTTCTCTCGCCGCCGCCGAGGATACGATCATCCAGGTCGGAAAAGGCGGCATCAACGACAAGCTGATCGAATCCGTCTCCAACGCGCTGCGGGCGCGCGAGCTCGTCAAGGGCCGCGTGCTGGAAAACTCCATGCTCACCGCGCGGGAGGCCTGCGACGCCCTGAGCGAGGCCTGCCGGGCCGAACAGGTCCAGGTGATCGGCACCAAATTCGTTCTCTACAAGAGAAACGAAAAAGATCCGAAAATCGAGCTCGTCAAGAGCGGCCGATAATGCGGATCGTCGTTTACGGCGGCAGCTTCAATCCGCCGCACGTCGGACACCTCCGCGTCGCCGAGGCAGCCGCACGCCAGCTTGAGCCGGATCGGTTTCTGATCGTGCCGGCACGCATCCCGCCGCATAAGAAGCTGCCTGAAAACAGCCCCGGCCCCGAGGAGCGCTTCGAGCTCTGCCGTCTCTGCTTTTCGGAGACGCCGAAGGCCGAGATCGACGACCGCGAGATCCGGCGGGAGGGGCCGAGCTACACGGCGGACACGATTGCCGAACTGAAAAAAGAGTTTCCCGGCGCGGAGATCGACCTGCTGCTCGGGACGGACATGCTGCTTTGCATCGACTCCTGGTATCGTTTTTCCTATCTGCTGGAAAACTGCATCCTGACGGTTTTTCCGAGAGGGGAAGGGGAGACGGAGCTGATTTGCGAGAAGGCCGACCGGCTCCGCCGCGAGCACCGCGCAAAGCTGCGCATGCTCGAGCTGGAAGCCGTTCCGACCAGCTCCGAGGAGATCCGCCTGCTGCTGCCGGAGCGAAAGGCCCGGGAGCTTTTGACGGACAGCGTCTACGGAGAGATCATCCGCCGCCGCTGGTATCGGGCAAGCCCCGACCTCGACTGGCTGCGGGAAAAGGCCGTGGCGCAGCTCAAGCCGAAGCGCGTTCCGCACGTGCTGGGCTGTGAGAGCGAGGCCGTCCGTCTGGCGGAGCGCTGGGGCGAGGATGCGTCCCTGGCCGCGGAGGCGGCCCTGCTGCACGATATCACGAAAAAAGGCGGCGAGGAGGCGCAGTTCGACCTCTGCCGCAAATACAAGCTGAAAACCGACGCCGGCGAGCTGGAAAGCCCGAACATCCTTCACGCGAGGACCGGCGCGGAATACGCCCGCCGTGTTTTCGGCGTGGACGATCGGGTTTACGGTGCGATCCGCTGGCACTGCACCGGCAAGCCGAATATGACGCTTTTGGAAAAAATCGTCTGGATGGCCGACTATATAGAGCCGACCCGCGATTTTCCAGGCGTGGAAGAGGCGAGAAGCCTTGCCTACGACGATCTGGACGCCGCGATGACGGCGGCGCTGAAAACGACCCTTGCACACATCCGGGAAGACGGAAAAAAGCCTTATAAAGACACTGTCAAGGCCTATCAATGGTTTTGCAGCAGAGAGGAGAACTAAACTATGTTGAGTCCCAGAGAAATCGCCTCCATCGCCGCCAGGGCGCTGGAAGAAAAGAAAGCCAAGGACGTCAAGGTCCTGAAAACGGAAGAGCACACGGTTCTTGCGGATTATTTCGTGATCTGCAACGGCACCTCGTCCACGCACATCAAGGCGCTCGTCGACGAAGTGGACAAGCAGCTTTCCGAAGCCGGAGAGCCGCCGATCCGCCGCGAAGGCCTGCGCTCCGACATCTGGGTGCTGATGGATTTCGGCAGCGTGATCGTTCACGTGTTTACCGACGAGGCTCGCAAGTTCTACAATCTCGAGAGGCTTTGGAGCGACGCTGAGGTGGTGGATCTCTCATCCCTGTGACGCCCCGGCTACGGGGCTTTCGGATCAACATCACAGAAGGAGAGATACGCCATATGAAATACGATTTTACCGCCATTGAAAAGAAATGGCAGGACCGCTGGGAGCAGACAAAGCCCTACGCGGCCGAAACCGGCAGCGACAAGCCGAAATTCTACGCGCTGGTGGAGTTCCCCTATCCGAGCGGAGCGGGTCTGCACGTCGGGCATCCCCGCCCCTATACGGCGCTGGACATCATCGCCAGAAAGAAGCGCATGGACGGCTTCAACGTCCTTTTCCCGATCGGGTACGACGCTTTCGGCCTCCCGACGGAAAACTACGCGATCAAAAATCACATTCATCCGGCCGTCGTCACGAAGCGCAATATCGAAAACTTCACGCGCCAGCTGAAAAGCCTCGGATACGGTTTCGACTGGGACCGCGTCGTCGATACGACGGATCCGAAGTACTACAAGTGGACGCAGTGGATCTTCCTCCAGCTTTATAAAAACGGCCTGGCCTATAAGACGACCATGCCCGTCAACTGGTGCACGAGCTGCAAATGCGTGCTGGCCAACGAGGAGGTCGTCGAGGGCGTTTGCGAGCGCTGCGGCAGCGAGGTCGTGCGCAGGGAAAAAAGCCAGTGGATGCTTCGCATCACGAAATACGCCGACCGGCTGATCGATGATCTGGACGGTCTTGACTTCATCGACCGCGTCAAGACGCAGCAGATCAACTGGATCGGCCGCTCCACGGGCGCCGAGGTTACCTTCCGCACGACGGCGGGCGACGATCTGCTTGTGTATACGACCCGTCCCGACACGCTCTTCGGCGCGACCTACATGGTCCTCGCGCCGGAGCATCCCTACGTCGCCAAATGGAAGGACCGCATCGAAAACTGGGATCAGGTCGCCGCCTACGTGGACGAGGCGGCCCACAAGTCCGATTTTGAGCGCGCCGAGCTCAACAAGGAAAAAACCGGCGTGCGCATCGAGGGCGTGCGCGGCATAAACCCCGTCAACGGCAAAGAGATCCCGATCTTCATCTCCGATTACGTGCTCGTCACTTACGGAACCGGCGCGATCATGGCCGTTCCGGCGCACGACGACAGAGACTGGGAGTTTGCGCGGAAATTCGGCTGTGAGATCATCGAGGTCGTCAAGGGCGGCAATATCGAAGAATCCGCCTTTACGCTCAAGGACGACACCGGGATCATGGTCAACTCCGGCTTTCTTGACGGGCTGACCGTCAAACAGGCCATTCCCGCCATGAAGCAATGGCTGACGGAGCAGGGGATCGGCCGTGAGAAGGTCAACTACAAGCTGCGCGACTGGGTCTTCTCCCGCCAGCGCTATTGGGGCGAGCCGATCCCGCTCGTCCAATGCGAGAAATGCGGCTGGGTGCCGCTGCCGGAGGATCAGCTTCCGCTGCTCCTGCCGCAGGTCGATTCCTACGAACCTACCGACGACGGCGAATCTCCGCTGAGCAAGATGACCGACTGGGTCAACACGGTCTGCCCCTGCTGCGGAGGCCCCGCCAGGCGCGAAACCGACACGATGCCGCAGTGGGCCGGTTCAAGCTGGTATTTCCTGCGCTATATGGACCCGCACAACGACGAGGCCGCGGTCGGAAAAGAAGCCGAGGCCTATTGGGGCCCGGTAGACTGGTACAACGGCGGCATGGAGCACACAACGCTGCACCTGCTGTACAGCCGCTTCTGGCATAAGTTCCTCTACGATATCGGCGTCGTTCACACGAAGGAGCCCTACGCCAAGCGCACCAGCCACGGCATGATCCTCGGCAAAAACCCGCACTACATCGGCAACGCGGAGACCGAGGAGGAAAAGCAGGCCCTGCTCGCCAAATACGGCAGCCAGGCGACGCGCCCGTCCGTGAAGATGTCGAAGTCCCTCGGCAACGTCGTCAACCCCGACGACGTGATCAGGGCTTACGGCGCCGATACCATGCGCCTGTATATCATGTTCATCGGCGACTTTGAGAAGACCGCCACCTGGTCCGACGAGGCCGTCAAGGGCTCCAAGCGCTTCCTTGACCGCTGCTGGAACCTGCTTGAGCTGGCGAGCGACAGCGAGCAGATCACGCCAAAAAACGAGAGCATCATCCACAAGACGATCAAAAAGGTCACCGAGGATCTTGACAATCTGAAGATGAACACCGCAATCGCCGCGCTGATGACGCTCGTCAACGAGTTCTACGCCAACGGTGTGAGCAGGGGAGACCTCGAACCGCTGATCCTGATGCTCAGCCCCTTCGTGCCGCATCTGGCCGAGGAGATGTGGGAGCAGACCGGCTTTGCCGCACGCAGCGGCCGTATGGCGATGCAGATGCCCTGGCCCGTCTTTGACGAGGCCAAGACGCACGACGCCGTGCGCGAGCTCGCGGTGCAGTGTAACGGCAAGCTCCGCGCGACCGTCAAGGTCCCGGCTGACGCCGACGAAGCGACGGTGCTGGCCGCCGCCTGCGAGGACGAAAAGATCAAGCGCCAGATGGCGGGCATGCAGCTCGTCAAGACGATTCTCGTCAAGAACAAGCTGATCAATCTCATCCTCAAGCCGGCAAAGTAATTGTTGACAAAAGCGGTAAACAACGGTATAATGCTGCTGTTAAAAGCCAATTTGTGGCCCTTAAAGCGCCGCTGGCGTATTTGGAGGGAGGGAAATAAATGTCTGAAATCTACGTCAAGGAGAATGAGTCTCTGGACAATGCGCTGAAGCGTTTCAAGCGCAGCTGCGCGAAGTCCGGCGTTCTGGCCGACCTCAGAAAGAAAGAGTACTACCAGAGCCCCAGTGTCAAGCGCCGTAAAAAATCCGAGGCTGCTCGCAAAAACAAGAACAAGCGTTTCTATTGATCGCTCAAACAGAGGCGTCCGATTGATCCGGGCGCCTCTGTATTCTATTGAACGAAGAGGTGCGATAGCATGTACCGATTACTGAAGCAGGACGGGCGCGCACGGCGCGGCGAATTTGAAACGCCGCACGGGCTGGTACAGACGCCGGTCTTTATGAACGTCGGCACGCAGGGCGCGATCAAGGGCGCTCTGTCCGCCCGCGATCTGAAGGAGATCGGCTGCCAGGTCGAGCTGTCGAACACCTACCATCTGCACGTCCGCCCGGGCGACGAACTGATCAAGGAGCTCGGCGGGCTTCACCGTTTCATGACCTGGGAGGGGCCGATCCTCACGGACAGCGGCGGATTCCAGATCTTTTCCCTGGCCAAGCTCCGCAAGATCACGGAGGAGGGCGTGAAATTCAATTCCCACGTCGACGGCAGGCATGTTTTCATGGGCCCGGAGGAGAGCATGCGCATCCAGTCGAATCTCGGCTCGGATATCGCGATGGCCTTCGACGAGTGCATTAAAATTCCGTCGCCGAAGGACTACGTCCAGCGCTCCTGCGAGCGGACGGCCCGCTGGCTGGAGCGCTCCAAAAAAGCGCTCGCCGAATACAACAGCCGCGACGATGCCGTCAACCCGGGACAGATGCTGTTCGGCATCAACCAGGGCGCCGTCTTCCATGATCTCCGGATCGAGCACATGAAGCGCATCGCTGCGCTCGACCTGCCCGGATACGCGATCGGCGGGCTCGCGGTGGGGGAGACGCACCGGGAGATGTACGACACGATCGAAGCGGTCGAGGAATATATGCCGAAGGACAAGCCGCGCTATCTGATGGGCGTCGGCACGCCGGGCAATATCATCGAGAGCGTCGCACGCGGCGTTGATTTCTTCGACTGTGTGATGCCGGCGAGAAACGGTCGGCACGGACATCTTTTCACCTGGAACGGGATCATCAACATCAAAAACGAAAAATATCTGAAGGACGACGGCCCGATCGACGCCGCCTGCTCCTGTCCCGTCTGCCGCCGCTATTCCCGCGCGTATCTGCGCCATCTCTTCAAGGCGGAGGAGATGCTCGCGATGCGCTTTGCCGTGATGCACAATCTGTTTTTCTACAACGATCTGACGGCAAGGATCCGCGCAAGCCTTGACAACGGCAGCTTTGCCGCGTTCCGGGCGCAGTATTCCGAAATCCTTGATAAACGGATTTAGCATCTTGCTTTTTACCGTTGAACAAAGTATAATAAAAACACTTTTACGGGGAGGTTTCGTACAACATGCAACTGTTTCTGACTGCTGCCGAGCAGGGCGGCTCTATGCTCACGATGATTATTCCGCTCGTTCTCATGTTCGGTCTGATGTATCTGCTGATCATCCGTCCGGAGAACAAGAAGAAAAAGAAGGCCGAAGAGATGCGCAATTCGCTCTCTCTCGGCGATGAGATCACGACGATCGGGGGCATCACCGGCAAGATCGTCCAGGTCACCGAGGAGACGATCACCTTCGAGACCGGCGAAGACCGCGTCCGCATCCAGGTGAAGAAGTGGGCTATCTCCACGACCGCCAAGATGGAGGCCGAGGAGGCCGCCGCTCAGAAGCGGAAATAAAGGCTTTCAGA
The DNA here is from genome assembly GCA_024690695.1 of Oscillospiraceae bacterium. Next base: position 82,760 of record JAILOS010000050.1, read on the forward strand.
CGATAAGAGGCAGCGGCCGTTCCGGCTTTCGCTGCCTCTTTCCGTTCCTGGCATGAAAAGCGCCTCGCGGCCGTATGATGAAGCAAATCATACCGGCGGAGGTGCTTTTTGATGGGGAAAAAAGAACGGAAAGGCGGGCGGAGGCTCGCTCTGTCCGTGCTCGTCTGGGCCGCTTCGGTCTTTGCGCTGCTTCTGCTCGCAGCCGTTCTGGCAAACAAACTCGGCTGCAGGCAGAAGGATCTGGCCTTGCTGGCGGATATCGCCGTGCTGCTTGCCGGCGCGGCCGCAGCGCTGTTTCTGTGCTCCGGGCAAGAGCACGGTCGACTGCGCTGCGGGATGCTGTTCGGTCTGGGAGCGGCAGCGTTTCTGATCCTCTGCGGCTTTCTGGCGCTGGGTGACAGCGTGACCTGGTCGGGAGCGGCGAAGGTCTGCGCCTCCAGTCTCGCCGGAGCCTCAGTCGGGGCTTTCTTTTCCGGAGGCGTGAAACGATCTGCGTCCGGTCGCAGAACCCGCTCGTTCAGATTCGGCGGCTGATCCGGCCTTTCATTTTTTGTGATTATTGACAGACCGCCTGTTGCGCCGCCCATATCTTGAAGCGGCGGCCGCCGCGCAATACAACAATTTGTGCTTCCGGTCTGTCGATTGTAACCGTTTTGTCGCAGATTAAGAATTTTTAACAAAACGTTCAAAAAGGGCTTGAAAAAAGCGGGGGAATGTAATATATTGTTTTCACAATGTTGTTATGTTAATCGTTATTTTATGCGATTCGGTAACAATTGTTTTCTTCTATGCATCCGATGATACAAGTTCAAAGCCGTCAAAACGCCTCCCGAGCGTATGCTGGGATTCTTTTTTTCGCCTTTGTGCTGGGCAGCGTCTGTTGCCGCGCTGCGATTCTGCCGGATCTGACACGTTTTCTTCCTCCGGAGCCCCAGCTCTATGAGCTGCTCAGCGCCGCCTTGTGCATCGCGGCTTTTTCCGTTCTCGGCCCGCTGCTGGTTCCGGCGGTCTTCTTTTTCCTCGGCTGTTCCGCCTGTCTTTCTTCCTGGGAGCTTCGGTCCGAAAGCGGCTTTCCGTTCTGGCTGCTCGCGTTGTACCCGGCGCTGTTCTGCGCGGGCTCCTTATCCATCCGGTGCAGCCTGTCTCTGCTGCGAAGCGTTTTCCGCGCTCCGGCGCGGGACCGCAGTCTTCCATCCCGCCTCGCGTTTACCGTACTGCTCTGTCTTTGCTCGCTTATCCTCTCGCATGTGATGATAAAACCGTAAAGGAGGTGATCCCGACATGCTCAATTCCGAATGCCTCGAATTGTTTGAAAACTATCTGAAAAACGAGAAAAAGGCTTCGGCCAATACGCTCAGCTCGTATATGCGCGATATCCGCCAGTACGCGGAGTATATGGAAGAGCACGACGGATCGCCGATCACCGAAGCGGAGGACACGGAGCTTTTCGCCTATATCGAGCACCTGAAGGAGGCGGGCAAATCCGTCGCTACGGTCTCGCGCAGCATTGCTTCGCTGAAAAACCTGTATTCCTGGCTCATGATCAGCCGTATGATCAGCTCAAACCCGGCCACCGGGCTCGTTCCGGAAAAGAGCAAGCAGAAGCTCCCGCAGATCCTGACCAGCCGGGAAGTGGATCTGCTGCTGGAGCAGCCGGAATGCGTCGACGCCAAAGGCTACCGCGACAAGGCCATGCTGGAGCTGCTTTACGCCACCGGTATCCGCGTGACGGAGCTCATCGATCTGGACGTTGACGACGTCAATCTCAAGGCGGGCGTCGTTCGCTGCCACAGCCGCGACAAAGAGCGCTTTATCCCAATGTATCCAAAGGCCGTCAAGGCGCTGAGCGATTATCTCGAGCTCGTGCGCCCGCAGATGATCGCGCTGCCGGACGAACAGGCCCTGTTCGTCAACGTCAGCGGCGAGCGCATGTCCCGCCAGGGCTTCTGGAAGCTCATCAAGCACTACCAGAAAAAGGCCGCGATCGAAAAGGAGATCACCCCGCACACGCTGCGTCACTCCTTCGCCGCACACCTGCTGGAAAACGGCGCCGATATCCACGCGATCCAGGAGATGCTCGGCCACGCCGATCTTTCTTCGACGCAGGTCTATTCGCAGCTCGTCAAAAAACAGATCAAAGACGTGTACAACATGGCCCATCCGAGAGCCTGAAAAACAGAAGATTTCCTCCGGTCTGTCCCTCCGTCAGCGGCAGACCGGAGGTTTTTTGTTGAAAAAAAAGCGAACATGTGATACAGTTTGACAGGGAAGTGATTGCATGCGAATCATGGGCATCGACCCCGGCATTGCGACGATCGGCTTCGGCGTTCTGGACGCAGACCGGGCGAGGATCAGCCTGCAGCGCTGCGGCGTGATCACGACGCCGGCTCACACGAGCCTGTCAAGCCGCCTGGAGCAGATCTACCTCGATCTCGGTCAGCTCCTGCGGGAGTACCGGCCGGACGCCGTGGCGATCGAAGAGCTGTTTTTCAATACGAATATCACGACCGGCATCGCCGTGGCCCACGGGCGCGGCGTGATCCTGCTCGCGTGCCGGCAGGCGGGCGTGAAGATTTACGAATACACGCCGCTGCAGGTCAAGCAGGCCGTCGTCGGCTACGGACGGGCGGAGAAGAAGCAGGTCATGGAGATGGTCCGGCGCATCTGCTCGCTGAAAGCGCCGCCGAGGCCGGATGACGCGGCCGACGCCGTGGCGCTCGCCATCTGCCATGCCCGCAGCGCGACCTCATTACTCTACAGAGGAGACGAAGGAATATGTTCCACCATATAGAAGGCGTCGTCAGCGAGATCGGTCACAATCTCGCCGTGATCGACTGCGGCGGGATCGGCTTTGAACTCAACACGACGCTGAACACCTTGTCTTATCTCCGCACCGGCGAAAAAGCGCGGCTGTACGTCACGGAGGCGATCAAGGAAGACGCCTTCGATCTCTATGGCTTTTCAACAAAAAGCGAGCGGCGTTTCTTTGAAATGCTGATCTCCGTCTCCGGCATCGGGCCGAAGGCGGCGCTGTCGATCCTCTCGGCAAACACGCCGGATTCGCTCGCTTTCGCCGTGCTGAACAACAATGAAAAAGCCCTGACCGTCGCGCCCGGCATCGGCAAAAAGATCGCTCAGCGCGTGATTTTGGAGCTTAAGGACAAGATCGGCGCAGAGACGGAGTCCGTCGATTTCACGCCGCCACCGGCCGTATCGGCAGGGGAGAGCAGCGCCGTGAGCGAGGCGGTCGCCGCGCTCACCGTGCTCGGCTTCGGCAACGCCGAGATCGCCGCCGCGATGAAAAAGATCGACACGTCCTCCATGACAGCCGAACAGATCACCAAAGCCGTCCTCAGAACGATGGCCCAGTAACGGGGGAGCTATATGAGCATCAGTTATTCCGCCGAAGAACAGGAAGAGATCATCACCGCGACCGTCAGTCTCCCGGAGGACAGCGCCGAAGGCTCGCTGCGTCCGAGGACGCTGCGCGAGTATATCGGGCAGAAGAAGGCGAAGGAGAATCTCGAAATCTTCATCAACGCCGCGAAAATGCGCCGTGAGCCGCTCGATCACGTGCTGCTGCACGGGCCTCCGGGCCTCGGCAAAACGACGCTGGCGGCCGTGATCGCCAACGAAATGGGCGTCAATATGCGCATCACCTCCGGCCCTGCGATCGAAAAGCCCGGCGACCTGGTCGCGATGCTGACGAATCTTAACGAAGGGGATATCCTCTTCGTTGACGAGATCCATCGCCTGAACCGCGCTTACGAGGAGATCCTCTATCCCGCGATGGAGGATTTTGCGATCGACATTATTCTGGGCAAAGGCCCCTCGGCGAATTCCCTGCATCTCGATCTGCCGCATTTCACGCTGATCGGCGCGACGACCCGATCGGGCCAGCTCACGGCTCCGCTGCGCGACCGCTTCGGCGTCACGCTGCGGCTTGAGCTGTACAGCCCGGAGGAGCTGCAGAAAATCGTCGTGCGCTCGGCCGGCATCCTCAACGTTGGGATCGAGCCCGACGGCGCCTATGAGATCGCCTCGCGCTCGCGCGGCACGCCCCGTATCGCCAACCGGCTGCTTCGCCGCGTCCGCGATTATGCGATGGTCCGGGCCAACGGCGTGATCACGCAGAAGGTCGCCGATCAGGCCCTCTCCGCGCTGGAGGTCGACAAGCTCGGTCTCGACGCGCTGGACCGTCGGATGCTCCGCAGCATCATCGACTATTACGGCGGCGGTCCCGTCGGTCTCGATACGCTGGCCGCCACGATCAACGAGGAAGCCGTCACGCTTGAAGACGTGTACGAGCCCTTCCTGCTGCAGCGCGGATTTCTCACGCGGACGCCGCGGGGACGCTGCGTCACGAGGAAGGCCTACGAGCATCTCGGCATTGAATATATCGGACAGCAGCAGATCGATCTGTCATGATTTAGAAAAAAATAATATTGACTTTACACAAACTTGCGGTATAATAAACTCTGTAGTTTTGTAAAGATATTCTGAACGACTATGGTTGATTACGCAGATTACAGCGATAACGAATTGCTCGGCCTTCTGTCCGAAGGGAAAGAGGAGGCGGAAGAGCAGCTGGCGGCCCGCTATCTGCCGCTGGTGAAAGCCTGCGCCAAGTCTTTCGTTCTGGCCGGCGGGGAAGGGAAGGATCTCGTCCAGGAGGGCGTGATCGGTCTTCTTTCCGCAATCAGAACGTATAAACCCGATAACGGCGCTTCCTTCCGCACCTATGCCGAGCACTGTGTCCGCATGCGTCTGCTCTCTGCAGTCAAATCCGCATCCCGACTAAAGCATTTCCCGCTCAACGACTCCGTTTCCCTTGAGCAGCTCTCAGAAGAATCCGATCCCCGTTTGTCGGCTGTTTTGGAGGTATTCCATCGCAACCCCGAGGATATGGTTTTAGCCAGAGAGAACGAGGAAGAACTTTACTGCGCCTTATCCAACTGCTTATCCAAATATGAGATCCGGGTCCTGTCCCTGTACAGCAACGGCATGAGCTATCGCGAAATCGGGGAAAAGCTCGGAAAAGACTCAAAATCCGTCGACAACGCTGTCCAACGGATCAGGCGCAAGCTGGCGCGGAACCTTCACCCAGGCGATATCAGCGAAAGCTGAACGCAAATACAGCCATCACGGCAAGAGCAAAAAAAGAGAGGATTCAAAATGTACCAGGACAAGACCTTAGTTTGCAAAGAGTGCGGCAAAGAGTTCGTCTTCACCGCCGGTGAGCAGGAGTTCTACGCGGAGCGCGGCTTCCAGAACGAGCCTCAGCGCTGCAAGGCCTGCCGCGACGCTCGCAAGAACGCCGCTCGCGGTCCCCGTGAGTTCTTCACCGCTACCTGCGCTGCCTGCGGCGGCGAGGCCAAGGTTCCCTTCGAGCCGAAGTCTGACCGTCCCGTCTACTGCAGCGAGTGCTTTGCAAGAATGAGGGCTCAGGGCTGAGTCAAAACAGCTCAAGGGATAGGGATGCTTCGGTATCCCTATCCGTTTTTTTATGACGAGGTGAGATCATGGAAATTACAAGAGACACGCTGATCGGCGATATCGTTCAGAACTGCCCGGAGGCCATGCCGGCTTTCCAGGCCATCGGCATGCACTGCATGGGCTGCGCGCTGGCCAGCGGCGAGACTGTGGAGCAGGCCTGCGCCGTCCACGGTATCGACCCGGACGAATTTATCGAGGGTCTGATCGACTATCTCGAAAACCTGTAAGCGTTTCTTCGCTATGAATCAGCGTCTGGAAACGATCTGCCGCCTGATCCGCCCGGGGATCGGGCTGATCGACGTCGGCACGGATCACGGATATCTGCCGGAAAAACTGGCCCTGGAGGCATATCCGGGGCGTCTCTTCGCCTCGGATATCAGGCGCGCTCCGCTCGAGTGCGCCAAAAGGACGGCCGAGCGTTCCGGCGTGTCGGATAAAATCAGCTTTCTGCTCTGTGACGGGCTCGAGCTCTGTCCGCCGGAGCAGGTGGATACGATCGTCGTCGCCGGCATGGGCGGAGACGCGATCTGCGGCATCCTCGACCGGGCCGAGTGGTGCTGGACGCCGGCATACCGCCTGCTTCTGCAGCCGATGAGCAAGCAGGAGATCCTTCGCTATTTTCTCGTCAACAACGGTTTTTCGATCGACAGGGAAGTGCTCGTGCGTGACGCGGGCGAGATCTATCAGATCCTTGACGCTCGATTCTGCGGGGAAAACAGCCCGCTCAGCGACGCCGAGCTCTATATCGGCAAGCAGGGATCGGCAGATCGGGAGCTGTACGGCGAGCTGCTTGAAAAGCTCGCAGCCCGTTTTGAGCGCAGAAGGGAAGGGATCCGGCGCGCATCTGAGTCTTCAGCGGCCGAAGAAGACTTTACCGAAGCAATTCTGCGGGAAATCGACGCAATCAGGAGGGGATCGAATGGCGACCGTTGCTCAGATCTTTAAGACACTTTGCGCTTACGCACCGCTCGAGCTGCAGATGGATTTTGACAATTCCGGCTTTCTCGTCGGCAGAGGAGACCGTGAAGTTCGCCGCGCGATCATCGCTCTTGACGTGACGGACGACGTGATCGAGGAGGCGATCCGCCGCGATGCGCAGCTGATCGTTTCTCATCACCCGCTGATCTTTCAGCCGGTCCGCAGCGTCAGCGACGAAACGCCGCAGGGCAGACGTCTGCTCCGGCTGATCGAAAACGGGATCGCCGTTCTTTCAATGCATACGAATCTCGACATAGCCGAGGGCGGCGTCAACGACACGCTCGCCGGACTGTTGAAGCTCCGGAACGAAAGCGCGCTGGACGAGGACGGCTGCGGGCGGATCGGCCTTCTCGAGCAGCCGGCGGAGCTCGCGGATTTTCTGAAACGCTGCCGCGAAGCGCTGAACGCGCCGGGACTTCGCTACGTCGACGCCGGCAGGCCCGTTTTCCGCGTCGCGGTCATGGGCGGCTCCGGCGCCGACAGCCTCGCCCGGGCCGCCGCGCTCGGCTGTGACACCTACGTCACCGCCGACGTCAAATACCATCAGTTTCAAGCGGCGCTTGACTGCCGCCTCAATTTGATCGACGCCGGTCATTTCAGCACCGAAAACCCGGTCGTCTACGATCTGCGGCACAGGCTCTCCGCCGATTTCCCGGATCTGGAGTGGATCGTTTCCGAAGTCCACGGCCCGATTATTCGCTTCGCCTGAATCCGGTGCTAAGCAGCCTCCGCTTCACATACACTCGTAGCAACGAGAATAGGAAGCGGAGGCACTCTTTATGTCTGAAAACAGCATCTATCGCGATCTGGCGGAACGAACCGGCGGCTCTTATCTGCTGGGCGTGGTCGGACCCGTGCGCACGGGCAAATCCACCTTCATCAAGCGTTTTATGGAAACGCTCGTTCTTCCGAACATCGAAGATCCCTACGCGCGGGAACGCGCCCGCGACGAGCTGCCGCAAAGCGCGTCCGGACGTACCGTCATGACGGCCGAACCGAAGTTCATCCCGGAGGAAGCCGCACAGATCCGGCTCGACGGCGCGGAGATCTCGGTTCGTCTGATCGACTGCGTGGGCTATATGGTCGAAGGAGCCGCCGGCTTATTGGAAGACGGCGAGGAGCGCATGGTCACGACCCCGTGGTTCGACCATGAGATCAGCATGAGTCAGGCGGCCGAGCTCGGCACGGAAAAGGTCGTCCGCGAACATTCGAGCATCGGGATCGTGATCACAACCGACGGGAGCTTCGGCGATATCCCGCGGGAAAACTATCTGGAAGCCGAGGAGCGCGTGATCCGCGAGCTGCAGGAGATCGGCAAGCCCTTCACGGTCATCCTGAACAGCGCGGACCCCGACAGCCCCGACGCGGAAGCGCTCTCCGAGCTGATTTCCGAGCGGTACGGGGTGAGCTGCGTACGGCTCAATTGTCTTCGGATGAGCGAAAAAGAGATCGCTTCTGTGCTTCAGAGCGTGTTGGACGCGTTTCCGATCTCTTCGGTGTCCTTTGACCTGCCCGACTGGATCGAAGCTCTGCCGGCGGAGAACCCGCTCAAGCAGGAGCTGCTGGAGGTAATCCGCAGCTCTCTGGCCGGCGTCCGGCAGATGAAGGACGTGTCCCTGATCTCCGAGCGCATCCGGAGCGCCGAGACGGTCGAAAACGCCGAGCTCGCCGGGCGGGAGCCGGGCAGGGGATCGGCCGCGCTGAAGCTGAGCATACCGCGTTCGCTGTTTTACCAGGCGATCAACGAACAGACGAAGCTCAATATCCACAACGACGGCGAGCTGATCGCTTCGCTCAGCGAGATGGCGAGCGTCAAGGGCGCCTACGACCGGATCAAAGAAGCGCTCCGGGCCGTTGACGAGACGGGATACGGCGTCGTGATGCCCTCCGCTTCGGAGATGCGGCTGGAAGAGCCGCAGATCGTGCGGCAGAACGGGAAATACAGCGTTCGGCTGCGCGCCAGCGCGCCGGCGATCCACATGCTGCGGACCGACGTGGAAACCGAAGTTACTCCCGCGATCGGCGGAGAAAGCGCCTCGGAGGATATCATCAGCTTTCTGCTGCAGGGCTTCGACGGCGACGTCAACCGGATCTGGGAATCCAATATTTTCGGCCGCTCGCTCAACGAGCTGGCGGAAGAGGGCCTTTCGAGAAAGATCGACGATCTGCCGGAGGATGCGCGAACGAAGCTCCGCGAGACGCTGCAGCGCATCGTCAACGAGGGCTGCGGCGGGCTGATCTGCATCCTGCTGTAAGGATAGGATTTGACTTGTATGGGAAGAACGGATATAATGAAGAAAAATATCCGCGGCGCCGTCTGGGCGGTGCCGGTCTTTATCCTTCTGCTCGGCGTGAGTATCGTTCTGGCTCTGGTCTTCAGTCTGCTTCGCCCCGTCTCCGCCGCGGTTTCCGCGGAAGAAGGACCGTTCACGCTGGTGCTCGATCCCGGGCACGGCGGCATCGACGGCGGCGCCGTCTCGGACGACGGCAGCAAGGAGAGCGAAATCAATCTGGCCATCGCGCTCAGGACGAAAAGCATCGCGCAGTTCCTCGGCATCCCGGTCGTGCTGACGCGCTGCGACGACAGCTGCCGCACCGACTATGCCGGCTACAGCGAGCGGGAGGATCTGATCCGGCGCACGGAGCTTATCAATCAGACGCCGGGCGCCGTGCTGATCAGCATCCACCAGAACGATTTCCCGACCGGGCAGCCGAGCGGTCCGCAGGTCCTGTACGCGGCCACCGAAGGTAGCGAGCTCTGGGGCAAGCGGACGCACGGCAATCTGCTTTCGGCGCTCGATCCGGAAAACCGCCGCGTTGCCGCGCCCGTTCCGGCGCGTCTGTACATCACCTCGCACGTATCCTGCCCGGCGATTCTGGTCGAATGCGGCTTTATGTCGAACAACTTTGAAGTCCTCAAGCTGAACGACGAAGCGTATCAGCGAAAAATCGCGCTGGTGCTCGTCGCTTCTCTGATACAGGATCCCATGCCTGTCTGAGCGGGCGTAAAGACAAAGAGAGAGAGAATTATGGCCAACAAACCGAAAACGATTTATATCTGTTCCGAATGCGGCAGCGAGACCTCCAACTGGGCCGGCAAATGCCCGTCCTGCGGACAGTGGAACACTCTGGTCGAGCGTAAGCTCGAATCGCTCTCGCCGGCCGGACGCTCCGAACGCTTCAAAAGCGGCGCGGAGATCAAAAAGCTGAACGCGCTGAGCATGACGCCGGAAAAACGCTTTTCCACCGGCATCTCAGAGCTCGACCGCGTGCTCGGCGGAGGCGCCGTGAACGGCTCGCTGGTTCTGGTCGGCGGCGCCCCCGGCATCGGCAAATCGACGCTGCTGCTGCAGATGTGCGGCAGCGCCGCCGAGGCCAAGAGAATCCTGTACGTCACCGGCGAGGAAAGCGAGCGGCAGCTCAAGCTGCGCGCTGTTCGTCTCGGGATCGGGCGCGACGAGATCTATATCCTCGCCGAGACAGATCTGGACGCTATTCTGTCCGCTATGGATTCGCTGAGCCCCGAGATGGTCGTCATCGACTCAATCCAGACGGTGTCCGATCCGGAGATCGCGTCCGTGCCCGGCAGCATCACCCAGGTCCGCGAGGCGACGATGCGTCTGATGCGCACCTGCAAGGAAAAGGGCGTCACGGTATTCATCGTCGGCCACATCAACAAAGAGGGGAATATCGCCGGTCCGAAGGTGCTGGAGCACATGGTGGACTGCGTTCTGTACTTCGAAGGCGAAAGCAGCACGAGCTTCCGCATCCTGCGTTCAGCCAAAAACCGCTTCGGCTCCACGAATGAAATCGGCGTTTTCGAGATGGCGCAGACCGGCCTGCGCTGCGTCGAGAACCCTTCCGAGCTGCTGCTCTCCGGCCGACCGGGAGACGCGCCCGGCACCTGCGTCACCTGTGTGATCGAAGGCTCCCGGCCGATCCTCGCCGAGATCCAGGCGCTTGTCACCGCCGCAGCCTTTAACGCCTCCCGCCGCAGCAACGGCATCGACTACAACCGCAGCGCCATGCTGCTCGCCGTGCTGGAAAAGAGGGGAGGGCTCAAGGTTTCCAACTGCGACGCCTATATCAACGTCATCGGCGGGCTGGTGCTTGACGAACCTGCCGCCGACCTCGCCACCGTTCTGGCAATAGCTTCCAGCGCTTTGAACCGTCCGCTCGGCCTGGATCTGGCGGCGATCGGGGAGGTCGGCCTTTCCGGCGAGATCCGCAGCGTCAGCATGATCAATCAGCGTCTGGCTGAGACCGCTCGTCTCGGCTTCAAGCGCTGCGTCGTGCCGGCGCACGTCCGTGATGAGATGACGCCGCCGCCGGGCTTGAAGCTGATCCCGGTCAAAAGCGTCAGCGAAGCCTGCGCAGCCGTTCTCAGCAGAGTCAAACCGGTCGAAGAAGTTTAAATTTATCCTTATTATTACATTATAAGCGTTCTTATAGCATAAAAAAGTGATCTCCCAAGCTGTCGGGAGATCACTTTTTTATTATAATGTATATGTTATTTCTTGTCTATATCGGTCCGGTGCTTCCGGCCGATGGGGTTGGCCATAGCCGCTTCGTGGAGCGCGGCGTTATCCAGATGGGTGTAGATCTGCGTCGTGTTCAGGTTGCTGTGGCCCAGAACCTCCTGCAGCGCGCGGGTATCGACGCCGTTTTTCAGCATCAGCGTCGCAGCCGTATGCCGCAATTTGTGCGGAGAGTACCGTGTAGCGTCCAAACCAGCCAGTTTCAGCTTCTTTTCTACCATTTTTTGTACGCCGCGGACGCTGATCCGCCGGTGATCGCGGCTGATAAAGAGGGCTTTTCTGTCCTCGGAAACGATTTTTTCCTCGTCGCGAACCATCAAATAATCGTCGACGGCCTCGCGGCAGCCTTCGCCGAAGTAGACGACGCGTTCCTTGTTGCCTTTGCCGAGCACGCGCAGATGGTCGTCGACCAAATCGGTTGTATTCAATGAAACGAGCTCGGAAACACGGAGTCCGCAGGACATGAACAGCATCAGAATACAATAGTCGCGCAGCGCGAAGGGCCCGTCGCAGACCTTCAGCAAACGCTCGCATTCGTTTTCCTCCAGATAGCGCGGCAGCGAAGCCGGTCGCTTGGGCATATCCAGTTCCTGACAGACGTTTGTATCCAGCAGATGACGCTTGACCGTGAGGTAATTGAAAAACGATTTCACGGTTGAGGTCCTGCGGCAGCGGCTGGCCGCAGAGAGGGACTGGCTGGAGCCGAGCATTTCTGGTGAGAAGGACTGATAGCGATAGAGCTCTTCAATGCGCGTCGCTTTGATGAAGTCCAGATCAACGTCCGTGATATCAATTTCGTTGAACGGCGTTTTGGGATCGACGAGACGGCGGCGGCGTTTCAGAAAACGCAGCAGGATCTTCAAATCCATATAATACGCGGCGACCGTCCGGTCGGAATGACCGCGCACGGTGGAGTGATACTCCAGAAACTCCATCACGATATCGGGAACGTCGTTAATTTGGTCGAGATTCATAATCGGGCCGTCTCCTTATAAAACGTGGTTCTAATTACGCTAAATTGATATTATGCGTAATTAAAGGGAAGAAAGGCTTGGGGGATCCGCCTGTGTCCCCCATTGATTGTATTATAATCGAGCTTTCGGCCGCTGTCAAGAAAAAGCGTCGGATGCGGGTCTTTTCGCATCCGACGCTTATCATCGAGCAAGGTCCGGTTTTATTCTTCGGTTTCTTCGATCTCTTCGTTGCGCTGCTTGCCAAACTCAAGCAGCGGATCCTTCGTCACGCGGATCGTGTTGAGAATCGTCGCCAGCGCGGCGGCCAGATCGACAAAGGCCGCAAACCAGATCGTGATCGCGCCGATCATACCGAGGAAAATCAGCAGCGCTTTGACCGCAAAGGCAAACACCGCGTTCTCAACCGCGATCTGACGCACTCTGGCGCAGAGCTCGCGGGCCTCGGGCAAGAACCCGAGCGCTTCCGGAACGATCGTCGCATCCGCGTACTTCCCTTTTCGGTTCACACGCATGTCGACGGCGGCGTTGCTGTGCATCTGCAGGCTGTTGGCGTAGAGATACAGCGTAGAATCGCTTTCGAGGCTTTCGAGATACCGGAGCTTCGTCTCGGCGGTGAATTCCGTATAGACCTCGTCGGCGTCCAGCATCTTTCCGAGTCTTTCGCTCTCCTCGTGAGCATCCTCGGTTAGAACAACGCACTTTTTGAAGCCGACTTCCTTCAGCTCTCTGATCAGCGCGACGTTCTCTTCGGCGGCGCTCTCGGTAAACAGCGCTTTGCCGATCACACGGCCGGAGGCCACGAGATAGTAGACGCTGCCCTCATCGGCTTCATTGGGAAGCGCCACTCCCCTTCCGGTCAGCACCTCACGCTTGGCTAGCGTGATCGGCGTCCCACCGATATTTACGTCGATTCCTCCCGGAATATCGTGGAAATCACTGATCAGATCGAGGCGGTACTCGCGGTCTTCAAGCGAGGAGATCGCTTTGGCAAACGGCTGATCGGAATAGTAGACCGCATGGGCGAGAAACTCCATAAAGGTCTTCTCGTCGAGAATGTCGGAGACGACGCCGACAAACTGCGGCTCGCTCTCGGTAAAGACGCCGTTTTTGTCAATCACGGCGGTCGTGACGGCGTTCAGCTTCTCCATGACGCGGGAATTGTTGAACATCACGCCGAAATTCGTGGCGTAGCTCATGCCGACGATGCCGGAGAGCGGCAGCGCGACGACGACGGAAGCGGGCGTGCAGACGACGAGGATCATCAGCGCTCTGCGGATCGCTTCCCGCACGGGCAGCCCGATAAACGGCAGCGCGGTGACGATCGCAAAGACGAGGGCGAGCGCCATGGCGATGCGGAGGATCAGATTGGCCGCGGCCGTGACTTCCTCTTCCAGCTTCGTTTTTCCGGCATCTTCGTCCGCAATAAGTACCGACACTTTTTCGCGCAGCTCGGGATCGGCCGGATTGAGGATATCCTGCGCGCTCTTTTTCATCTTATTGACGGTCAGCGTGATCATGGCGCGCCCGAACTGATACAGCAGCAGCACCAGGCAGCCTTCCCACCCGCTGCCGATCACAAACGCAAGGACCGTGATCGCCAGCAGAAGAATGGAGACGTCCAGATAGCGGCCTTCCATCACGGCGTCGATCGCGTCGAGGATCAAATCGTACCCGATCGCCAGCGCGGACAGGATCATCAGCAGGATCCTGAACACCGGGAGCATCTCCGTCAAGACGAGCGAAAGAGCCAGAAGCAAGGCCGAAACGGCCAGGCGAACGATCAGGATCGGATCAAAAACGCCGCGATTTCTGGGCAGTGAATTCAAGATGTCGTTAAACCGGTCGGAACGGGGTTCCATACCGCCACCTCCCAATGAAAGTATTTCTCTCTGTCAATCGCCCGGGATCAGGCCTTTCCGTCGGAGCCGAGAACGTGGATGATCTTGTGGGCGACCATCTCTTTGACGGCCTGGCGCGCCGGCTTGAGATACTGACGGGGGTCAAAGTGATCGGGATGCTCGGCGAAGTACTTGCGGATGTTGCCGGTCATGGCCAGACGAATATCGGAGTCGATGTTGATCTTGCAGACGGCGAGCTTCGCGGCTCTGCGGAGCTGATCCTCCGGGATGCCGATCGCGTCGGGCATATTGCCGCCGTACTGGTTGACCATCTTCACGAATTCCTGCGGAACGGAGGAAGAACCGTGCAGCACGATCGGGAAGCCGGGCAGGCGCTTGATGCACTCTTCGAGCACGTCGAAGCGGAGCGGAGGCGGAACCAGAACGCCGTCGGCGTTGCGCGTGCACTGGGAAGCCTTGAACTTGTAGGCGCCGTGAGAGGTGCCGATCGCGATGGCCAGCGAGTCGCAGCCGGTGCGGGAGACGAACTCCTCGACCTCTTCGGGACGGGTGTAGCTCTCATGTCCGTGCTCGACGGCCACCTCGTCCTCGACGCCGGCCAGCGTGCCGAGCTCGGCCTCGACGACGACGCCGTGATCGTGCGCGTATTCGACGACCTGACGGGTCAGCGCGATGTTGTCTTCAAAGGATTTGGAGGAAGCGTCGATCATGACGGAGGTAAAGCCGCCGTCGATGCAGTTCTTGCACAGCTCGAAGGTATCGCCGTGGTCAAGATGCAGCGCGATGGGGATCTCGGGATTTTCAATGATCGCGGCTTCGACCAGCTTGACGAGATAGGTATGGTTGGCGTAGGCGCGAGCGCCCTTGGACACCTGAAGGATAACAGGGCTCTTCAGCTCGCCGGCCGCCTCGGTAATGCCCTGGACGATCTCCATGTTGTTTACGTTGAAAGCGCCGACGGCGTATCCCCCGTCATAGGCCTTCCGGAACATCTCTTTTGTCGTTACAAGCGCCATTTTCAAGTCTCCTTACAGCTAAAAATTTTCAAAATTTGTGAATTTGGTCTATTTACAAATTTACTTTTATATTATATCCTCAAACTGTTTTATAATCAAGAAGCACATTCCACAAATCAGGCAAAAATTTTAAACTTTCTATAAGTAAACGGAGGAACTGTTCAAATGGATAAAAAACTGATCGGCGCCTGTGTCTTCGCCCAGTCCGGCGGTCCGACGGCCGTTATCAACGCCAGCGCCTACGGCGTGATCCGCACGGCGCTCGACGCGGAAGAGATCACGAAGGTCTACGGTGCGGCGCACGGGATCCGCGGCGTGCTGGACGACAAGCTGTACGTGATGGACGAGGAAGACCCGAAGGAGCTGGAGCTGCTGCTCCACACGCCGTCTTCGGAGCTCGGCTCCTGCCGCTACAAGATGGCGGACCCCGAGAAGGACGACACGGATTACCGCCGCATCCTTGAGATCTTCAAGAAATACAACGTTCGCTATTTCTTCTATAACGGCGGCAACGACTCGATGGATACCTGCAACAAAATCAGCCGTTTCATGGCGAATTCCGGCTATGAATGCCGCGTCATGGGCGTGCCGAAGACCATTGACAACGATCTTTTCGGAACCGACCACTGCCCCGGCTTCCCCAGCGCGGCGAAATATATCGCGACCTCCTGCATGGAGATCAGCAAGGATTCCCGCGTCTATGACAACGGCATGATCACGATCGTGGAGATCATGGGCCGTCACGCCGGCTGGCTCGCGGCAAGCTCCGCGCTCGCAAGCTACTTCGGCGCCGGTCCCGACCTGATCTATCTGCCCGAGACCGACTTCAATATGGACCAGTTCTTTGCGGACATCGAGCGCGTATACGAGGCGCAGGGCAAGGTCCTCGTCGCCGTATCCGAGGGCATCCACTACGCAGACGGCAGCTTCGTCTCCGAGGCAAAGACCTCCGCGACAGACGGCTTCGGTCACGCCCAGCTCGGCGGTCTGGCCGCAATGCTCGCCAACCTCGTCAAGGCGAAGACCGGCGCCAAGGTCCGCGGCATCGAGCTGAGCCTTCTGCAGCGCTGCGCTTCCCATCTGGCCTCCAAAGTGGACGTCGACGAAGCCTTCGCCGCCGGCAAGCGCGCCGTTGAAGAAGCCGTTTCCGGCACCACCGGCTATATGGTCGCCTTCAAGCGCGTCATGGTCGACGGCCGCTACACCTGCGAGCTGGAGCTCCTCCCGCTCAGCAAGGTGGCAAACTTTGAAAAGAAGATCCCGCTCGAGTGGATCAACGACGAGCACAACGGGGTCAAGCAGGCGTTTATTGATTACGCCCTTCCTCTGATCCAGGGAGAACCCGAGATCCCGAAGGAATATTCTCTCCCCCGCTACGCCAGGCTCAAGAAAGTGCTTGCCCGCTGATCTCATCCTTTTGTGCAAAATGACCGTCCGGTTTTCTCCGGGCGGTCATTTCGTTTATAATTCTTTTCTGTAAGACCATTTATGCGACTGCACTTCGTCCAGCATGAACATATCGATGTACTCTTTGTCGCTCCAGTATTTAAACCACTGCATTTCCGGATCAAAAACGTAGGTCGTTCCGTCGAGCTCCAGTTCGCACCAGCCGTGCATGCGTCCGGCTATCGTGCCGGAAAAGGCGGTCATATCGTAGCCCATCGCTCTGCAAAGCTCACAGTAGGTGCCGGCATAGGCGTAACAGTTGCCGTAGCCCGTCTCGAGCATTTTGTAGGCCTCCTGAACCGACCATCCCTGTTCGCCGATCTCATAAAACGAGCCCTTGCGGTAACTGCAGTTGCTCAGGATGTAATCATACGCTGCACGCAGCCTCTGAACGTCATCCATGTCCTTGTCCGTGATGCTTTCCAGGATCCTTCGGAGCATACGGTCGAGCTCTTCGTTTCCGGACGTGTATCTTCCGTACTTATCGAAGCGGAAACCGTTGATCTCTCCGTTTTTCAGATAAGTCCCGTCCTTCTGAATATAGCGAAGAACAGAGCCGTCGAAGGAAAAGCCTTCTTCTTTCGAGAGGTCGGGTACATGGAGCGCCTGAAGATCGGCTCCCGCATAGTCGCTGCCCGCCGCAGCCAGCATCTGCGCATAATCGGGATCATCCAGCGATACGTCGGGGATAATGCGCAAATCGTCCTCTCGAAGCTCCGTATCTCTGCCGACGACGCGGATCAGGATCATCGCCGCTTCACGGCGCGTCAGCGTTTTATCCGGTTCAACGGCGCCGTTTGCGCCGGGCTTGATCCATCCGCGCTGAACGGCCAGACAGAAAGCGGCGTATTCTGGCGCGTCTTCAGCTAAATCGGAGAATGCGGACGTCTCGGCCGTCGGCGGGAAAAAGGCCGCCAGCATCGAAATCAGTTCGCTCTTTTTCAGCGCGTTTTCTGGGCCGAACGTCTCTCCTTCCACGACGCCGAGCGTCTTGAGGACGTTCGCCGATTCGCCGTAAGCATTTTCCGCTTCCAGATCGGAAAACCGCTCCACCGCTTCCACGGGCAAAGCCAGCAGCGAGACCAGAACGTCCGCGGCTTCGGCGTGCGTCATCGGCTCGTCCGGCCGCAGTTCCCCTTTTGCGTTCTCCTGCAGCAGCGGGATCGAAGCGTCCGACTTCAGCGCGACGGCATATACCGCGGAATAATACAGGTCGCCGTCAGCGATAACGGGATCCCGCAGCTCGATCTTCCCGTCCGGGCCGCGCCACCCGATAAAGGTGTAGTTTTCGATCGCTTCGCCATCCGGCAGATGAACGTCCGACCCCCTGCCGATCTTTTCAACGGTTTCTCCGTCCGGCCGGTACAGATGCAGATTGACCCAGGCGTAGTTCTTTACCGTCCGGATAAAATACACGGCGGCAGCCAGCGCGGCAATCGACAGCACGGCGAGCAGGATCGCAGTTTTTCGGTCAAAGGTTTTTTTCATTCCAATACTTCCTGTATGATTTCAGATTCGTTGTCGCGGTAGGTATATACGGTAAAATCTTCATAGATCAGTTCCCCGTCTTCTCCGCCGTCCGCAGACGCCGCGGCGTAGTCGAAGGAAAGCGGTTCGCCGAAAACGGAAACCAGCTCGGAGAGCTCTCTGCCGATAAACTGCCGCGCGAGGTCCGCCCGCTCTTCCGGGCTGAGCGCGTCAATTCCCGTTTCAGGGACGTCTTCTCCGCCGCTTTGATCCGTCGGCTCCGGTTCGGCAGGGCTTGCCGTCTCGTCTCCCGTACTCACGATGCGTTTGACGGTCACGCAGGCGCCGAGCGAGCAGAGCAGACAAACGCAGAGGATGAACGCAAGGATTTTTGAGAACGATTTCACGGAGCTCCTCCTTTTCGGCGCGTCGTCAGCCGACGGCTGCGTCCGTCAGCGTATAGGCGCAGGTGCCTCCGCTTCGGGACAATATCAGCCGCTCGGGTACGGCAAGTCCGGCGTCCAGCCAGGCGCTGAAGCCGTAACTGCCGTCATCAAGACGAACGACGCAGCATTCATACCATCGCCCTTCACAGGCCAGATAAACGCCTCCGCAGTCCGACGGATCGAAAAGCGGGAGGCTTCCCGTATAGGAGACGAGACCCTTCCCTTCTCCGGCTCCATCCGTCTTCGTCAGCGCGACAGCTTCGCCGGTCTCCGCGGCCGCTCCGGTCTCCCTTGCGGCAGCGGGAAAGACCGCCGCCTTCTCCAGCAGCCAGGGGATGTTGCGCTCGACGAGCTCGATCAACACAGCGTCGATCCTTTCCGATTCGAGCGCGCACAGATCGTAGACGTCAGAGCGGGAGAACAGCGCCTGCTCGAATTGATCCGCCAGATACGGATACAGCGCCGCGCCGAAGGAATCCCGATAGCACAGGAGCGTCCCTTCCGCTTCTTCGTTGTAGGAACGGATCGTCAGCGCGTTTCCGCCGTTCGGGTCGCGTTCCGTTTCAAACCGGAAGCCCGGGCTGTAAACGCAGTCCTCTTCTCTCTCTTCTCCGCGCGGAAAAAGCATCTCGTACAGATCACCGGGATGCGGCGTCGTCTCCGAAAACGGGCCGTTAAAATAGTCTGAATCCCTTCCGAACGCAGCCAGCAGCGCGTCGGCCGCGAGGGCGGCGCCGCGGGCGTTCCAGTGAGAATCCGTCCTGAAATAAAGCACTTCCCTGTTTTGAAAAGCTCCGAACAAATCCGCGTAGTTCACGCCGGACCGCTCGAGCATCGGAATAAACCTTTCGGCGTTGGACAGGCTTCTGTCCCGTTCGGCAAAAGCCGGCATATGCTCCGGATACAGCGAGTTTTTATTCGGAGCGATCGTAAAGACGAAGGCCGTCCCCCGGCTTTCGGCATATTCCTGCATCAGAAGCAGGTTCCTGGCCGCCAGCCGGAGCTCTCCGTCGGACAGGCCGCGGCCGAGGTAGTCGTCCAGCGTCTTGGCGTAGTAGAGCCAGCCGTCGGTACCGAGAACGACCTGCTCTTCCACCGACGTTTGGAAAACCGAGGCGTTCAGCTTCGCCCAGGCGGTCAGCAGAGATTGCCGCAGGGCAAAGCGATCCGCAAAATAATCGGAAAACTGGGTCAGAACCCGCGCGTTCAAGCTGCCGTCGTCAGTTTTCAGCTGCGGCTTCGGAGAAAGCACCTCGTTGGCGGCTTCGCCGCTCGCCCCAAAAACCGCGATCCCGGCGGACGGGAGCAGGGATATCAAGAGAAAGAGCGCGATAAAAACCAGACTGATCGTTCGTTTCACATTCGTGCCCTCCCCTCAGAACTGAAAATAGATAAAGGGGTTGAACCCGCCGCGCGACAGGCTGAGGATCGACAGAAGATAGAGCCCGAGGCAAAGCGCGGAGCGAAGCGCCAGCGCGGCCGGCCCGCGAAGCCTTTCCGAAGCGGAGAAGCGCTCCCGCAGCTTCTCGGTCAATCGGCCGGAGAGCAGGATTGCGAGGATCAGCACGAAGACGCTCGCCGCGGAGAGCATCCGCCGCAGCTCGAAGGACGCGAAAGGAGCCGTCTGAAAACGGAACATCGCTCCGATCATCGTAAACGCGGAGGCGAGATCGTCCGCTCGGAAAACGACGAAAAGCAGCGTCACGGCAAGCAAGGTGTAAAGGCGGCAGAAAAAGCGGCCGAGCAGGCTGTTTTTCAGCTTGTCCGCCGGGATCGCGCCGACCCCTTCCAGACTGGACAGCACGCCGTGACCGAGGCCCCAGAAGACGAAGGTCCAGTTTGCACCGTGCCAGATGCCGGTGCAGAAAAAGACGATCAGCCGGTTCAGAGCGGCGCGGCCTCTCCCCTTCCGGTTGCCGCCGAGCGGGATATAGAGGTATTCCTTGAACCAGGACGACAGAGAGATGTGCCATCTTCTCCAAAAATCCCGGATCGAAAGCGCCGCGTAAGGCAGATTGAAGTTTTCGCGGATGCGGAAGCCGAACATGCGCGCCAGCCCGATGGCCATGTCGCTGTAGCCGCTGAAATCAAAGTAGATCTGCAGCGTATAGCAGACGGCGCCAAGCCAGGCCAGCCTCCAGTCGAGTCCCAGACCGGACGCGGGCAAAAACTCATTGAATACGCGATCAGCCGTCAGACCGACCGCGTTGGCGATCAGCACCTTTTTGGAGAGGCCGACGATGAAGCGGCGGATGCCGGCAGCCGTCTCCTCGCCCGTGCAGTTCCTGTCGTCGATCTGTTCGGCGATATCGTGATATTTGACGATCGGACCGGCGATCAGCTGCGGGAAGAAGGAGATGAACAGCAGGAGCTTCAAAAAGTCCTTCGTTCCGCTGTTTTTATCCCGATAGACGTCAATCGAGTAGGAAAGGCCCTGGAAGGTGAAAAAAGAAATGCCGATCGGCAGTTCGATCCCCGGCTGACGAATGGCAGCGCCAAAAAGCGCGTTCACGTTGGCGACGGCGAAATCGGCATATTTGAAAACGCCGAGGATCAGCAGGTTCAGCGCCACGCACGCCGTGATGACCGCGCGGCGTCCGCGGGTCATCCGACCGAGAAGCAGGCCGGCGCCGTAGTTGATCAGGACGGATGCCAGGAACAGCGGCACGTACCAAAGCTGGCCAAAAGCGTAGAAAACCAGGCTCGCCGCGGCCAGAAGCGCGTTTTTCCAGCGCAGAGACGGAACGAACCGATAGAGAACGAAAACCGCGGGCAGAAAGATGAACAGAAAGATCGCCGAGCTGAAAACCAAACGCTTGTCCTCCTTCCGTCGTTCCGCAAAATAATCTATACTTTTTTATTTTATCACTTCTGCTTCGCGTTTTCTACTCATTTTTGAAAAAAATAGAACTCTCCGCGTTGCAATCGCGCGCCGAGACGGATATAATATCCGTATCGAAACGGAGGCCTGTGCTATGGAATACAGCTTGTCCCATCCCTATATTTCGGTCGATTACGGCGGGCGTCCCAGCTACGGCGGCAGTCAGATGAAGTCCGGCTCCAAAACGGTTTCCGGGGCCGGCTGCGGTCTCGTCGCCGGGCTCGATCTGCTTCTCTATCTTCTTCGCGTCAACGGCGGCAGCTGCGGTTTTCCGATAGACAAGCTGACGGAGACTGAAAAGTCGCTGCCGGCCGGCGTCTATAATCTTGCTCTGAAAGAGCTGCGGCGCTGTCTCCCGCTGATCCCCGGCCACGGGATCAACGGTCTGTTCCTCTCGCTCGGGCTCAACGCTTTCTTTGTTCGTCACCGCCTTCCGTACTCGGTCTCCTGGGGCGTGCCGTATAAAAAGCTATGGCCGACGGTGCAGCGGATGCTGGAGCAGGATCTGCCCGTCGTCTTTTCGATCGGGCCGAATTTTCCTCGCATATGGAAACGCGAAAAGCTCGCTCTGTACGCGGAGCGTCCCGGCGGCGAGAAGACCGAGGCCGACCGCACGCAGGCTCATTACGTCACGGTGACCGGCATGGACGAGCGCTGGCTGCGCATTTCGTCCTGGGGCCGCATGTTCTACATCGACAAGGGCGAGTTTCTGCGCTTCGTGCAGGAAAGCAGCACGCGTCTTTTCAGCAATATCCTGGTCGTTCATAAAAAAGCCGTCTGAGGTACGGTATGTTCCGGAGCGGGGCGTCCCGCTCCTTTGCTCAGCGGTCGAAAGCCGGGTTGACCGCGTAGAAATTCTTGCTGTTCATTTTGTCCATTGCCAGACGCAGCGTCTCGCCGAAGCGCTGGAAATGGACTACCTCCCTCTCCCGCAGATACCGGATCACGTTGCTCACGTCGGGATCGTCCGTCATGCGGAGGATGTTGTCGTAGGTCGTTCTGGCCTTCTGTTCAGCGGCCATGTCTTCGGTGAGATCGGTGATCACATCGCCCTTGACGCCGATCGAAGCCGCGCTCCAGGGGAAGCCGGAGGCCGCCGTCGGGTACACGCCGGCCGTGTGATCGACGAAATAGGCGTCGAAGCCCTTCCGCTTGATCTCCTCCGGGGTCATGCTGCGGGTGAGCTGATGCAGCACCGCGCCGACCATTTCGAGATGGCCGAGCTCCTCCGTTCCGATATCCGTCAGCACGCCGGCCACCTCGGGATACGGCATGGCGTAACGCTGGCTGAGATAGCGCATCGAAGCGCCGAGCTCCCCGTCCGGGCCTCCGTATTGACTGACGATAAACTTTGCCAGAGCCGGGTTGGGGTTCTTGATCTTCACCGGGTACTGCAGCTTTTTCTCATATACGAACACGTCTCAGCCCTCCTTCATCGCCGTGTATTCCCACGGCCAGGGTCCCTCGGTCCAGCTGAAGCTCCTGTCTCCGAGCTGATCGCACTTCATGACCGGGCCACACAGCTTCACGTACCGCTCGCGGCCTTCCCTGGCCATTGCGAGAAAAGTCTGATACAGGGCAAAGGCCTCCTTGTCGTCCGCGTGGGTATCAAGATACAGTCCGAGCTCGTCGCAGACGAAATCGATCGCCATCAGCTCGGTCGTCGGGCAGGCCGGCAGATCGGGGTTGACGACGTTCATGAAAGGAAGGTCGAGGCCGGGAAACAGCGTGCCCCTGGAGAGCGCGTCTGAGTTCTCAAAGATCGGTTCGACGCTCCGCTGCCAGGGCGTAAGCGAAGTCGCCAGCGGGTATTCCTCCGGCAGCGAGCCCTTTCGGTAATCCAGCTTTTTGTCCAATTTGATTCCTCCCAGGTCCAAATGAGCGAGTCGGCCTGCGGCCGCCGCCGCTCATGCCATTTTATGCAGGTCGCCGCAGGGCGGACTCCCCTTTCGGAGCGCGCCGTCGGCTTCTCCCTTCGATTATTCGAAACGCTCTTTCTTTTTTCCGCTTTGCGGTGTATAACATACTTATCCCGGAATTAGGTGAAGCTATATGAAAAAAGGCCTGAACATCCTGATAACCGTTCTGATCGTGCTGCTGATCGGCGTTTTCTCCTACAGCGCTTATAAGCTGCTGAAGGACGCCGGCAACTATAAAAAAGCGGACGACTTTTACAAAGATACCGCCAGCCAGTTTGTCACGCAAAACCCCGCCGCGGACGCCCCAGGCGCGTCGCCCGCCGAAGCGCTCACGCCTTCCGCTCCGGCCGGTATGGACGGCTTCAATCCAGGAGCTCTGCAGGAACTCTCCCCCGTCGTCGTTGATTTTGAAGCGCTTCGGTCTGTCAGCACGGATATACGCGCCTGGCTTTACTGCGCCGACACGCCGCTCAACTATCCCGTCGTATACAACGAAGACAACGATTATTATCTGTCGCACCTGATGGACGGCAGATACAACCCGAGCGGAACGCTCTATATCGACGCGCGCTGTCGGGACGACTTCTCCTGTCAGAACACCGTCATACACGGCCATCACATGCACGACGGAAGCATGCTGGCTTCCATCACCAAATACGCCGATCAGGCGTATTACGACGAGCATCCGGTACTCTATCTGAACACGCCGGACGGGAATTACAGGCTGGAGCTGTTCGCGGGCTTTGTCACGCTGACGTATTCGCTTGCCTATACCTACGATTTCGACAGCACGGAAGCCTATCTCGACTGGCTCGTCACGATGAAAGAGCTTTCCAATTTTCAATCCGACGTTGAAGTCGGTGCGGACGACCATATCGTCACCTTTTCAACCTGCAGCTATGAATATGACGACGCCCGTTACGTTCTGATGGGCAAGCTGGTTACAATCGGATAAGGATCCGGCCGCCGAAAAGCCGGGGCCCGACGCGGGACGTATCGCGTCGGACCCCGGCTTTTTGGCCCTTCGCTCTTTTTTAATCTTAATCATTCTTAATGGGCCGTCCGCTTGTTTTTTGGGAGGGGCGTCGGTATAATTAGGATCAGGTAAGGAAGTTGAAAAGCGATATGCGCGCCGCGCATGTGCTTGAGGTGACAAAATGAAAAAGAATCAAAACAGGATCGGCTGTCTGTTCCTGGCGTTCGCGCTGAGTCTGCAGCTGCTCGGAGTCTCTCCCCACGCCGCCGCAGAAGACGATGCGAAAGAAAGCACGGCGCCGAAGGACAAGGCGGCGATCCATATCATCATCAGTCAGCCCGTTTTCGACAAGGGCAAGGACGGCAAAGAAACGCCCCGGTTCGACAAAAAAGGCGAGCTCGTCTACGAAGCCGTCGAAGATCCGCTGAAAACCTTCGGGAAAGACAGCGGTCTGACCGTCAGCATCAAAGGCAAGCCCGAAAAGAAAGCCGAGGAAGCCGAGGCGGAGCCCAGGGATCCAAAGCCGGAAAAGGAGAAGGAAGAAGAACAGCTTCCGGAGCTTACGCTTTCCCTTACGGCCGCCGATCTGCGAGAGCACGGGCTTTACGTGCTGCCGCCCGAAGGCTTTTACGTTCAGTCGGCTTTTTTGAAAGAACCTCTTCCCGCGCTTGATCCGCTTGCGCCGATCGACGCCTCGCCGGTTCGGAAAACGACCGTACTGAACCTCAGCACGCTCGGCGAAGCCGACCCGGAGGACGCGTCCCTCTACCTCCCCGCCGAGATCTTTCAGGCGGACTACGTGCCCGAAAAGCCCGACACGGTCGTATTCCCCGGCGACGGAGACGTTTTTCAGCTGGAGCTCACGCTCGGCCGTCTGGAGAAGAAGGAAATCACGGTCGAGTATCTTCCGGGAAATCTGGATCTCAAGGATTATCCCGTCACGGCCGAAACGTCCGTGACAGTCGAGGAAAAGCATACGGTCCTTGAGCCCGACGCTTCGCTCGTGCGCTTTGCGGAAGTAAAGGGCTTCGTCTTCAAGGGCTGGCTGCTTGTCTACGGAGATTCGGCAAAGCAGGAGCCCGCGAAGGAAGCCGTCGGGCCCTCTGTCAAGACCGGAAAAAAAGGCGACACGCCCGTCGTGAAAGAAATCGTCTGGCCCGGAAACGGCTCGGGCGTTCCGGTTGAAATCGGCGCGGAGATCAAGCCCTATATGAGCTGCCAGCTCGTCGCCCAATGGGAGGAAAAAGATCCCGTCGAGCCGACCCCGACGCCCACGCCGACCCCGACGCCCACGCCGACTCCGACGCCCACGCCGACCCCGACGCCTACGCCGACCCCGACGCCCACGCCGACTCCGACGCCCACGCCTACACCGACGCCGACGCCTACGCCGACACCCACACCTACGCCCACGCCTACGCCAACCCCGACGCCCACGCCGGAACCGAAGCTCGAGCTGTCGCTCAAGCTGAAAAGCGGCGTATCCTGCGACAAGGTCTACGACGGTACGGCGGCGGAATTGAAAACGGATCAGATCGAAGTCGTCGGTCTCCCGAAGGATCTGAACTGTGAGCTGGAGATCCGCTGTGAGGGCCAGGCCGTAAACGTCGGCGAGAGCTGCCGGGCGGAAGTCCGCATAAAATCCGTCCGCAGTCTGCTCAAGACTTACGAGTTTTCCTGTGAGCCCCTCACGCTGACGCTCAGCGTCAGCCCCCGTCCGATCTGCGTTGACGCTTCCGCTTCCAAAACCTACGACGGGACTGAGCTTTCTCTTGCCGTCGCCGGAAACGTCTCCTACAGTCTGAGCTCCGGTTCTCTGCTGAAGGGCCATCGGATCAGCCGCGCGGAGGCGCCGACGCTGAGCATCACCGAAGCCGGCAGCGTCAGCGGCAGTCTGAAGGCCGGCAGCATCCGCATCAGCGATTCCGCCGGTAAGGACGTAACGGCCAATTACGACGCAAAGGCCGGAACGCTGGTGCTGACGGTCGACAAACGACCCGTAAACGTATCGGCCAGCATCACGAAGGTTTACGACGGATCGCCGCTGAGTCTGGCGGACGCGCAGAACGTCGAATACCGGACGAAAGCGGGCGAGCTGCTGAGCGGACACCGGATCGAATCCGCTTCCTCCTCCGCGCAGCTGACGGACGCGGGCACCGTAAACAGCGTGATCGCGGACGGCAGCGTGAAGATCGTCAACGACGCCGGCAGAGACGTCAGCTCCGATTACCGGATCATCTCCGGCAGCCTCGTCCTGACCGTTACGAAGCGCCCGCTGACGATCGAAACCTCCAGCGCCGTGAAGGTTTACGACGGCACGGCTCTGACCGACCATACGGCGCCCACTGTCACCGGGCTTGTCAGCGGACACCGTCTTCCGATCACCTTCACCGGCAAGCAGGAAAAAATCGGCAGCTCGCCGAACGAGATCAAAACAGACCTTCGCATCAGCGCCGGAGCGATAGACGTGACCGACAATTACGATATTCAGTACCGTTTCGGTACGCTTACCGTGATGTCCGCTTCGGAGGTCAGCTACGTTCGCGGCAGCCGAAACGATCTAAGCTTCCGCCTGGACGTGGCTTACAGCGATTTTCGCGACGTTCTGCTGGACGGCGAGCCTCTTGAACCGGACTACTACGATTCATCCTCCGGAAGCACCAGGATCTCGATCAAGGGATCATATCTTGAGACGCTTCCGGACGGAGATCACACCGTCACCGTTCGTTTCAAGAGCGCCAACGACATGAAGATCCCGATCACCGTATCCGGAGATCCGTCCGCATCCGGAAAAATGAGCGAAGCAAAGCAGGAATCCCGGACGGCAAACGCCGCTTCCTGGCTCATCCCCGTTTTGATCCTTGCCGCTCTGCTCGTTCTGACGGCGCTGTTTATCGTGCTGTTCAAGAAGCTCTCGCTCAAGCGCCGCGGATAAGCCTAAATAACGAAACAGAATAAACGAGGCTGTGAAGCCGGGAGCAACTCCCCCGTTCACAGCCTCGTTTTATGCCGTTTTTCGGCCGAATCCGGCCTCCCTGAATGCTATTCGTGAATATTCATCCGGATATTATTCATGCATATTATTTCATGAATATACAGTTATCGGATCAGCTGATAAACATCGCGTCGCCGAAGGAGAAGAAACGGTAGCGCTCTTCCACCGCGATCCGGTACGCCCGGAGAATGTTCTCCCGCCCGGCCAGCGCGGATACGAGCATGATCAGCGTGCTCTCCGGCAGATGAAAATTGGTGATCAGCGCGTCGATGCAGCGGAAGCGATAGCCGGGATAGATAAAGATGCTCGTCCAGCCGGAGGCGGCCTTCAGGACTCCGTTTTCATCGGTAAAGCTCTCGAGCGTCCGGCAGGAGGTCGTACCCACGGCGATCACGCGCCCTCCCCTGCTTTTCGTCTCATTGACAAGCCGCGCCGTCTCCTCGGGGACGATGCAGAATTCCGAGTGCATTTCGTGATCCTCGATCTCGTCCTCCTTGACCGGGCGGAAGGTGCCGAGACCGACGTGCAGCGTGACCCGTCCGATCCTGACGCCGCGCGAACGGATCTCGTCGAGCAGCTCATTCGTGAAATGCAGACCCGCCGTCGGCGCGGCGGCGCTGCCGAGCTCACGCGAATAGACCGTCTGATAGCGCTCCGCGTCGGCAAGCTCCTCCTTGATATAGGGCGGCAGCGGCATCTTTCCGAGCCGTTCCAGCACCTCCAGGAAAATCCCCTCGTATACGAAACGGACGATCCGGTTCCCGCCGTCGGCGACCGATTCCACGACCGCGCGCAGATCCCCCTCTCCGAACAGCAGCTCCGTCCCCGGCTTCGTCTTGCGGCCCGGGCGGCTGAGACACTCCCAACGATTCTCGCCGAGATCCCGCAGCAGCACCAGCTCAACGCCGCCTCCGGTGCTCCGGCTTCCGAGCAGGCGCGCCGGCAGCACGCGCGAATCGTTGAGGATCAGGCAGTCCCCCTCCCGAAGCAGCTCGGGGAGCTCGTAAAAACGGCGGTGCTCGATCGAGCCGTCCGACTTGTTCAGACACATCAGACGCGAGGCGTCTCTGCGCTGCAGCGGCGTCTGCGCGATCAGCTCCTCCGGCAGTTCGTAAGAAAAATCCGTTTTTTTCATATCCAGTACGCTCCGACGATGCTAAAATTCGATCCTTCGCTCAAATCCGCTTCCGTGCGGCGTTCGCCGCGCAGGTGCGCCTGCAGAGCGCAGAATCCGTTTTTCTGATTCGTTATTGTATCAAACCGTGCCGAAGATTACAATCCCTTCCGTACTATCCGGCAAAGGGCGCGAATAGAATGACTGCTGAATCTGCAATCAAGGAGGCTGTCAATTTGAAAACGCCCATCTTCAAAGGCTCCTGCACGGCGATCGTCACGCCGTTCTGCGACGAAGGGATCGATTACGAACGGCTGGAAAAAAACCTGGAGTTCCAGTATGAAAACGGTACGGCGGCCGTCGTCGTGTGCGGAACGACCGGCGAAAACAGCACGATCAACGCGGTGGAATATGAAACGCTGATCCGCCGCACGGTCCTGCTCTGCCGGGGCAGGATGAAGGTCGTCGTCGGCGTCGGCGGCAACAACACCGCCGCCGTGCTGAGCAAGGCGCAGAGCGCAAAGGCCGTCGGCGCGGACGGGATCTTGATGGTTACCCCCTATTACAACAAAACGACTCAGAAGGGCCTGATCGAACACTTCAGCTACGTTGCCGACCGCGTGGAGATCCCGATGATCCTCTACAACGTGCCGAGCCGAACGGGCATCGGAATCAAGGCCGAGACTTACAAGATTCTGAGCGAGCATCCGAATATTGTGGGCACGAAGGAGGCCTCCGGCGATTTCAGCCTCATAGCCGCGGCCAGAAGCCTCTGCGGCGACGAGCTGTTCTTCTGGAGCGGGAACGACGACAACACGGTGCCGATGATGACGCTCGGGGCGCTGGGTGTGATCTCCGTCGCCTCCAACATCGTCCCCGGCGTCGTGGCAAAGCTGTGCGAGCACTGTCTGAACGGCGATTACGCCGCCGCGACGGCTCTTTTCTGTAAATACAGGGGCTTCTTTTCCGCCCTGTTTCTGGAGACGAATCCGATCCCGGTCAAGGCGGCGATGAAGCTGCTCGGCTACGACTCCGGTCTTCTGCGTCTTCCGCTGACCGATATCGGGGAGCCTGCGCTGCAGAAGCTCCGCGCCGAGATGCGCGTGGTCGGGCTGAACGTCTGAACAGAACGAAAACGAGAAGGAGGCCGCGGCCTCCTTCTCGTTTTCGTTCAGGGCTGTCTGCTGTTCGGCGCCGTCTGCGTCGTGCCGGGCGTATGCCCGGGCGTTGCCGTCTGGCCGGGATTTTCCGGCGTCTGAGCTGGCGCCGTCGGCATCATGCTCGGCATCGGACTCGGGGCCGGGATCTTCCACTCCGTTTTCCCGTCGTCCTTTTCGTCGCCGCGACGGTCGATCACGCCCTCTTCCGAACGCGCGTCGTCCTCGATGATCCCGTCTTCCGGGTCGGGTCCGTCCATCACGTCGGCGCCGTTTCTGTCGTACATTCCGCAGGCGCTCAGCGAAAGCGCCAGTACCAGCGCAACGACAAGGCTGATAGTCTTTTTCATTCTGCTCGTCCTCCTTTTTCAAAGACGAGACTATTATTCTCAGAAGAAAAGAATTGTATGTGCTGAAAAAACTGTCATTGCTTTCAGCCTTTGCTTATGGTAAAATAATGTTATTATGGAATTAATAAAAAACCAACTTTACACTTCGATCGTTGATGCTTATTCATCCGAAGGCTTCGGCGTATGCCGCATCGGCGGCCGGGCCGTTTTCGTTCCGAGAACGCTCGTCGGTGAAAAATGGCAAATTCGAATCGTAAAGGTCACGAGCAGCGCCGTTTATGCCCGGGGAGAGTCGCTGATCGAAGCCTCCCCTGCCCGCAGAGAGAGCCTTTGTCCCTTTTTCGGCCGCTGCGGCGGCTGCGACCTGTGGCACATGAGCTATGAGGAAGAGCTTCGCTTCAAGCTCGCCCGCGTCAACGACGCGCTGCGGCATATCGGCAGGCAATCGCTGCAGGCTGAAGAGATCCTCGGCAGCGAGACCGCCGTCCGTTATCGCAACAAGGGCATCTTCGCCGTCGGCGAGCGGCAGGGTCTGCCCGTCTGCGGTTTTTTCCGAGAGCGAAGCCATGAGATCATCCCCGTCTCAAGCTGTCTGATTCAAAACGAGCTCAGCGAGCGCTCCGCCGCCGCGGTCGTCCAATGGATGACGGCGCACGCGATCCCCGCTTACGACGAAGCGACGGGTCAAGGCGCGATCCGCCACGTTTTTTGCCGCACCGCCCTGCACAGTCCCGAA
Organism: Oscillospiraceae bacterium; assembly: GCA_024690695.1. The sequence continues at coordinate 113,108 of JAILOS010000050.1, forward strand.
GCCGTTGTCTGCGTCGTCACCGCCGCCGGACTCGGCGCGAACACGTCCTCTCTCGTCGAAGCGCTGCGCCTGGCCTGTCCCGAGCTGAGCGGGATCGTGCTCAACGTCAACAAAAGCCGCGGAAACACGGTGCTCGCCGGCGATTTTTACACGCTCTGGGGCGACGCGATCCTGCATGACACGCTGTGCGGTTTTCGTTTCAGCATCGCGCCGCAGGCTTTCTTTCAGATCAATCCGCCGCAGGCTGAACGCTTATACGCCAGAGCGGTCGAATACGCCGCCCTCAAGCCGGACGAGCTCGCGCTTGACCTCTACTGCGGCGCCGGCACGATCAGCTTGTGTCTGGCGAAGAACGCCGGGCGCGTGATCGGCGCCGAGATCGTCTCCGAGGCGGTGGAAAACGCCCGGCTGAACGCCGCGGAAAACGGCGTCGGAAACGCCGAGTTTATCTGCGGCGACGCCGGCGAGGCCGCTGAGGCGCTTTTTCGGCGCGGGCTCAGGCCGCAGGCCGTCGTCGTCGATCCCCCGCGCAAAGGGCTCGCCGAAACGGCCGTTGAAGCCGTCATCTCGCTCTCGCCGGAGCGCGTCGTCTACGTTTCCTGCAACTGCGCGACGCTCGCCAGAGACGTCCTCCGTTTTCAGGATCGCGGATACTCGCTGCGTGCGGCGACCGCGGTCGACATGTTCCCTCGAACCTGCCATGTAGAGGCAGTGGTATTGATGACGAGAATCGGCACCGGAAACGGCTGAAATGTACTGAAATAAAAGGATTACGAGGTTTGCCCCAAAAAACCGGCGGCGGCCCGGAATCCCTTTCAGACTTTTCCACCATTTATCTTGCACACCGAAAGTGCCGAAACGCGAGACTATGGGTTAGATAATTGCGTGGCGAGGTTACAGGTTAGATATGAAACTAAGATTCTTTTTACAGATCAGATAGATTGTTCAAAATGGAGAATAAAGGATGATTTACGAATTGAACAAACCGTCAATTGCCGCTCCCGTTTTTGCAGATTGGGAGGATCTCGATGCTGGCGTCATTGCCTGCCTCGACAATGTGATGGGAAAGATACTCGTGACGGACCCTGATCATCCGAAATCTGCGCTGGCTGTGATCGGTGATTTTGCTTTTTGCGCAGGGGAACCGGATCTGGAGCTTTTGCGCGGCAAGCCTGACCGATGGATGATCGTGGTGCCGCAGGATGAAGCATGGGAAGAGCTGATCGAAAACAACTTCCCCGCTTACAAGCGGATTCGCTACGCGCTCAAAAAGGATACGGTATTTGACCGGGAAAAGCTCGAAGCCATGGCAAAGGCGCTTCCTGAAGGGTATACCTTCCGCAAGATCGACGGAGAGCTCTATGACGTCTGCCTGGAGGATGAAGGTTTTGAGGACTGCGTTTCCGTCTTCGAATCGAAGGAAAACTATCTCGAGCTTGGGCGGGGCTTTGCCGTCATGAAGGACGGGAAGATTGTTTCCGCCGCGTCGTCTTATTCACGTTTCCTAAAGGGGATAGACATCGAAATCGGCACGGCAAAAGAAGAACGTCACAAAGGATTGGGGTCCGCTGTTGCCGCGAAGTTAATCCTCGCCTGCCTCGACGAAGGGCTGTATCCGGCATGGGACGCGGCAAACAAGCTGTCTGTCCGGTTAGCGGAAAAGCTTGGCTACGAATTCAGCCGCGAATATGTCTGTTACGGGATGGACTAAACTGCACAGCAAATTCCGGCTTGCTTAGACAATGAAATTGATTTGGTGCTCTGACGCAACCGGTCAACGGCATATTCCTGACGCCGAGGGTCGTGTGGGCAGCATGAATATGTGCCATTTTATTCACGCTGTTGTCCCAAGGCATGTTGAGACGGTGGCACTGCTGACAAGAAACACGGTGAAAAAGGTTTCGACTTCCATCATCTGAACCTGCAAGCAAAGAGGCGACGTTTATGGAATCTGTACAGATCAATCAAAGCAGCTACACCTACTTCTCCTTTATCAGCTACAAGCGGGAGGATGAAAAGTGGGCCAGATGGCCGAAAAAGCTGTACAGCTATCGGGACGGCGAGCTGGACACCGTGCAGGTCCAGGACGTCAAGGGGAAAACGCTTTACGTCATGTCCTACAAGGGCCGAGCTACCGTCGATCTGGACAGCTTCGTCGGAGGCTCGGAGGCCGGTTCGATCACCCAGTCCTTCGGCCTGTCAAGCGCATCCACCTGGACAGCCTCTTTGGCAAAGATTCAGAACTCGGGAGCCGACAGAAGAAGCCGGAGGAGATAAGCGCAATATGGTTGAAAAGACGTATTACACACGCTGCGGCGCTGTTCATTACTGGGTAAACGGCAAGAAGGGGCTGCCGTTTACGCTGGCGTTTCTTCCGGGGCTGACCGCCGATCACAGACTTTTTGACAAGCAGATCGCGTGCTTTGAGGACAAACTCTCCGTGCTCGTTTGGGATCCCCCCGCTCACGCCGCATCCTGGCCTTTTGATTTCTCTTTCAATCTGGAAGACACGGCTCGCTGGCTGGACAGTATTTTCCAGCAGGAAGGGATCTTCTCGCCCGTCATCGTCGGGCAGTCGATGGGCGGCTACGTCGGGCAGATGTACGCGCAGCTCTTCCCCGACAAGCTCAAGGGCTTTGTTTCGATCGACTCCGCGCCGCTTCAGAGAAAGTACGTCACGGCCGCCGAGATCTGGCTGCTGAAGAGAATGGAGCCTGTCTATCGGAAGTATCCGTGGCAGTCCCTTTTGAAAACCGGAACGAACGGAGTGGCGGTCTCCTCCTACGGCAGAGAGCTGATGCGCGAAATCATGATGACCTACGACGGCGATCAGGAGCGCTATGCGAAGCTGTCCGGTCACGGCATGCGGATGCTCGCCGAGGCGATGGAGGCAGATCTTCCCTACGAGCTCCGGTGCCCCGCTCTGCTGATCTGCGGCAAGAAAGACCGCGCCGGCTCCTGTCTGCGTTACAACAGGGCCTGGCACAGGGATACGGGGATCCCGATCGAATGGATAGCGAACGCCGGGCACAATTCCAACACCGACGCGCCCGAAACGGTCAACCGTCTGATCGACGCTTTCGTTATGTCGCTGTAGGTTTTCATGTAGGTTATCATTCCATACATAACAGAACAACAAGAAGGAGCAAGGTCATGAAAAACGTCAAGCTGAAGTACGCTCTGCAGGGCTATGCCAGGGAATACGACGCCGTCGTCGATACGCTGCTCAAATCGAAAATCAAAGAGTGCTCCGGTCTTTTCAGCGGCAAGAAAGCCGAAAAAAAGACCTGGCAGGCGCTGTACGAAAAATACAACGCCGGCACGGAGACGCACGAGGACGCCGCCCAGATCCTGCTGGCGCTGCAGGAGATCATCACCAAAATGGCGAAAAATCCGAACCCCTCGCAGATCGGAAACATGGCTGTCATCCGCGGCGCCTATATGCAGATCGCAACGTTCGTCAAGGGGGACATGGACGCGGAGAAGACGGAATGATCAGGTCTATGCGCCGTAAAAGCGCCGCGATGAGCGCGCAGGAAGCCGAGGCCTGTCTGAAATCCGAAACCTGGGGCGTCCTGTCGCTGTTCGGCGACGACGGATATCCCTACGGCGTTCCGGTCAATTACGTCTGGCATGACGGAGCCGTCCTGATCCACAGCGCCTCCTGTCCCGGGAACAAGCTGGACGGGCTTCGCCGGAACGGAAAGGTCTGCTTTACCGTCGTACCGGAGCATCGGCTCGACCCAGAGCGCTGGAGCACGGATTACCGCAGCGTCATCGTTTTCGGTCATGCCGAAATCCTTGACGATCCGGACGAAAAAAGACGTCTGATGCGCTCTTTTATGGGAATCCTCGCGCCCGCGGTTCGGGAAAAAGCGCTCGCCGCCTGTGATCCCGGAGCGGGCGGTCTCGCGATGATCCGGATCGTTCCCGTCCTGATCACAGGAAAGAAAAACACATAACGTAAGCGGCCTTTGGGCTGCCAGGCAGGTGATATTCAATGCTCTTTACCAATTTTATTCTTGAAAATTACGTCATGCTATTCGAGCTGATCGGCGTGCTCGTCATCATGGAGATCAGCGTTCATATTCCCGATCGGATCAAAAGGCTGACGGTCACGGTCGTCTTTCTGCTGTTGATCGAATCTCTGATCTTTACGGTCGAACGCTGGACGCAGAGCTTTGAGACCCTCAGCCCCGCGCGTCCGCTCCTTACCTACTCGATGTACACGATCTATCCGATCATTCTGCTGATCTTGATGCAGATCACGGTCACGGAGCAGATGACGAAAAAAACGTTTTTCCTGCTGTTGATCCCGGAGTTCATCAGCATCCCCCTGTACTTCACCTCTATGCTGACACATATGGTCTGTTGGTTTTCGGAGGATAACCGATATCACCCCGGGCCGCTCCGGCTGTGGCCGTACGCGATCTTCGGTCTGTATACGCTGATCTTTCTGATCCATAACATCCGCTATTTCAGACACTCCAACCATATCAGCCGCGTCAGCGTTCTTTTTATCGTCATCGGTCCGGTTCTCGGCGTCGTGTATTACAAATATTTTGAAACCGATTATGATTACAGCGCGCTTTTTGCTTCGGCGATCCTGCTGTATTACATTTATCTGTACATCCACATGGCCAAGATCGACCCGCTGACGAAGCTGTTGAACCGCCAGAGCTATTATCAGGAGATGAACGTCAACGCGCGCTCGATCACCGGCGTCGCCTCGGTGGACATGAACGAGCTGAAATATCTGAACGACAATTTCGGTCACGAGGCCGGCGACGAAGCGCTCAAAACAGTCGCGGAGGTCATGCGGCAGCATTGCGGGAATAACGGCAGCGTTTTCCGCATCGGCGGCGACGAATTCATTATTCTCTACGCCAACTCCGATGAAGCGGAAATCTCCGCCGCCATCGACCGGATGCGGCAGAAGATGGCCGAGACCCCCTATACCTGCGCATTCGGTTTTGCCATGAAGAAAAAAGGCTCGTCCGTTTATGACACCGTTCTGAAGGCCGATGAAATGATGTACGCCGATAAAGAAGCCATCAAGCAGGCGTTCAGTGAAGCGGGCAAGACTTTCCACAGCCGCTGAGCTGCCGCGGAAGCCGCTTGTCCGGCCGCAGCCGCCCTCCTTTTCCTGCCCCGGAGAAGGAGGGCGGCGCTTTTTCGTCCGTGCTGCTCGTCATGAAGCCCTCCCCTGCCGTCATACGCTGATGGCAGGAGGAGGGATTCATTTGTCTGAAATACGCTCGTATCTGAAAAACAAGAAACCGATCCTGTCCGCGCTCGCGCTCGTCGCAGCCGTCGCCGCGATCTTCTGGGCCGTCAACAGCCCCGCCATCGTCGGCGTGTCTGCCGCTCAGCGCGAGCTTCCGATCTACAGCGTTCAGCGCGATGACAAAGTCGTCGCCCTGTCCTTTGACGCCGCCTGGGGAAACGAGGATACGCAGACGCTGATCGATATCCTCGACCGCTATCAGGTGCACGCGACGTTTTTCGTCGTCGGCGACTGGGCAGACCGCTATCCGGAATCCGTCCGCGCTCTCGCGCAGGCCGGAAACGAGGTCATGAACCATTCCTCGCATCACGCGCATTTTTCCAAGCTGAGCGAGACGGAGATCCTGAACGACCTGAACGACTGTAACGCACGGATTGAAGCGCTGACCGGGGTCTCTCCCGTCCTGTTCCGCTGTCCGTACGGGGAGTATGACGATCACGTGATCCGCACGGTCAACAGCGCCGGCATGACCGCCATCCAATGGGATGTGGACAGTCTCGACTGGAAGGGGCTTTCCGCCGACGAGATCAGCAGGCGCGTTCTGAGCCGCGTTCAGCCCGGCAGCATCGTCCTGTTCCACAACGCGGCCGAGCATACGCCGGAGGCGCTGCCGACGATTCTCGAGTCCCTGCTGGCCGACGGCTACACCGTGGTCCCGGTCTCTCAGCTTCTGCTCGAGGGGAACTATACCATCGACCATACCGGGCGTCAGTGCGCCGCATAGGAGGGAAACGATGAGAAACCTGAAAATCGGTATTCTCGGCGCCAACGGCGCCGTGGGACGCGAGATGCTGCGGCTGATCGAGGAATATAAGCTGCCGGTCAGCGAGCTTCGGCTGCTGACCGGGCCGCACAGCGTCGGCCATCGGGTCCTGTTCCGGGGCGAGGAGCAGCGTCTGCTCCCCACCGAGGCCGGGAGCTTTGCCGCCCTCGACTACGTTCTCGGCGCCGCCGACGCAGCTGTTTCGCGGCGCTGCGCCGATGCGATCCGAAGCAGCGGGGCGGTTTATATCGACAACAGCTCGCTGTTTCGCCTCGACCCGGAGGTTCCGCTGATCGTGCCGGAAATCAACGGCGGCGACGCCTTTCGTCATAAAGGGATCATCGCCAATCCGAACTGCTGTACGATCCTGACGCTGATGGCCGTCGCCGGCATCCATCTGCTCAGTCCGATCCGCAGCATGACCGTGAGCACCTATCAGTCCGTATCCGGCGCGGGTCTCGCGGGGCTTCGTGAGCTCGAAGCGCAGCTTCGCGCGACGATCGAAGGCGAAGAGCTGACAGCGGAGGTCTTTCCGGCGCCGATCGCCGGCAACGTGATCCCCTGCATCGGGGCGATCACAGCCAACGGGTATACGGAGGAAGAAATGAAAATGCAGTGGGAAGGCCGCAGGATCCTGCATCAGCCGGATCTGTGCGTCACCTGCACCTGCGTGCGCGTGCCGGTTCTGCGTTCCCACTCCATCGCCGTCACGGTACGGACCGAGGATCTGGTCTCCCCCGCTGACGCCGAAAAGGCGATCCGCGCCTTCCAGGGCTGCCGCGTCTCCGACGGCGAGCGTCCCTATCCGACGCCGCTGGACGTGGAGGATCAGGATCTCGTCTGGGTCGGGCGCATCCGCCGGGATCTGTGCGATCCGCGCGCGCTGGCGCTCTGGTGCTGCGGAGATCAGCTCCGGAAGGGCGCCGCCGCCAACGCGCTGCAGATCCTTTGTCTGCTGGAGCGCAGCCGATAGATTGACCGCAAAGCCGGAAGCAGTCTTCAAACGGGCTGCCTCCGGCTTTCAGCCATCGTTTTCCGGGTCGGAACCAACAGAGAAAGTATTGAAATCCGTCTGAAAACATGATATGATTTTATTATCTGTAAGCATTTGACGGACCATTACAAATACTTTGGAGGAGATACCGTATGGCAAGAGAGATTCTTTTCGACCTCGGCAAAATGATCACCGACCGCATCCCCTACAAGCTCGGCCTCAAGAGGCTGACCGAAACCGATCCCGAGTACATCATTCTGGACCGCGCATGCTCCAGCGACGAGATCGCTGAAGTGATGCTCAAGATGGGCTTGCGCAAGCCCAAGACGACGGCGGAAATCGCCAAGCTCACCGGAAAGCCCGAATCGAGAATCGTCGAGCTGCTCACCGACGCCGCCGAGAAAGGCATCGTTGAGTACAACTGGGAGAATCCTCAGCACGAGAAGCAGTGGTACGTTCAGCTCTTCGTTCCCGGCATTGCCGAGATGACGAACATGGTCCTCTGGCAGGTCGAGAAATATCCCGAGCTGGCCGACAGCTTTGACAAGATGACCTTCCTGCCTCTCGAGGGCAAGACCCACCTGATTCCCCCCGGCGGCGACGGCATCGGCATGCACGTCATCCCCGTCGAGAACGCCATCCCCTCCGGCAGCAAGTCCGTTTCCATCGAGCATATCTCCCACTGGCTGGATAAGTACGACGGTCATCTCTCCGTCGGTTACTGCTCCTGCCGCAACGCCCGCCGCCTCTACAAGCAGGGCTCCGGCGAGATCCAGGACGACTGCTGCATCGGCCTCGGCGACTTTGCCGATTACCTGATCGAGACCGGCAAGGGCCGGCCGATCACCAAGGAAGAGGCGCTTTCGATCTGCCAGCGCGCCGAAGAGAACGGCTACGTCCATCAGACGACGAATATCGACGGCGAAGACAAGATTTTCGGTCTGTGCAACTGCGACATCGGCGTATGCTTTGCGCTGCGCACCAGCCAGTACTTCAACACGCCGAACCTCTCCGCTTCCTCCTTCCGCGCCCACGTCGACAAGGAGAAATGCGTTGCCTGCGGCAAGTGCGTTGAGGTCTGCCCGGCCGGCGCCGTCATGCTCGGCCAGAAGCTCTGCACGAAGAACGGCGAGGTCGAGTATCCCCGCCAGGAGCTGCCCTCCGGTCTCAAATGGGGCAAGGACAAGTGGAACCCGGACTACGTCAGGGATAACCGCAGGAACTGCCACGAGACCGGCACCGCGCCCTGCAAATCCGCCTGCCCGGCTCATATCGCGATCCAGGGCTACATCAAGCTCGCCAAGGAAGGCCGTTATCTCGACGCGCTGAAGCTCATCAAGCAGGACAACCCCTTTCCCTCCGTCTGCGGCTACGTCTGCAACCGCCGCTGCGAGGACGCCTGCACACGCGGCTCCGTCGACAAGGCGCTTGCCATCGACGAGATCAAGAAATTCATCGCCGAGCAGGATCTGAAGAGCGAAGAGCGCTACGTTCCCGCTCCGCTGTACCGCCGTCCGATCGACAAGCCCTACGAGGAAAAGGTCGCCGTCATCGGCGCCGGTCCCGCGGGTCTGAGCTGCGCCTACTATCTGGCGCGCATGGGCTACGTCAACGTCACCGTGTTCGACCGCAACCGCGAACCCGGCGGCATGCTCGTCATGGGCATCCCCAGCTACCGGCTCGACCGCAGCGCGCTCAAGGGCGAGATCGCCATTCTTGAAAAGATGGGCGTTCATTTCCAGATGAACACCGAGATCGGCAAAGACGTCACGATCGAGGAGCTGCGCAAGCAGGGCTTCAAGGGCTTCTACGTCGCCATCGGCGCGCAGAAGAGCTCCCGCCTCGGCATCCCCGGCGAGGATCTCAAGGGCGTTTACGGCGGCGTTGACTTCCTGCGCGAGGTCAACCTCGGCGAGAAGCCCGCGGTCGGCAAAAAGTGCGCGGTCATCGGCGGCGGCAACGTGGCTATGGACGTCTGCCGCACGGCCGTTCGTCTCGGCGCCGAGACCTACGTGATCTACCGCCGCAGCGAGGAAGAGATGCCCGCCGACAAGGAAGAAGTCGCCGAAGCCAAGGCTGAAGGCGTCAAGTTCTGCTTCCTCAACGCGCCCGTCGAGATCGTCGGCGCGGAGGGCAAAGTCACCGGTCTGAAGGTCGAGCTGATGGAGCTTGGCGAGCCGGATGAAAAGGGCCGCCGCAAGCCCGTCGGCACCGGCAAGTTCGAGACCATCGAGGTCGATTCCGTCCTCGCCGCCGTCGGCCAGGCGATCGACTGGGGCAAGCTGGACGTCGGCGCGCTCAAAACCGGCAAGAAGGGCAACGCGATCGCCGATCCCGTCACCTATCAGACCGAGCAGCCCGACATCTTCGTCGGCGGCGACGTCTACACCGGGCCGAAGTTCGCGATCGACGCGATCGCCGCGGGCCGCGAGGGCGCTGAGTCCCTGCACCGCTTCGTTCAGGACGGCCAGAGCCTCACGATCGGCCGCAACCTGCGCCAGTTCAGCGAGCTTGACAAGCAGAACATCGTCCTCGGGACCGATTCCTTCGACCGTCCCGCCCGTCAGGAGATCAAGCACGATCCGCTCAAGCTCAAGTCCTTTGAGCACGACCGTCTCACCTTCACCGAGGAAGAGGTCAAGGCCGAAGCCAGCCGCTGCCTGGGCTGCGGCGTCAGCGTTGTCGACCCGAACCGCTGCATCGGCTGCGGTCTGTGCACGACGAGATGCATGTTCGACGCGATCCACCTGCAGAGAGACGTTCCGGAGGCCTCCACGATGGTCCGCTGCGAGGACAAGGTCGGCCCGATGCTCAAGTACGCCGCCAAGCAGGCCGTGCGGATCGTCCGCAAGAAATAAGGCATGCACGAGCTGGGAACCATCTATTACGTCATCGACACGGTGGAAAAGCTGATGGTCGAGCACAAGCTCACCAAGGTCGCCTCCATCACGCTCGAGGTCGGAGAGCTCAGCGGGATCGTTCCGGATTATCTGAACGATTTCTGGCAATTTGCCCGCGCGAAGACAGAGCATTTCAAGGAGACCGAGCTGAAGCTGGAAGAGCTCAAGGCCGTCACCTATTGCCAGGACTGCCAGAAGACCTACCCGACGATCGAATACAAAAAGATCTGCCCGTACTGCGGCAGCGGCAACACCTTCCTCGTGACGGGAAACGAATACAACATCAAGGAAATCGAAGCCATGTAAGCCCACAGGGCCTTTCGGAGCGATCCGAAAGGCCCTGTGTTTACGAAGCAGCCCCTCCTGCCCTGCAGGCAGAAGGGGCTGTCCATGCGTCTTGTCTTGCTTCTTCTCAGAGAGCGTTGATCGCGCTCTCGATCTTTTTGGCGGCTTCCTCGGGAACAAGCTTCTTGCTGACGACCAGGTCGAAAATCTCTCCGCAGGTCTTCTTGTTGAAGAGCTTGACCGGGTATTTCATGAGCTGCGGCGCATACTGGCGGATGATCTCCACGCATTTTTCGTTGGCAAAGCAGTCTTTGACGGTAAGGCTTCTGAAATTCATGACGGTTCCTCCTTGTATGATTTGCCGATTCCCGGACAGCTTCATCATACCACAGCCCGTTCCGACAAGTCAACCGTTACCGGCTCTCCGGCTTTTTTTCGGATCGTTGTTTACAGTCTGTACAACATCTGATAAAATAAAATCTGTATGATACAGGCAGCAGAACGCCGAAAGCCCCTGTCGGCAAAGGCTTTCGGCGTGATCTCTGGCACCCACGGGAGGATTCGAACCTCTGGCCTGCCGCTTAGGAGGCGGCCGCTCTATCCTGCTGAGCTACGTGGGCATTTTTGAGCCGTTTTGTTTTCGGCTGTTGTATTCTATCGCAAATTCCTGTTTGTGTCAACAAACAAGTTCGGCGGTCTTGCTTATGCTGGTGCTTAAAGACGTAAAAAAGAATTATGGGTCGGGGGACTCCGCCGTCCAAGCCCTGAAGGGCGTCGATCTCGCTTTTCGCGAGCACGAATTCGTCGCCATCCTCGGGCATTCTGGCTGCGGCAAAACAACGCTGCTCAATATTATCGGCGGACTGGATCACTACAGCTCCGGCGATCTGATCATCAACGGGAAATCGACCAAAACCTTTACGGACGGCGACTGGGACAGCTATCGCAACCATTCCATCGGCTTCGTTTTTCAGTCCTACAATCTGATCCCGCATCAGAGCGTGCTTTCCAACGTCGAGCTCGCGCTGACCCTTTCCGGCGTCCACGCCTCCGAACGGCGCCGCCGCGCGGTCGAGGCGCTGGAAAAGGTCGGCCTCGGCGACCAGCTCTCCAAGAAGCCGAATCAGATGTCCGGCGGACAGATGCAGCGCGTGGCCATTGCCCGCGCCCTGGTCAACGATCCGGATATCATCCTCGCCGACGAGCCTACCGGCGCTCTCGATTCGGAAACCTCGGTGCAGATCATGGAGATCCTGAAGGAGATCTCCAAAGACAAGCTGATCATCATGGTCACGCACAATCCCGAGCTTGCGACCGCCTACGCCGGACGCATCATCCGGCTGAAGGACGGCCTGATCGTCAGCGACAGCTCTCCCCTTCTGTCCGAAGCCGAAGAGGCGGAGCCCTCGAGCCGGCAGAAGCGTACCTCCATGAGTCTCTTTACCGCGCTCTCGCTGTCGCTCAATAACCTCCTCACGAAGAAGACCCGCACGCTGCTGACCGCTTTTGCCGGCAGTATCGGCATTATCGGCATCGCGCTGATCATGTCGCTTTCCAACGGGATCCAGAACTATATTGACAAGGTGCAGAAGGATACGCTCTCCAGCTATCCGATCACGATCCAGGCCGAGCAGGTCGATATGAGCGGTCTGATGAGCTCGCTGATGGGCATACGGTCCGAGGAAAGCGGTTATATCCACGAAAAAGACGCTGTCTACGCCAGCACGGTCCTCTACGATATGATGAACTCGATGCTCTCGGCCGAAAAGGAGACGAACAATCTCAAGCCCTTTAAGGCCTATCTGGAGGACCCCTCCAGCGAGATCGCGCCCTACATCAGCGCCGTTCAGTATTCCTATGAGATGGATATGAACTTTTTCTCGGAGGACGTGGACGGGACCATCATGAAAACCGACGTCGTCGAATTCATGACGCGGGCGATGAGCCTCACCTACGGCGGCGATTACAGCAGCTTCTTTTCGACCTACGGGCAGATGTACTCCGGCATGGACGTTTGGCAGGAGATGCTGCCGGGTGAAAACGGCGAAAGCATCCATCCGATGGTAAAGGAGCAGTACGACCTGCTGTACGGCAAATGGCCGGAAACCTACGACGAGGTCGTTCTCGTCGTCGACAAAAACAACGAGATCTCCGACCTCGTGCTGTACGCGCTGGGACTCAAATCCAACAATTCGATCGCCGAGGACATGCAGAAGCTGATGGCCCAGGAGACGCTTGAAACCCACGCGGAAAGCTGGTCTTACGAGGAGATCTGCCAGATGTCCTTCCGGTATATCTATCCGGCCGATCAGTACCAGTACGACGCGGAGACAGGCGAATACGTCGACATGAGTCAGGAAAGCCTCGGTCTGCGAACCCTCTACAACAACGGGCTCCGGGTCAAAATCGTCGGCATCGTCCGTCAGAACGAAGACGCTTCGTCCGGCATGCTGACCGGAGCGATCGGCTATACCCACGCCCTCGTCGAGCACGTGATCGCCGAAGCGCAGAATAAGGAGCTTGTCATCCGGCAGCTGGCAGATGAAAAGACCGACGTATTCAGCGGGCTCCCCTTCCTGGACAAGGAGGACGAGGCGCTGACAAAAAGCCGGAAGATCGACGCGGCCCGGAACTACATCGCCGAAGCCGACGTCCATCAAAAGGCCGAGCTATACGTCAAATTCATGGGAAATCCGTCCGACGAATACGTGCAGGAGCTGATCGACGAGCAGATGGGCGACACCAGCCGGGACGATCTGGTGCAGATGATCCTCGATATGTACCCGGAATACGCCGGCATGATCAGTCAGATGGACGACGATATGCTCATGAGCTATATGGGGCAGATGATGGGCCAGCAGATCAAGACGCAGTATTCGGCCAGCATGACGGAAATGTACGCCAATCTCAGCGACGAGGAGCTTGCCGAGGATTTTGAGCTGCTGGTTCTGGAGGACGAGGACCTGCTGTGGATCTATCAGAACGCCATGCCGCCGGTTTATTCCGCCTCCAGTCTGAAAGAAAATCTGAAAAAGCTCGGCTATATCGATCTGGAGGCGCCGGGCACCATCAGCATCTACGCCTCCTCCTTCGAGGACAAGGACGCGATCTCCACGGCGATCGGGCATTACAATGACAGCGTGTCCGAGGTAGATAAGATCAGCTATACCGATTACGTCGCGCTGCTGATGAGCTCGATCACGACGATCATCAACGTGATCAGCTACGTGCTGATCGCCTTCGTCGCGATCTCGCTGGTCGTTTCCTCGATCATGATCGGCATCATCACCTATATAAGCGTTCTGGAGCGCACGAAGGAGATCGGCATCCTCCGTGCCATCGGCGCCTCCAAACGCGACGTATCGCGCGTTTTCAACGCGGAAACGATCATTATCGGCTTTACCGCCGGTCTGATCGGCATTCTGATGACGATGCTGCTGAATATCCCGATCAACCTGATCGTCCACGATCTGACCGGGATCCAGTCGCTGAACTCCGCTCTGCCCCCCGCCGGCGGGGCCGCTCTGGTGGCAATCAGCGTAATTCTCACCTTCATTGCCGGTCTGATCCCCTCCGGCATCGCCGCGAAGAAGGACCCGGTGGAGGCGCTCAGAACCGAATAGCCGCAGTCAGAAGATAGAAACAGCCCCGCGGGAAATCCCGCGGGGCTGAACTTATTGGGATTTTGCTTCAGGGGGCCTCTTCGAAAATAACGATGCGGCCTTCGCCGAAGGGATCGGCATACTGCTCGCCGATCACGCCGCCGAGCACGTCGGTGATGTAATCGATCAGAACCTGGTTGTCCAGCTTCACGCGATCCTGCAGCAGCGGAGCACCGTCAAACATGGTGTATCCGTCGCCGTGGTTGAGGAGCATGTAGTCGTGGCTGGCCAGCGTGTAGGTCTTCTCGGGATCGATCGGCTCGCCGTTGACAAGCACGTTCTTGACACGGCGCTCACCCTCGATGCCCGTAAACATCGAATTTTCATCAGCCTTGCAGCCGGACTCGACATAAACATGAATCTCATACGTCAGGCCGGAAACCTGCAGGAATCCGCCGTTCTGTTCGGGAACCTCGCGGGCGCCCCATTCGAGAGCGTCGAGAATCTGCTGGCCGGTTACCTCGATAACACACATCGCGTTGCCAAAGGGATGAACGCTCAGAATGTCGTTCAGAGTGATGTCGCCGGCGTTGATGCTGACGCGGATTCCGCCGCCGTTGACAAACGCAATGTCAGCGCCGGAGCCGATGCGGTAAGCGTCTGCGCAGAGGTCTCCGAGGTTGGTCTCGGCACGGCGGATCATGCGGATGGGCTTGCCGTTTGCGTCAACGGCCTCGGGATCGTTGATCGTTAGATTGACCTCGCTGGTAGCAACGATCTGCGCCTTGAGAGCGTCCAGCTCGGCGGAAGACTCATCAACAGCGGCCGTAACGGCAGCTTCCTGATCAGTCCAGGGATATACGCCGGTGGACAGCGTACCGTCGCCGGCGATACGGGCATAGCCGATGCAGGCAAGCTTGGTCCCGCAGGCGGAACGAAGCACCTGCTTACCGTCCTTGTTCTTCATGGCAACCTGGTTGGTATCATGGCTGTGGCCGTCAAGGAAGAAATCAATACCGTTCGTATGCTCGATCACATCGGCATAGGTCCAGGGACGGCACTCTTCCTCGTCGCCCAGGTGTCCCATGACGACGACATAGTCGGCGCCTTCTGCACGCGCGGCGTCAACCGCAGTCTGCACGGCATTGTAAACAGCTTCGCCAGTCTCATCCTGGAGGAAGCCGTAGACGTACTCGCCGTTTTCATCCATGAAATAGTGCGGAGTGGATGACGTGATCGTCTTGGGGGTCGTTACACCGACAAACGCGATCTTCAGCCCGGCGGCCTCCTTGATCACGTAAGGCTGGAAGACCAGCTCGCCCTTATAGTTGAAGTTGCAGCTGACATAGGGAAATTCGGCCTTCTCGGTCAGCTCGAGGAAACGCTCCATGCCGTAGTCGAACTCATGGTTGCCGGGAATTGCGACGTCATAGCCGATCGTATTCATCAGGTTGATGATCGCCTCGCCCTTGCTCAGAGTGCCGATCGGCTCGCCCTGGATGGAGTCGCCGTCGTCAACGAGCAGAACATCGGCGCCTTCGGCCGCGATGGTGTCACGAACGATCTGGAGGCCGTTGTAACCGAAGCCCTGGTCGATGCCGCAGTGCACGTCGCTGGTGAAGAGGATCACGACGTCGTTTCTCGTGGGTTCGTCGTTCTTGGCTTCCGGAGCGGGCTCGGGATCCTTGACCTCGTTGGCCGGCTCCTGGGTCTGTTCCTGCTGCTCCTGCTGCTCCTGCTGGGGCTGCTGGGCCGGCGCGGAACTGCAGGCCGCAAGCAGAACCATGACGAGGACCAGAAGCAGCGCTAAGACTCTCTTTTTCATTCTTCTTCTCCTTTTCGTTCATCTGATTTTCCGAGTCCGTAAAGAACTCGAAATTCTGAACTGACATTTGAAGTATAACATAAACGTGACCGCAGGGCAATCTTGAATTGTCGAATCATGAATCTGAACAAGGTTTTTTCCCGATTTTTATGGTAAAATGTACAGCTTGAAAGCGACGCGCCCGGGAAGTACAATCTTCCCGGGTGAAAACCATGAAGCTGAAAGCAATCATCGACAGAATGTGCCGCATGAACGAGACCGCGTGGACGCTGTTCAAGAGCAGCCTGCAGCTGAGCGTTGCGCTGCTTTTCAGCGGGCTTCTGCTCACCGTCGGCGACGACGGCAGTCTTGCCGGACATACCCTGGCCCGTACAGCCATGGCCTGCTATGAAACGCCGCAGAGCCTCCTGCTGATCGGGCTGCTGCTGTCCGTTGTCGCTGAGGATCAGCAGTCGAGATCATAGAAGTCTCGGCGGGTCATCAGAGCATTGAGCACGTCCAGCAGTCCGTCGGCCGTGAGGCGCTCCGGGAGGTCCAGCCTTGCCAGCAGCGTGCGTCTCTTCTGCGCGCTGCCCTCTCCCCCGCTCAGACCTTTGGCGTATAGGTCGGCCTTCGTGATCGGCGGCTCGGTTTTTTCCGCGCCGTCGTCCCAGGTCGCGCCCGCGCGCAGCAGCGCCTCGAGCAGGATTTCCGGCGGCATGCCCTCCACGCCGAGCTTGCCCTCCTTCGAGCTTTTGGCCTTTCGGCGCTCTTTTCCGGTCCGGTCCGGGATGTAGGCGTGCTTGAGCTGCTCCGGCGGTACGCAGCCCTTGATAAAATTCCGGATCAGAAAACCGGCTCCGTCCGAATCCGTCAGGACGATCAGCCCCCGCGACGCCGCCAGCGTACGCAGGAGCTTCTGCTTTTGCCGGTCGTTGAAGACGCCGAAGCCGTCCGTCTGCAGGATCGTCGCCTCGACGGTCTGTGACAGCGTGTTTTTGTCGTATCGTCCCTCGACGACGATCACTTCTTTAATTTTCCGCATCGGTCTCCCCCGCCGCGATTCGCAGAACGGCCTCCTCCAGCAGTGCGGCGTCGTCGGCCGAGCTGCTCTTCAGCTGCAGATCCGTCTCCGCGCAGATCTCGACCGCCCGCTTGAGCTGCTCAAGCGAAAAGCCCCGGGCGCTGTTCAGCTGCCGAAACGCAAAAGAACCCGTATTGCCGTACAGCTCCGACAGGTAGTCCGCGCCGAGACCTTCATCGATCGCCAGCCTCGCGGCATAAAGCCGCCTCATCTGAGAGCCGAGCATCGCAAGGATCGCCACGGGCTTGTTGTTCTTGTCAGACAGCAGCTCATAGAGCACCTGCATGGCGACGTTGTATTCGTGTCTGGACAGATGGTCGGCCATCTCGTAGACCTGCGCCTCCGGCAGATGGTGCGCGACCGCGTCCACGTCGGCGACGGTGACGGCCTCGCCCTTCGCGTAGGCGGCGATCTTGTCGATCTCGGGGATCAGCCGGTTCATCAGATTGCCGCTGACAAAGATCAGATGCTGCGCGGCCTCCATCTCGATCCGCTTTCCGAAAGCGGCAAAGCGGCGGGCGATCCATTTGATCAGCACGTCCTCCGGGCTCTGGGTGAACTTGATTTCGACGGCCAGCCTGCGGATCGCGCCGACGGTCTTCAGCCGTCCGTCCGGAGTAAACTGCGTTCCCTGTACCAGCGCGACCGTGCAGTAGTCCGGGATCGTCTCCAGCAGAGACAAAAAGCTCTTTGCGTCAGACAGCTGGTTGAGATCCTCGTCGCGGATCTCGATAAAGCTGCGCTCTGTCAGAAAGGGCGGCGTATCCATCGCCTCGGCCAGCTCGCGCAGATCGACCCCGGGGCCGTTGAAGCGCTTGTAGCTGAAGCTGTCCTCCCCCTCCGGGATGCACAGAGCCTTCAGCTTGCCGAGGTAATCCTCGCGCAGATAATCCTCCGGCCCGTAGAGGAGATACAGCGCCTTCGGACCGGCTTCATAGAGCTCGTTCACGACCGCTTTGTACACAAAAGGCCTCTCGTTTTTCGTTTTCTTCGCCATCGTCTCACCTCAGCCGATCAGCAGCTCCACCGTGCCGTCCTCATCCGTTCTGTACACAGTATACCCGTTTTCGCGCAGACGTTCAAGCACTTCCTCGCTCGGGTGTCCGTAGGTGTTGTAGCCGACGCTGATCACCGCCCGGTCGGCGCAGATCGCGGAGAGCAGCTCCTCGCTGCAGGAAGTTTTCGAGCCGTGATGCCCGACGACCAGGATCTCCACGTCACGCAGATCGGCGTGCTCCAGCAGCTCAAGCTCCGCCTGACGGTTCGCATCGCCGGTAATCAGGATCCCGATCCCCCGGACAGTCAGCAGATATTGCAGACAGCGCTCGTTGGCGTCTCCTCTCTCGCCCGGGGCGAAAACCCGGATCCGGCAGTCCGACAGCGCGTAGTCTCTGTCGCTCGATACGGTCAGCAGCTCGGTCCCGTGTCTGCGGGCGGACTCTCTGATCCCGTCGAGCAGCCCGTTCGGGTCGTCCAGCTCGTCGCCGATCACGATCGCGCCGACAGGCATCGCCTCCATCAGACGCAGTACGCCGTTGGCGTGATCGGCGTGCAGATGCGTCAGCAGCAGGAGATCAATCCGCTCACGGCCTCGTCCGAGCAGATAAGCGGAGGCGAGGTCTCCCGCATTATCCAGCGAAAAGCTGCTGCCGCAGTCGACGAGCAGCGTAGTATCTCCGTCAATGACCGCAAGACTCTGCCCCTGCCCGACGTCGATCGCAGCGAAACGGGCGGACCCGGCGCTGTAAGCGTGTCTCACGGCGGCGAGCATCACGAACAGGCTCAGTACGGCCAGGCAGGACGGATAGACCCAGCGCTTCCACTCGGCGGCGCGGATCAGCAGCGCGGCGGCCAGCAGCAGATAGACGAAGACGAGCCAGGCGCGCGACAGTCCGGTGCTGAGATAGAGCGTTGAGATCGGCAGCGAAGAAATGAAACGCGCGATCAGAAAGACGAGCCGCGCCGGCCAGGAGACAACGGCCGCCAGAAACGCCGCTCCGCCCGACCAGAAGCACGAGAGCAGCACAGCGGCGTAGCCGCCCGCAAAGCAAAGCGGAATCAGCCACATCACCAGCAGATTGCCCAGAGGCGAGAGCAGCGCGACCGTGCCGAAGCGAAGCGCCGTGATCGGGATCGAAAAAACCAGAACGCTCAGCGAGCTCGAGGCCGAAGCGCAGAGATAACGGCGCACAAAGCGCGGCAGAAAAGCCGGGACGAGCTTCTTCAGCCGCGGATAGAGCTTCTGATAAAACAGCAGCAGCCCCGCCATCGACGCGAAAGAGAGCTGCAGGCTCACGCTCGCCGCGGCGTATGGATTGACGAGCAGGATCAGCGCCAGCGAGAAAAGCAGCGAGGTCGGCGGGTCATTTTCGCGGCCGAGAAGCGGAGCGAGCAGCATCGTCGTCAGCATAAAGGCCGCGCGTACCGCCGAGGGCGTGGAGCCCGCCGTCAGCGCAAAGGCCCAGATCAGCACGATCGAAAAGAGCACGACCGGCTTCCGGTTCCCGAACAGCGTCAGCAGCACCGCCACCAGCATTGAGATATGCATACCGGACACCGCCGCAAGGTGCATGAAGCCGGAGCGCTTCATCGCCAGATACAGCGCGTCGTCCCGGTAAAGCTCGGTTTTCTCTCCGAGCATCAGCGAGCTGAAAAAGGCCTCGGTATCGGCCGGAAAATACGCCTTGATCCGTTCGGTCACCGCGTGATTCAGCCGGACGAAAAGGCCCCTCGCCGAATGGCGGGCCGCCGCGATCCGTTCCGGCTCGCCGATGACGTTCGCCCGCAGAAAAACACCCTTCGCAAGGTCGGTATCGTAGGCCTCTCCGTAGCGTGTATCGGCGCGCCGCAGACGAAACTCGCCGCGCAGCGTATCGTCGGGCGCCGCTTCCGCGAGCGTGCCGCTGCGGTCGTACAGCATCGTGCGGATCGGCTTTTCTCCGTCCAGACGCAGCCGCACCTCCGCTCTTACGCCGCCGGAGGTATCTTCCGGCCAGCTCAGTACTTCCGCGCTGCCGCTGAGCGTCTGCCCGTCGTAAACCGCCGCCCGCTCGACCGTGAGCATCTCGTTCATGCGGAAAACATAGAAGCCGAAGGCGGCCGCGAGCAGCACGAGGATCGGGCCGAGCAGCCATTTCCGCTCCAGCAGGACGAGAAGAATCCCGACGAGAGCCAGCCCGGCCGCCAGCGGAAGCAGCCAGGAGGACGGCAGCACATAATGCGCCAGAAAGACGGCGCAGACGAACGCGCCGGACGCAACAGCAAGCTTTCTCATTCTCTCTGTACGAAAAGCCGCATGACAGGTCGTTCATGCGGCTTTTCCGTTCTTTCAGATGATTTTTTCGCCGAGGCTCCTGCCGCCGATCAGATGAAAATGCAGATGTCTGACCGACTGGCCGCCGTCCTCTCCGCAGTTGTTGATCACGCGGAAGCCTTTGTCAAGGCCCTCGGCCTTTGCGATCTTCGCGATCGCCTCAAAGCATTTGGCGACGCAGGCGGAATTGTCGGCGTTCAGCTCGTCGGCGCCGGCGATATGGGTCTTCGGAACGACCAGAACGTGTACGGGCGCCTGCGGATTGATATCGCGAAAGGCAAGGACAGACTCGTCCTCGTAGACCCTGGCGCTCGGGATCTCGCCGCGGATGATGCGGCAGAACAGGCAGTTTTCGGACATAGTAAAGCTCCTCCTTACTTTTTGCTGCAGATGCAGTGTTCCAGCGCGTCCAGCGCTTCCTGTACACGGGATCCGTCGGGGCAGCCGCCCATCGCGGAATCCGGCTTGCCGCCGCCGCGACCGCCGACGAGCGCCATCACGTTTTTGATGATATCGCCGGCGCGTACGCCCGCAGAGACCGCTTCCCTGCCGCAGATGCACTGGAAGGTGACCTTGCCGTCAAGCTCGGAGGCGAGCAGCGCGACGACCGCGGCGTCCCTGTCGCGCAGCGCGTCGCCGAATTTCCGAAGGGCGTTGGCGTCGCCTTCGACGCGTTCGGCGATCACGTGCAGGCCGTTGACGTTTTTCGCGCGAGAGAGCAGATCGGCAGCGCTGCCGGCGGACTCTCTGTCCTTATACTGAGCGATCTGACGGCGGGCTTCCTTCAGCTCGGCCGTCTGCTGCTCGAGGCGGGCCGGGAGATCGGCGGGAGACGCCTTGAGCATCGCCCCGAGGCTGTTGAGAAGCTCTTCGCTGCGACGGAGCGCCTTGAGCGTCTCCGGGCCGGTGACCGCTTCGATGCGGCGCACGCCCGAGGCGACGGAAGCCTCGGATACGAGGTGGAAGGAGCCGATCATCGCGGTGTTGGCCGCGTGCGTGCCGCCGCATAGCTCCAGACTGTAGTCGCCCATCGAGACGACGCGGACGAAATCTCCGTACTTCTCTCCGAAGAGCGCCGTCGCGCCGGTCTTGCGGGCTTCGTCGATCGACAGGACCTTCGTCTCTACCGGATAGGCGGCCAGAACGGCCTCGTTGACGGCGTCCTCGATCGCCCGGAGCTGTTCCGCGCTGACGGCGGAGAAATGCGTGAAGTCAAAGCGAAGCCTGTCGGGCTCGACCAGAGAGCCCGCCTGATGGACGTGGTCGCCCAGCTCGTCGCGCAGTGCGCGCTGCAGCAGATGCGTGGCGCTGTGCGCACGGCGAATGGCGGCGCGGCGCGTCGTGTCGATCGCGGCCGTCACCGTGTCGCCCACGGAGAGCGTTCCGTCCTCGAGCTTCCCGTAGTGCATGACCTTGTTGCCCTTGTTCTTCTGAACGTCGGTCACCGTAAAGGCGCCGATCCGTCCGCGGTCGGCAGTCTGGCCGCCCATCTCGGCGTAGAAGGGCGTCCGGTCAAGCACAACGATCGCTTCCGTTCCGGCTGTGATCGTGTCGCGGCTCTCGTCCTCGGCGACGATGGCGAGCACCTTTGCCTCGGCGCTGTCCTGCCCGTAGCCGACAAACTCGGTCTCCGGGATCTCCTTGCCGAAGTTCACGCCCGCCCAGCCGAGATCGCCCAGCGCTTCGCGGGCCTTGCGGGCGCGGACGCGCTGTTCGTTCATCAGGCTCCGGAAGCCCTCCTGATCGACCTCCATGCCCTCGTCGGCGCACATCTCGATCGTCAGGTCGATCGGAAAGCCGTAGGTGTCGTAGAGCTTGAAGGCGTCGGCGCCGGAGAAGGTGCTCTCCCCCTTCGCCTTGTGATCGGCCAGCAGCTCGGTAAAGATCTTCATGCCGGCGTCGATCGTGCGGGCAAAATTTTCCTCTTCCGTCTTGACGACGCGGGTGATATACGCCTGCTTCTCGCGCAGCTCGGGATACTGGCATTCGTTTTCGTGAACGACCGTGTCGATGACCCGGTACAGGAAGGGCTCGCTGACGCCGAGGAGCTTTCCGTGGCGCGCAGCGCGGCGAAGCAGTCTGCGCAGCACGTAGCCGCGTCCCTCGTTGGAGGGCAGCACACCGTCGCAGATCATGAACACGCCGCTGCGGATATGGTCGGTGATCACGCGCAGCGAGACGTCCATCTTATGGCTTTTCCCGTAGAAGGCGCCGGTGATCTCGCTGACCTTGTGCGTGATGTTCATAACGGTGTCGACATCGAAGAGCGAGTCGACGTCCTGGCAGACGACGGCCAGGCGCTCGAGGCCCATGCCGGTGTCGATGTTCTTCTGCTTGAGCTCGGTATAATGGCCTTCCCCGTCGTTGTCAAACTGGGAGAAGACATTGTTCCAGACCTCGATATAACGGTCGCAGTCGCAGCCGACCGTGCACCCGGGCTTGCCGCAGCCGTATTTTTCGCCGCGGTCGTAGTAGATCTCCGAGCAGGGGCCGCAGGGGCCGGCGCCGTGCTCCCAGAAGTTGTCCTCCTTGCCGAAGCGGAAGATACGCCCGGCAGGGATGCCGATCTCCTTGTTCCAGATCTCGAAGGCCTCTTCGTCGTTTTCATAGATCGAAGGATACAGGCGCTGCGGATCGAGGCCGACCCATTCGGGGCTCGTCAGGAATTCCCAGCTCCACGCGATCGCCTCGTGCTTGAAGTAATCGCCGAAGGAGAAGTTGCCGAGCATCTCGAAATAGGTCCCGTGACGGGACGTTTTGCCGATATTCTCGATATCGCCGGTGCGGATGCATTTCTGGCAGGTGCAGACGCGGCGCCGCGGCGGCTCCTGCTCGCCCTTGAAGTAGGGCTTCATCGGCGCCATGCCGGAGTTGATGAGCAGAAGGCTGGCGTCGTTCTGCGGGATCAGCGAGAAGCTGGGCAGCCGGAGATGTCCCTTGCTCTCGAAGAAGCGGAGAAACATCTCGCGCAGTTGATTCAAGCCGTATTTTTCCATGTTCTTTCCCCTCTTAAAATAAGATAGACCCCTGTCCCAACGGAACAGGGGCGAATTTGTGTTCGCGGTACCACCCTGATTATCGCTTGCGCGACATCTCTGAAGCCCGTAACGCAGGCCTGCGCCCCGCTCTTCGCGGAGTGGCTCGGAAGTGGCCGACGGGTTTCGGGCATAAGGCCTCGCAGCAAACGGCCTCTCTCTGGGATGCCCGGCGTTCCGTCTCGTTTCGTCAACGCCGATCGTTACTATACTGATTTTTCAGCGATTTGTCAAGGGCTTTTCAGCGCCCCGCCGCCGCGTCCGTCCGGTTTTTCCGCACGATCGCGCCTTTCGGCGCCCGCGCAGGCAGACGCATCAAAAACGGCATCATCGCGCGGCGCGTATCCTCGATCGCGTTCCCCTCCGCGTCGCGCAGCCCTTCCGCCGTAAACGGCAGCGGCGCGCCCTCCGGCAGCAGCAGCTCGAGCGCGTCGCCTTCGGAAAACTTGTTGCGCTGCGTGAGGCTTGCGTTTCCCTCCGCGTCGCAGCCTTCCACAACGGCGACAACGTCGGCAGTTGCCGAATACGAGGCCTCGCCGTCATGCTGCCCGGGCTGTCCGAAAAAGAAGCCGGTGCTGTAGGGCCGGTGGCTGAGCTTTTCCGTCTCAGCCAGCCAGATCGGATCGAGCGGGCGCCCCTCCAGCGCGTCGTCGAGCGCGTGACGGTAGGCGTTGGTCACGACTGCCGTATAATAGGCGGATTTCATGCGTCCTTCGATTTTGAGGCTTGATACGCCGGCCTCGATCAGCTCGGGAAGATGCTCGATCATCCGCATATCGCGGGAGTTCAGGATAAAGGTCCCGCCGTCCTCGCTGATCTCAAAATACTGCCCGGGCCGCTTTTCCTCCACCAGGTGATAGCGCCAGCGGCATGGCTGCGCGCATTCGCCGCGGTTGGCGTCTCTCCCGGTGAGGTAATTGGACAGCAGGCAGCGTCCGGAGAAGGATACGCACATCGCTCCGTGGACGAAAGCCTCCAGCCGCAGCTCCGGCGGCGTATGACGGCGGATCACGCGGATCTCCTCCAGCGAGAGCTCGCGCGCCAGGACGACCGTGTCCGCCCCGAGCTCGTACAGCGCGCGGGCAGATTCGCTGTTGACCACGCCGAACTGCGTGCTGACGTGCCTCGCCGTGCGGGGCGCGTATTTCTTCGCCGCCTGCAGCACGCCGAGATCGGCGATGATCAGCGCGTCGACGCCGAGCTCCTGCAAAAAGCCGAGATAGGCCGGAAGTTTCTCCATTTCGTCTTCCCGCGGGAGCGTATTGCAGGTGACGTAGAGCTTCCTGCCCGCCGCGTGGACGGCCTCGACCGCCGAGGCGAGCGCCTCGTCCGGGAAATTCGCGGACGAGGCGCGCATGCCGTAGGCTCTGCCGGCCAGATAAACGGCGTCGGCTCCGTACAGGAGCGCCATATCCAGGCGCTCCCGGTCTCCGGCCGGAGACAGCAGCTCGATCTTATTGGTCTTCATAATTCTGCGTGGCTACGAAGGCGTTGAAGTCCTCGACGCGTGTGAAGAATTCGTGCCGTCCGGTCTCGGTATTCAGCGCGTAGTAGTAATAGTTGCTGCTCTCAGGATTGAGCGCGGCCTTGATCGAAGCAAGGCTCGGGCTGCAGATCGGCGTGGGCGGAAGGCCGACGGAAAGGCGCGTGTTGTACGGCGATTCGACAGCCAGCATCTCCCCCGTCGGCGCGCCGCTGTGATCCGGATAGAGATAGAGGATCGACGCGTCGATGCCGAGCGGCATGCCGGCTTCCAGACGGTTGTAGATGACGGAGGCGACCATGCGGCGCTCGTCGACGCCCTTTTCAAGGTCGACCGCAGCCTCCTTCTCGATCAGCGAGGCGATCGTAACGACCTGCCTCATGTCCAGACCGCGGTCGGCCGCCTGCTTGAGCATATCGGCCGTCTGCAGATAGTAGAAGCGCTCCAGGAACTTGTTGATCGCGCTCGAGGCCTGCATCCCGACGTAGAACTGATAGGTATCCGGGAAGAGGAAGCCCTCCAGCCGCGCGGCGTCTCCGGGCTCCATTCCTTCAAGGAAGGAGTAGTTGTACTTGTAATTGGCGGCGGCCTCCATCAGATCCTCGTAGCTGCAGACCTCATTTTCTTCCAGACGGAGGAAGATCTGCCGCATCGTAAAGCCCTCCGGGAACGTGACGTCGATCGTCACGGTCGCGCCGGAGCCGGCCCGCATATTCTGTACCAGCGCGCGATAGTCGAAGCTGGATTTCAGCTCGTAGGTGCCCGGCGTCATCTTGGTGTCTGCGTGCGACAGCTTGCAGAAAAACTCGAACAGCCACTTGTACTGGATCAGTCCCGCTTCCTTCAGCTCGGTCGACACGTAGCGGATATCGGCGCTGCGGACGTTCTTCATGCCGATGACGTTCCCGTTTTCATCAAGCTCTTCCACCGTTTTCGTCTCAAAGGCGGAGGACGGAAGGTTCACGACCACGGTAAACGTATCCTTGTTCAGCGCCAGCGCGTCGCTGACGGCCATCCAGGCAAAACAGGCCAGAATCACGCTGACGCAGATGATAAAGACGAAATACATAAGCCCGCCCAGGCAGCCGGAGCGGTATTCCCGGCTCTGCCGCACGGGACGGTAATCCCGCTCGCTCATCTCGTCGCCCGTGTAGTTGTGTCCCTCGTCGCCCGTCTCGTCCAGAAACAGCTTGTCCAGCGCGCCGACGTTCTTCTGCTTGACCGCGCCCGGCTTCGGAGACGTCTGCCGCACGGGAGGCTGCGGCGCGGGCGTCGCCGGCTCAAACGGAACGGCCGGAGCCGGCTGCAGCGGCTCTGCGGGAGCGGCCGGAGCCGGCTGCGGCGGCTGCGGTTTTTCAGCGGGCAGCACGAGCAGCGGCGGATCGCCGAGCTCGTCCTCTGCGTTATCGGCTGGCTGCGCCGGGTTTTCGGCTTCGGCCGGAAGCTCCGGCGCCGTCAGTTCGGTGTCCTCCGCCGGCTCCTTCTCAGGCAGCTCAGTCTCCGGCGGGACCGTTTCCGGGTTCAGTTGATTCAATTCTTCCGTCATGGCAGATTCCTCACGTTCGTATCTTTCCCTCCGGCGAACCGAAGCGCCGGGGCGCGCATAGGATGGGCTGAGCCGGGGGAATTTTTCCCCCGCTCCTGCGGCGCGCGCCGGCTCAACCGCGCTGAACGGCGGCGCGTCAAAATGCTTTGCGCGCGGAGAAAGGACTCCTTATGTTCTGCAATTCCTGCAACAACAACAGCAGCGTCTGGCTGATCATCCTGATCATCATCCTGTTCGGCTGGGGCGGATTCGGCTGCGGCTGCGGCTGCGGCTGCGAGAGCAACAACAACTGCGGCTGCGGCTGCGGCTGCAACTGAAGCGCAGTCTTCAAGGGCTTCTTCGGAAGCCCGTTTTTTTATTTCAGATATGGCTGCAGCAGGCGGTAAATGTCCGCGTTCTTTTCGTCCACGTCGCGTTCCGCCCCGTCCGTCAGGTACGGGATGCGCAGCCAGCCGTAGTAGTCCGCGGCACGCCGGGCGGTCTCCAGGCAGCGTTCAAGGTAGCGCACGTCCTGCTCGTGGATATCCGCGTGCGTGTTCGTCTTTTCCTGGCGGCGCTTCATGCGCGCCAGCGAAGTCTGGATATCCACGTCCAGATACACGACGAGATCGGGCTTCGGCAGGCCCATCTTGTTGTACTCCAGATCATAGAGCCAGGCGAAAAACGCCGGCTGTTCCTCCTCGGGCAGCTTTGCGCCCTGATGGACGGCGTTGGAGGTCGTATAGCGGTCGGACAGAATCAGCCCGCCGTTCCGGTAGAGCTCGCCCCAGTCCTCGCGGTAGGAGGCGAAGCGGTCCACGGCGAAGAAGGTGGACGCGGCATAGGCGTTCACGTCGCCCGGTCTGGTGCCGAAGGCGCCGCCGAGGTACAGGCGGATCAGCGAGCTGCTGTCCTTGTCGTAGCGCGGAAAGACGATATGGTGATAGTCGATCCCGTCTTTTTCCAGCCTGGCGCAGAGACGGCGGTACTGCGCAGATTTCCCGCTGCCGTCGATTCCCTCCAGAACGATCAGTTTACCCTTGCTCATGGTCGGACCCTCTGATTCTTTCCCAAATTGCCGCGAACAAAACACCCGGCAGGCGCAGTACGCGCGTAAATCTCTTCGGCTCGCGCACGAGCCGGTACAGCCATTCCAGACCGAGGCGCTGCCAGCGCTCCGGCGCCCGCGGGACGAGCCCGGCGAAAACGTCCAGCGCGCCGCCGAGTCCTGCCATGAGGCCTGTGCGCAGCGCTTCGGCGTTCTCCGCCATCCACAGCTCCTGCTTTGGCGAGCCGAGGCAGACCAGCAGCAGATCCGGGCCGGCATCATTGATTTCCCGGACGATCGCTTCGTTCTCATCCGGGGTAAAATACCCGTTCCGGCAGCCGACGACGCGCAGGCCCGGATATCGCTCGCCGAGCTCCCCGGCCGCTCTCTCTGCGACGCCGGGCTTTGCGCCAAAGAGGAACACGCTCCCGCCGCTTTCGGCAAGCCGCGCCATCAGCCCGGTGGCGAAGTCGATCCCCGCCACGCGCTCGCGCAGCGGCCGTCCGAGGATCTTTGAGGCCATCAGCACGCCGACGCCGTCCGCCAGCGTGAGGTCCGCGCGGCCGATCGCCTCCCTGAGAGCGGGATTCTTTCGGCTGAGCAGCAGGATCTCGGAATTGGGCGTGACCGTGATCGCGCTGCGGCGCTCCTCGATCAAGCCGAGCGCGATCTCGACGGCTTCGCTCCGGCTGAGATTGTCATAGGACAGGCCCAGTACGGAAAGCCTGCTCATATCTGCGAGAAAACCTCGCCGATCTTTTTGTGGATCACCAGATCGGCATAGGAATCGTAGGGCGTGTCGCCCAGATTGACGAGCGCGAGCTTATGGCCGCGATAGTAGCGGATGAGTCCGGCCGCCGGGTAGACGTTCAGCGAGGTTCCGCCGACGATCAGCACGTCGGCCTGACGGATCGCCTGGATCGCCTTGATCATCACGTCCTCGTCCAGGGGCTCCTCGTACAGAACGATATCCGGGCGGATCACGCCGCCGCAGCCGCAGCGGGGCACGCCTTCCCCGTGATTGATCAGATCGGCCGGATAGGGCTTCCGGCAGCGGCTGCAATACGCGCGCAGGATGCTGCCGTGCAGCTCCAGTACGTTCCGGCTGCCTGCAGCCTGATGCAGCCCGTCGATATTCTGCGTGACGACGGCCTTCAGCTTGCCCTCGCGTTCGAGCTCGGCCAGACGCAGATGCGCCCGGTTCGGCTTGACGCCCTCGATCACCAGCTTTTCCCGGTGAAAACGGTAATACTCCTCGGGCCGGCGCTCGAAAAAGCTGGCGCTCAGGATCGTCTCCGGCGGGTATTTCCACTTTTGGTTGTACAGTCCGTCCACGCTGCGGAAATCCGGGATACCGCTTTCCGTGCTGACGCCGGCCCCGCCGAAGAAGACGATGTTGTCGCTTTCTTCGATCCACTGTTTCAGTCTGGCAATGTCCTGATCCATGAGCGCGCCTCCGTTCCAATATTTTTCTATTTTTGATTATACACCGAAACGGGCCGCTTGACAAGAAGCGGCCCGCACGGGATCACTTAAGATTTCTTTGTTTTCTCGTAAATCAGAGAAGGTTTTGCTCCACGCGGGACAAAAGCGCTTCCGCTTTCGGCAGAAGCTCCTGCATCCGGATCTCGTTTTCGCGCCGGACGATGAAGCGATAGGTATCGTCGCTGCTCTCGCGCGATACGCCGACCACGAACAGCCTCGCGCAGCGGATCGCGGCCAGACACAGCTCGGCCGCGCAGCCGAGAGACACGGCGCAGGCGGCCGGAGCCGTCCCGCCCAGCTCCTCGAGCAGCTCGAGAATATGCGTCATCTGGTTGATGACCTCGTCGCTGATCGCGCAGGCCGGGCCGCGGGCGGCTTCGATTTTCTGCGCCTCGCCCTCTTTGACAGCGCGCTTCATGATTTTTCCGGCTTTCACGTCCTCGTCGATCAGGTAAACCAGATATTCGCGCTGCTTTTCAAAATTGCGCAGCATGAACTCGATCCGCTCGCCGCTCATTCCGGCGTCGCGCGCCTGTCTGGCGGCCTTGAGTGCGAAGGCGCAGGCCTCCGCGCCGGTGAGCGCCGCGGCGCTGCCGACCTCCAGACGGCCGTCCGTCTCGGCCAGGATGCCCGTCAGCTCGTCCGGGTCCTTTTTCCGATAGATTTCGATCTTGAATTTCTCTTTTTTCTCTTCCACGGTCCAGCGCTCCTTTCCGATCAGTCGCGGTTGAATTCTCTGAGCCGGAGGCCCTCGTTTTTCTGCAGCGCCCAGTTCACGCACCAGCCGGAGGTGAACAGCAGGAGATTGTTGCCCTTGAAATCCTGTACCCACTTGGTGTCGCTCGTCAGATTCAGCGATCGGATATCCAGATCCTCGTTGTCCACCCAGCGGATCAGCTCGTAGGGCATGCTCCGGCGGCGGATATCCACGCCGTATTCCGTCTTTAGCCGGTATTCCAGCACCTCGAACTGCAGCACGCCGACGACGCCGACGATGACCTCCTCCACGCCGGTGTTCGGCTCGTGAAAGATCTGGATCGCGCCCTCCTGGGCGATCTGCATCACGCCCTTTTCAAACTGCTTGCGCTTCATCGTGTCGACGCGCTCAACGGCGGCGAAATGCTCCGGCGCGAAGGTCGGGATGCCCTCGTAGCGCACGTTCATCCCCTTCTCGCAGATCGTGTCGCCGATCGAGAAAATGCCCGGATCGAAAACGCCGATGATATCGCCGGCATAGGCCTCGTCGATGATCGCCCGGTCCTGCGCCATAAGCTGCTGCGGCTGCGCGAGGCGCAGCGTCTTGCCGCCCTGCACGTGCAGGTATTCGCGTTCGCGTTCGAAACGGCCGGAGCAGATGCGCATAAAGGCGATGCGGTCGCGGTGGGCCTTGTTCATGTTCGCTTGGATCTTGAACACGAAGGCGGAGAAACGCTCGTCAAAGGGGTCGATAACGTCGTCCTCGGACACGCGCGGAAGCGGCGGCATCGTCAGACGCAGGAAGCTCTCGAGGAAGGGCTCGACGCCGAAATTGTTGAGCGCGGAGCCGAAAAACACCGGGCTGAGCCTGCCGCCCCGGACAGCCTCCTCGTCAAAGTCGAAGCCCGCGCCGTCGAGCAGCTCGATATCGTCCGTCAGCGGCCTGCGCAGGCGCTCGCCGATCAGCTCGTCCAGCCGCTCGGTATCGTCCAGCGAGCACTCGATCGGACGGATCCTGCTCTGCCCGCGATGAAACTCGCTGAAGGCGAGGATCGCGTGCTTTTCGCGGTCGTACACGCCTTTGAAATCCTGTCCGCAGCCGATGGGCCAGTTCATCGGATAGGTGCCGATGCCGAACTCGTGCTCCAGCTCCTCCATCAGCTCGTAAGGGCTGCGGGCTTCGCGGTCGAGCTTGTTGATAAACGTGAAGATCGGGATATGGCGCATCGCGCAGATTTTGAACAGCTTTCTCGTCTGCGGCTCGATGCCCTTCGCCGCGTCGATCACCATAACGGCGCTGTCGGCCGCCATCAGGGTGCGGTAGGTATCCTCCGAGAAATCCTGGTGGCCGGGCGTGTCCAGAATATTGATGCAGTAGCCCTCGTACTCAAACTGCATCACGGACGAGGTGATGGAGATGCCGCGCTGCTTTTCCAGCTCCATCCAGTCGGACACGGCGTGCCGTGCCGTCGCCTTTCCCTTGACGGAACCGGCGAGCTGGATCGCGCCGCCGTAGAGCAGCAGCTTCTCCGTCAGCGTCGTCTTGCCGGCGTCGGGATGCGAGATGATCGCAAAGGTACGGCGTCGGCTGATTTCGGTTTTTAGATCGGTCATTGTATAGTCTTTCCTCTTTTGAATTATTCTATTGATCGGAACGAATCCGTACTGCTCGGCAGACGTCTGCTTACATCGGAGCTCTTCCTTTCGGACAATGATACTGTATGTTACCATAGTTTTCCCCGTTAGGCAAGGAGAAAGCCTTGAACTTCGTTCCGTCCGATGATAAAATATCGTTGAAACGGGGTGCTGCACATGGCTGAAAACCGCCAGGACGAACTGATCCGCTATCTGACCGACCGCTATCTTCATTCCGAGACCTGGGAAGAAAACCGCCCGCTGGGCTTTGCGCGCTACACGTCGGAAAACGCGCCGTACGAGGTGCTGTTCTCCCCCTGCCGCGTCGGTCAGCAGACGCTGAAAAACCGCCTGATGATCGCGCCGGAGGGGCGCTGTCCCTTTGCTTCGGAGAGCGATGAGGCGCTGAAGGACTTTTATCTGCACCGCGCGGAGAGCGGCGCAGGGCTGCTGTGCAGCTGGCCGTACTCCGTGGAACGCGACGCGGACCCGGGCCGGATGATCCGCTGGAGCCCGCTGAACAAAAGGCTCCGTGCGCTCGGGGCCAAAACGCTGCTGCAGCTCATCCCGGACAGCGAAAAGCCCGAAAAATGGAACGAGAGCGCCGCGGCGGCGCTCGCCGGCGGCTTCGACGGGATCTGTCTTGAGCTTCGCGGCGGCTTTTCGTCTTCTGTTGAAGCGGTCAAGACGTTTCGCCGCCGTCTCGGGAGCGAAGCGCTGCTGCTTTTGCGTGTTTCGCTTTCCCCTGCGCTCGCCGAAAGCGGGCTGCCGGTTCCGAAAAAGCCTGCTCTTCCCTCCCTGGCGGGCTCTTTTGAGGCGCTGACGGAGCTCTGGCGCGCCGGAGCCGACGCCTTCGAGGTCAGCCTCGGCTGCGGGGAAACTCCCTGGCTGCGCCCGCCCTCCGTCTATCTCCCGGCCGCCTGCTTCGGCGAAGCGGCGCGGGCCGTGCACGACTATTTCCGCTCGAAGGGGCTTCCAGCCGCCGTCGCAGCGTCCGGGCGGCTCGGGTATCCGGACGTGGACGAGCTTCTCGTGCGCAGTCAAAGCTGCGAACTGATCTCGCTCGACGGCGCGGGGCTGAGCGATCCCAACTGGTGCCGCAAGGCGCGCGAAGGCCGCTGCGCCGAGATCGATCCTCAGCCGCTCGCTTCGTTTACGATCCGGTCGGGCCGCGAAAAAATCGCCGTCACCGGCGGCGGCTGCAGCGGGATGCAGTTTGCGCTGAAGGCGGCCGCGGACGGACGGCAGGTCGAGCTTTTCGAGGCGGACGCCGCGCTCGGCGGACGCGCCCGATTCGGCGTTTCCCGCGCGGCTTATGAAAGCGAAAACCGGCTTGCGCGCCTTCGTGCGCTTGTCGCCGGCGATCCTTCGATCCGCGTCCGCCCCGCGACGACGGCGAATCCCGATCTGCTGAAAAAAGGCGATCCGGATCTGCTCGTTTTCGCCCAGGGCCTGCGCGCTTCGGCGCCCTGTATCCCCGGCTGGGGGGAGATCCCCTTCGTCAGCGCCGAAGAGCTGCCCTTTGTTCGCCGCGAGGGCCGGAGGATCGCGATCCTCGGCGCGAGCCGGGCCGCCTGCGAGCTCGCGTGGAAGCTTCTCAGCGAGGACGGGGCGCGGCGCGTCTTTCTCGTGACGGCGGAGGAGGAGATCATGCCGGACGCTCCGGACGAGGATCGCGCCTGGATGCTCCATCATCTGCCGCTTCGGGGCGGACGCATCCTGAAGCGCTGTCTGCCGAAGGCAGTCAGCCGCGGCACGCTGCTCGTTTTCGACGAGGCGAAAAGAAAGCGGCGTCCTCTCCCCTGCGATCTGATCGTCGTCACGCCCGACGGTCCGCCGGACGACCGACTGCTACGCCGCTGCATCCACGAGCGGCTCGCGCCGGAATACGATATCCTGTAATCAAGCGCAAAAAGGCTGCCTTTTAGAAAGGCAGCCTTTTTCATTTCGCTTTCGTCATATTCATCGCGGCGACGCGGAGCATCAGCTTTTTCGTGCCGACCTTTTCAAACTGCACTTCGATCAGATGATCGCCGCCCATCGGCGTCATTTTGACAAGGACGCCCGGCCCGAAGGCCTTGTGCAGCACGAGGTCGCCCACGGCGAAGGAATCGCGCTTCGGCGCGGCGGCCGCCGCTTTCGGCGCCGCGGGAGCCGGGGTATAGCGCGCCGCCGTCTGCGTATGCGGCGTGAACGAGGAGGCCGGAGACCGGTCGGAATACGCGTAGCCCCTGGGTATGTTCTTCTTTTCGATGCAGTTCGGCGGGATCTCGTCGACGAAGCGGGAGACGCGGTTCGACGTCGTGCGCCCGAAGAGCATGCGCTGACGCGCGCACACGATCTCGAGCCGACGCATCGCGCGCGTGATCGCGACGTAGCACAGGCGGCGCTCCTCCTCCATCTCCTCCGGCTCCCCGATCGCACGGACGCCGGGAAAGATCGTCTCCTCCATGCCGACCAGGAACACGCAGGGAAACTCAAGGCCCTTCGCGCTGTGCATCGTCATCATAGTCACGCAGTCGGCGTCCCGGTCGTAAGCGTCGAGGTCCGTGTACAGCGCGACGTCGGCCAGAAAGCCCGTGAGCGAGCAGTCGCCGGATTCCTTCTGGAAGCCGAGAATGCTGGTCTTGATCTCGCGCACGTTTTCCGCACGGGTCAGGTCCTCGTCGGTGTTCTTGTCCTCGAGCATTTTCAGATAGCCGGTTCGCTCGAGCAGCTCGTCAAGAAGCTCGTCCGCGCTCGTACGCCCGGAAAGCTCGTGCAGCTCGTCGAGCATCGCGGCAAGCTGCCGCATCCGGATCGAGGCGCGCTGCAGCTCCGGGTACTCGTCCGCGCGTTTGAGTACCTCGTACAGGCTGATGCGCTCCCGGGCGGCGATCTCCTGCGCGCTTTCCACAGAGCGCGCGCCGATCCCGCGAGGCGGGTTGTTGATGATGCGGCTCAGCCGCAGGTCGTCCGAGGGGACGGCGATCACGCACAGATAGGCCAGCACATCCTTGACCTCGGCACGGTCGAAGAAGCGGGTTCCGCCGATGATGCGGTACGGGATCCCGTTGCGTTTGAAGGCGTATTCGAGCTGATTCGACTGCGCGTTCATCCGATAAAGGATCGCGTGATCCCGCCATTTGGCGCCCTTGCCGTAAGAAGCGAGGATCTGCGTGGCGACGTACTGCGCCTCCTCGTGCTCGTTGTCGGCGACGTAGAGGCGGATCGGCAAGCCCTTGTCCTTGTCCGTCCACAGCTCCTTGCCCTTGCGGCCGAGGTTGTTGCGGATCACGCCGTTGGCGGCCTCGAGGATCAGGCCCGTGCTGCGGTAATTCTGCTCCAGGCGGATCGTGCGGCAGCCGCGGTATCGGCTTTCAAAGGACAGGATATTCTCGATCGTCGCGCCGCGGAACTTGTAGATGCTCTGATCGTCGTCGCCTACGACGCAGATATTGCCCCAGCCGTCTGCCAGCAGCGAGGCAAAGAGATACTGCAGATGGTTCGTATCCTGATACTCGTCGATCAGCACGTAGCGAAAACGGCGCTGCCAGTAGCCGCGCACCTCTTCGTTTTCCTGCAGCAGCTTGACCGTGCAGGCGATCAGATCGTCGAAATCCATCGCTCCGGCGGCAAAGAGCCGGCGCGCATATTCCCGGTAAAACTCCCCGTACCGGATGCGGCGGATATCTCCGCTGCTGCGCGCGGCGGCCAGATACTGCTCCGCGCCGATCTGCGCGTCCTTCGCGCGGCTGATCTCCGCCAGCAGCGCCCGCGGCGGAAAGCTCTTCTCATCGAGGTTCAGATCCTTGACGATCCGCTTGGCGAGGCTCTGGCTGTCCGAGGTGTCGTAAATCGTAAAGGACGAGGGATAGCCGAGCTTCTCCGCGTCGCGCCGGAGCATCCGCACGCAGGCCGAGTGAAAGGTGCAGGCCCAGACGTCCGCGGATTCGGGCCCGAGCATGCGCTCAAGCCTGTCCTTCAGCTCGTCGGCGGCCTTGTTCGTAAAGGTTATGGCGAGGATCCGCCAGGGCTCGACCGGTTCGACGGCGGCATAGCGCTCGCCCTCCGGACCGCCGCGGCGGATCGCTTCGAGCATGACTTGATCGGCCCCGGCCGGCATCTCGTCGCTGTCGCTGCCGCGGCCGTATTTCAGCAGATTGGCAATGCGGTTGATGAGTACCGTGGTCTTGCCGCTTCCGGCTCCGGCCAGGATCAGCAGCGGCCCCTCCGTGGCCAACACCGCTTCCAGCTGCCTGTCGTTCAGACGGGGGAAGCTGCGGCGGATCAGCTCGCGCCGCGCTTCGATAAATCGTTGTTCAAAGTTCGTGTCCATGCGCCCGATTGTACCACAAAGCACAGCCGGTTACAAGGGTGGAAATCAGGCGATCATCGCTGTGCGCAGCCGCTCGACGGCGCGGCGCTCGAGACGGGAGATCTGCACCTGCGATACGTTCAGCACCTGCGCGCATTTCTGCTGAGTCAGACCGTGAAAAAAGCGAAGGGCTACGACCGCGCGTTCCCGCTCCGGCAGCTTTTCGATCGCCAGATGGAGCGCGACGCTCTCCAGCATCCGCTCGTCGGCCTGGTAATCCCCCAGCACCCGCTCAAGCGAAAAATGCTCGTCGCCGGACTCCCGGTGCAGACTTTCAGTCGGTCCGGAGGCCGTCTCCGCGAAGGCGATCTCCTCCGGACTGAGCCCTGAGGCCTCGGAAAGCTCCGAGAGCGTCGGCTCACGTCCGAGCCGCTGCTCGAGCTCGCCGCGCTGTCTGCGGAGCTTCGCCGCCTGCTCCTTGAGGCCGCGGCTGACCTTCACGGCGCCGTCGTCGCGCAGAAAGCGCCGGATCTCCCCGGCGATCTTCGGGACGGCGTAGGTGGAAAACTGCGTGCCGAAGCCCTCGTCGAAGCCGTCTACGGCCTTCAGAAAGCCGACGCAGCCGAGCTGGTACAGATCCTCCGGCTCGGCGCCGCGCCCGAAAAAGCGCCGCGCAACGCTCCAGATCAGGCCGGAGTTTTCCTCGACCAGACGCCCGGATGCCTCCCGGTCGCCCTGCTGCGCCGCGCGGATCTCGCGGAGAAGCTCTTCTCTCACCCTTTGTTCGCCCGAGCCCTGATCCGGCGGCGCATCGTGACGGTCGTCCCTTTACCGGGGCGAGAGCGGACCTTGAGCGTGTCCATAAAGCTGCCCATGATCGTAAAGCCCATGCCGCTGCGCTCCTCGCCGCCCGTCGTCACGAGCGGCTGCATCGCCTTTTCCACGTCCTCAATGCCGACGCCGTGGTCCTTGACGGATACCTCAAAGGTCTGCGGCTCCAGGATGCGAAGACGCAGCGAAACCAGACCGATGCTGTCCGGGTAGGCGTGGACGATCGCGTTTGTCACCGCCTCGGAGACGGCTGTTTTGATGTCCCCCAGCTCGTCGAGCGTCGGGTCGAGCTGCGCGGCGAAGGCGGCCGCCGCCGCCCGTGCGAAGGCCTCGTTCCGGCTCCGGCTCGGAAATTCGAGTTTTATGTAGTTGCAGTCTTTCAAGTCAATCCTCCTACTCTTCCTGTTTCGACGGGAACGAGGCGGTCCACGCCCGAGGCGTCGATCACGCGAAGCGCCTGCTTGAGCGGGTTTTCGATCCAGGTCCTGCCGCCGATCCTTTTCATGTGGTTGGCCGTGCGGACAATCACGGCGATGCCCGAAGAGTCCATAAAGCTCAGAGCGGACAGGTCGAGCACGCAGTCTCTCGGCACGTATTCGTCGATCAGCTCGTCTATTCCGAGGCTCGTGGAGCGCGCTTCATGCTGGTCCAGCTCGCCCTGCAGATAGATCGTCAGGCGTCCGGCGCTGAAGGCGGTGCTGAGGTTCATTCGATCATCTCCTCTTTGGGACATAAAAAATGTCACCGTAAAGCACGTGTTTACGGTGACATTTTATCTTATTGCCGCTGCGGATCGCGTCGAATTCAGCCGAGCGCGGCCAAACTTGTCCGCAGATTCTCGATCAGCGCCTCGAGCTTTGCCTTCTTCTCGCGCTCAAGATCGACGATCGCCGCCGGCGCGCGCTCGACGAAGTTTTTATTGGCGAGCTTGCCGTTCTGCGCGGCGAGCTGCTTTTCCGCGTTTGCGAGCTCCTTGTTGATCCGGGCGCGTTCTTTATCCAGATCGACCAGCTCCGCCATCGGCATGAACATTCGGGCGTTGTCGGTCACGACGGAGACCATGCCCTCGCTGCCCTCGGGCGCTTCGGCGCGGACGGTGATCTCGCCGGCGTAGGCGAGCTTGCCGATATAGCTGCGGCCGGCCTCAAAGGCCTCGCGCTTATCCGTCGCAATAATGAGATGCGCCTTGCGGGAGGGCGGCACGTTCATCTCGCTGCGGCGGGCGCGCACGGCCTTGATCGCCTCCATGACCATCTCGAAGCGCTGCTCGTCCTCGCGGAAGCAGAGCTCCTCGCTAAAGCTCGGATAACGCTCGATCATCAGGGCTTCGCCCTCGTGCGGCAGCGCCTGCCAGATCTCCTCCGTGATGAAGGGCATGAAGGGGTGTGCGAGCTTGAGGATCTCGGTGAGCACGAAAAGCAGCACCTTCTGCGCGCCGATCCGGCTCTCCTCGTCCGTGCCGTTGAGGCGGGGCTTCGTCAGCTCGATATACCAGTCGCAGAAGCTGTCCCAGATAAAGTCGTAGATCTTGCCCGCGGCCACGCCGAGCTCGAACGCGTCCATGTTCTCGCAGACCTCGCCCACCACGTCGTTGAGCTTGGAGAGGATCCACTTGTCCTCGATCTCCAGCTTTTCGGGCAGCTCGTTCTTCTCGATCGTGAGGTTCATCATCACGAAGCGGCTGGCGTTCCAGAGCTTGTTGCAGAAATTGCGCATCGCTTCGCACTTTTCCACATAGAAGCGCATATCGTTGCCGGGGCTGTTGCCGGTGATGAGGTTGTAGCGCAGCGCGTCGGCGCCGTACCGGTCCACCATTTCGAGCGGGTCGATGCCGTTGCCGAGCGACTTGGACATCTTGCGTCCCTGGCTGTCGCGCACCAGACCGTGGATCAGCACGGTCCTGAAGGGCTCGCGGTTCATCTGCTCCATGCCGGAGAAGATCATGCGCGCCACCCAGAAGAAGATGATATCGTAGCCGGTGATCATTACCGTCGTCGGGTACCAGTACTTGAGCTCCTCGGTCTCCTCGGGCCAGCCCATCGTGGAGAAGGGCCAGAGCGCGGAGGAGAACCAGGTGTCCAGCACGTCCTCTTCGCGGCGGATTTTCCTGCTGCGGCAGCGCTCGCATTCGCAGGGATCCTCCCGACTGACGGTGATGTGTCCGCAGTCCTCGCAGGTCCAGGCCGGGATCTGATGGCCCCACCAGAGCTGACGGGAGATGCACCAGTCGTGCACGTTCTCCATCCAGTTGAGATAAGTCTTCGTAAAGCGTTCGGGCACGAAGCGGATGCGCCCGTCCTTCACGACCTCGATCGCCTTTTTGGCCAGCGGCTCCATCTTCACGAACCACTGGGGGCTCGTCAGCGGTTCCACGGTCGTGCCGCAGCGGTAGCAGCAGCCGACGTTGTGGCTGTAGGGCTCGGTCTTGACGAGATAGCCCTGCTCCTCGAGATCGGCGACGATGGCCTTCCGCGCCTCGTAGCGGTCCAGCCCGTCGTACTTTCCGCCGTTGATGATCTTCGCGTCGCCGTCGATCACCTGAATCTGCTCCAGATTGTGGCGCAGACCGACCTCGTAGTCGTTCGGGTCGTGGCAGGGCGTCATCTTCACCGCGCCGGTGCCGAAGCCGAGCTCCACGTAATCGTCCGCGACGATCGGCAGGCGGCGTCCCACCAGCGGCAGGATCGCATACTTGCCGACAAGATGCGTGTAGCGCTCGTCCGCGGGGTTCACGGCCACGCCTGTATCGCCCAGCATCGTCTCCGGGCGGGTCGTCGCCACGATCAGCGCCTCGTCGGAGTTCTCGATGGGGTAGCGGATATACCAGAAGCTGCCGGGAATGTCCTTGTATTCCACTTCCGCGTCGCTCAGCGCGGTGCGGCAGTGCGGGCACCAGTTGATGATGCGGCTGCCCTTGTAGATCAGGCCCTTGTCGTAGAGATCACAGAAAGCCTCGCGCACCGCCTTCGCACAGGTCTCGTCCATCGTGAAGCGGCTGCGCTCCCAGTCGCAGGACACGCCCATGCTCTTCTGCTGCTCAACGATCCGGTCGCCGTATTTTCCCTTCCAGTCCCAGACGCGCTCGAGGAATTTTTCACGGCCGAGATCGTAGCGGGTCTTGCCCTCCTCCTTGCGGAGAACCTCCTCCACCTTGATCTGCGTGGCGATGCCGGCGTGATCGACGCCGGGGAGCCAGAGCGCGGCATAGCCCTGCATGCGCTTGTAGCGCGTGACGATGTCCTGCAGCGCCGCGTCCATCGCATGGCCCATATGGAGCTGCCCCGTCACGTTCGGGGGCGGCATCATGATCGAGAAGGGCTTCTTTTCCGGGTCGATCACGCCCTTGAAGTAACCGCCCTTCATCCACATGTCGTAGATCTTCTTCTCCACCGACTGCGGATCGTACACCTTCGGAAGTTCTTTCATCGTATACTCCTTCTGTTCTTACTTGATTTCCTTGATCGTCAGTCCCGTCTTTCGTTCGATAAAGGCTCCGAAGGCGGCGGGATCGCCCTCGGTAAAGCAGCGCTCCGGCAGGATCTGCGCTTTTCGCTTGTCGACATAGAGGTAATACGCGTCTTTATAATGCACAAGCTCGGTATAGCCCGTATACTCGACGACAGTCGAAAGGCCCTTCGCCTCCGCGCGCACGTTTTCTTCGTTGGCCGTCAGCGCTACGGTCCCCTGCGCCGAAATGACCTTCAGCGCAGCGCGGGCGCGGATCTCACGGAGGGCGAAATAGAGGATAAGCACGACAAGCACCAGCAGATAATAAAACAGGAGCTCGCCGTTGAAGGCTCCGTAATACAGCAGCAGGCCGCCGCTGACGAGCATGAGGATCACCCCCAGCGCCATCACGAGCTTTGAAATAATATAGAACGCTCTGCTTCGTACCAACTGATGCAGCTTTTCAAACTGCCGCATATCCTGCAGCGTATAGTCCAGCTCCGCTCGAAACTGCATCCCTTCTCCCTCCTTCCCAACGAAAAACGCCCCGAGACAAAGTCTCAGGGCGATCGTAAAAACCGCGGTACCACCTGAATTCCGCCTGACGCGGCACTCAAAAGCCCTTAACGCGAGCTGCACGGCGGCGCTACATCTCTTCACGCCGCTTGCTCCGAGCCGACCTTCCGCGCCGCTTCACAAGGGCTTTCACCTTCCGCCCTCTCTCTGCAATCCGTCGAACGCGTACTCCTGCTCTTCCCAGCAAAAAGATGCTCTTATTATAGACGCATTTTCGGATTTGTCAATCGGTTTTCGGCGCTGTTCACGCCTTTTTTGACAGATATTCACAGGCTGAGAGCGCGGCGACGTTTCCCTCTCCGACAGCCCGGGCGATCTGATAGGGCTTGCCGGTACAGTCGCCGGCGGCGAACACGCCGGGCACGTCCGTGGACAGATCCGGCCGTGTCACGATCCCGCCGTTTTCATAGACGAGACCGGGGACGAGCCGCGTCACCGAGACCGTGTCCTTGATGACGAAAATCCCGTCGACCGGCGTTTCTTCCCCGCGAAACACGAGCCGGTCCGCCTTCAGACCGCCGCGGATCTCGTAGCGCCCGTTTTCGGGATAACGCAGCACGCGGCAGCCGATGCTCTCCAGAAAATCCGCGTCCTCCGCCGCCTCGCGGCCCGAGCCGACCACCGCGACCGTCTTGCCGCGGTAGAGCATCCCGTCGCAGGTCGCGCAGTAGCTGACGCCGCGGCCCAGATACTCCTCCTCGCCGGGAAAGAGCTTTTCCCGGGTAATGCCGACGGTGAGAATCAGCGCGCGGGCCTGGTAATAGTCGTTTCCGACGGCGACGCCGAAAAACCCGTCCATCGGCAGCACGTTCAGCGCACGACCCCGGATCAGATCGTCGGCGTTTTCCTCGATCTGCCGGGCAAACAGCCCGGCCATCTCCCGGCCGCTCATCGGCGGAAGCCCGGGATAGTTCGTGATGCGCTCGGCGCGCCAGAGGCTGCCGGTCTCCGGGCCGTTTGCGACGACGGCCACGGTCTTGCCGCGGTTTTTCGCCGTGAGCAGCGCCGAAGCCGCAGCCGGGCCGCCGCCGACGATCAGAATATCGTACAGTTCAAGCATGGGAATGCCCCCGTTTCTCTCTTTGGCTTCATTATATCGGAACCGCGCCGCTTTGAAAAGCTTTTTTTCTTGAAATTACCGGACGCTTCGTATATAATAGCACAGTATTTCAACCGAGGTACGGCAAGGAGTGACCAGTATGGAAGAGACCAGAAACTTTATTGAAGCCTTCGTCAAGGAAGACCTGTCGGAAGGACAGCGCTGCTGCGGCATGCAGGTCCACACGCGCTTTCCGCCCGAGCCGAACGGCTATCTGCACATCGGCCACTGCAAGGCGCTGACGATCGACTTCAGCACCGCGGAGCATTTCGGCGGTCTGTGCAACCTCCGCTTTGACGACACCAACCCCGCCAAAGAGGATACCGAGTACGTCAACGCCATCCAGGAGGATATTC
Organism: Oscillospiraceae bacterium; assembly: GCA_024690695.1. Next base: position 154,653 of record JAILOS010000050.1, read on the forward strand.
ACTGGCTCGGCTTCGACTGGGGCGACCGCCTGTTCTACGGCTCGGATTATTTTGAAAAGACCTATGAATACGCGATCGAGCTGATCGAAAAAGGTCTCGCCTACGTCTGCGAGCTGACGCCCGAGCAGTTCAGAGAATACCGCGGCGACACCTCGCACCCCGCCGTTTCCCCGTGGCGCGACCGGCCGATCGAAGAAAACCTCGACCTGTTCCGCCGCATGCGCGCGGGCGAATTCCCCGAGGGCCGCTATACGCTGCGCGCGAAGATCGACCTTGCCAGCGGCAACTTCAACATGCGCGACCCGGTGCTCTACCGCATCCGGTATATCGAGCATCACCGCCAGGGCACGAAATGGTGCATCTTCCCGATGTACGACTTCGCCCATCCGATTCAGGACGCGCTGGAGGGCATCACGCACTCGCTCTGCTCGCTGGAATACGAGGATCACCGGCCGCTGTACGACTGGGTCGTGAACAACGTGTCGATCCCCGGCATCAAGCCCCGCCAGATCGAGTTTGCCCGTCTGGGCATCAACTATACCGTCATGAGCAAGCGCAAGCTGCGCCAGCTCGTCGAGCAGGGCCGCGTCGCCGGCTGGGACGATCCCCGGATGCCGACGCTCTGCGGGCTGCGCCGCCGCGGCTATACCTCCGCCGCGATCCGCGAATTCTGCGAGCGGATCGGCGTTTCCAAGGTGGACTCCACCGTGGACTGGGCGCTGCTCGAGAGCTGCCTGCGCGACGATCTGAACGCCCACGCCCGCCGCGTGATGGCCGTTCTGCGTCCGGTCAGGCTGACCGTGACGAATTATCCCGAGGGGCAGAGCGAGCTGCTGGAGATCGAGAACAATCCTCTCGACCCGGAAGCCGGGACGCGGAAGGTCAGCTTCTCGCGCGAGCTGTGGATCGAAGCGGATGATTTCATGGAAGTCCCCGCGCCGAAGTACAAGAGGCTGCACCCCGGCTTCGAGGTTCGTCTCAAGGGCGCCTATCTCGTCACCTGCACCGGCTGCCGCAGGGATGAGAGCGGAAACGTCGTCGAGATCTTCTGCGAGTACGACCCCGAAAGCCGCGGCGGCGATCCCGCCGACGGACGCAAGGTGAAGGGCGCCACGATCCACTGGGTCGACGCGAACAACTGCGCGGACGCCGAGGTTCGCCTGTACGACTACCTGTTCAGCGATCCCGAGCCGGACGGCCCGGACAGGAATTTCCTCGACTGTCTGAATCCCGACAGCCTCGAGATCCTCACCGGCTGCAAGGTAGAAGCCGCCCTCGCGCAGCTTCCGATGCCGGAGCCCGGGAAGAATTCCGAGGGCTTCCAGTTCATGCGGCAGGGCTATTTCTGCCTTGACAACCGCGACGCCGCTCCCGGACGCCTCGTGTTCAACCGTTCCGTCGCGCTGAAGGACAGCTTCAGAAAATAAAAAACAAGTGCCCGCTCCGATGCAGAAACGGAGCGGGCTCTTTTGTCTTGTCGTCAGATCAAAACAGAGAAGAAACAGACAGAAAGCTGACGCCCATCACGGCCGCGACGACGACGATAATCACCGCCAGAATAATCGCGCAGAAATACGAGCGGGCAAAATTCCGGCGGTTGATGTTGCTGTCGTCCAGCGCATAGACGATCAGCAGGATCAAGCCGACCAGCGGGATGCAGAACAGCAGCATATAACCGAAATAAGCCCACGGGCTCAGCGGCTTATACTGCGATGGGATATTGTCGCTCTGGACGATGTACGTGTTTACGGTGTTGGGCGGGGCGGGACGCGAATAAGTTCCGCCGGGGCGAACGGACGCCTCGGCGCCGCAGGCCGTGCAGAAGCGGGCTCCTTCAGGAACGTATGCGCCGCATGACGGGCAATTCATGGGTTATTCCTCCTTTTTCTGGCCGCTTTATCACGGCGAGCTAATATTATTTCCGGAAACGGAGGCGGGGAAGCCGCCCCCGTTTCCGGTTTTTTCTTTTACGGCTGATCTCTGAGATCGATCATATAGCTGGCGTCGGAGCCCAGAACGGTGTCGGGCAGCTCGCCGTTCCACTGCTTGATCCAGTAGTACTGGATCAGCGCCTGCGTCAGAGACTCGGAAATGCGCTTGTTCATTTCCGCCTCTTTCTCGCCGGCGTAGAGCGCGGCCTCGGCCTGCACCTTGACGACCTCGAGTTCGGCGTTGGCGGCAATGACCGCCTTCTCAGCCTCGGCGTTGGCGGCGATGATCGCCCGGCGCGCCGTGGCCTCCTCCTCCATCGTCTTCTGCGCCTGCTCGGTCTCCGCGGTCAGCTTGTTCTGGGCGGCGACCTGCTTGGCCTCGACAGCGGTCGTGAAGGCGTCCGTAAAGTCGATGTCCTCGATCGCGATCGAGACGATCGTGATGCCGTAGGCCTTCATGTCTGCGGACGTCGATTCGGCGATCAGATCCGAGAGCATATTGCGCTTGGCAATCAGATTCTCCGCCGTGTACTGGGAGAAGACCGCTTTGGTATTCTCCAGGATACGGGGAAGCATAACGCTGTCGTAGTAATTGATGCCGACCGTGCGGTAGAGCTCCTGGGCGGTGCTCTGGTCGATGCAGTAGTTGACGCTGAGCTGGACGTTCACCTGCTGAATGTCGCTGGAGAAGGCTTCGGTCGCGATCTGCACCTTCTGCGTGCGGTTATCCATCTTTACGACGCTCTGCCATGGGAGGATAAAGTGCGCGCCGGCGCTGATCGTCCGGTTCTCCACGCGGCCGAAGGTCGTCAGGACTCCGGTATAGCCGGTCGGGACGACAGTGACGCTGCTGAGCAGCACGAAACCTGCCAGCACAATAAGAGCCAGCGCCTGAGCCGGCCGAGTCTTCCATTCCCTGTCCCTTCCGCGAACACTTTTCGGATTTCCTTTGGCGTCAAAGACGGTTTCCTCCCGGCGCTGGAAGCCGAGAGCGATATAGAGCGCGATAGCTGCGATGAGTCCGATGATGAGAGTGGGCATCCTGTTGTCCCCTTTCTTTTATTTTTCTTTTTTTCTTTCTTTGCAGCTGCGGGATTATCATACCAGAAATCCCGCGGTCTTTCAAGGAATCCGGATCCGAGTTCACGATTTCTTCATCCGATTTAACCGGGCGTTAATAATCTCACGTGCGATAAAAAACGGAAGAAACGACCGTTTCTCCCGTTATGCTCCGCGGCGCAGAAACAGGCGCTCCCTGTACGGAGAGCGCCGTGACGGATTTCCCTTCTCCGCGTTCTTCGTCTTATGAAACCGCTTCCAGCTCGGCCATATACTGGCGCAGCTTTGCGCGCTCCGATTCGATTTTGACGGTAAATTCGTTGAAGAAGTCCACGTCTTCGTCTTTTGGCTCCACGTGCTTCAAAATAGCGTCGAGAAGCGCCGCCTCTGACCTGGTGCGCTTGTGCTCCCATTCCTCGATCTGCTGCTTGCACTCTTTGATCTGCTTCTTCAGTTTCATCTTTTCGAACATACGAGCACCTTCTTCATTGAATTGTTATTCGCTTGTTTTCAGTATAATACGCAGGTTGAAAATTGTCAATATTGTCAATCGTATCCTCGCCCGGCTCTCTGTCTTCGGGCCGCGGTGCCGCCTTCTTCCCGGTATTCCGGGAAGTCTCTTGCGACGACGTCAGATCACAGCCGTTTATCCCGGCAAAGTCCGGAAATGCTTCCTTGATTCAGAATCGCTTATTTGATTAGATTTCAAAATATTATTACTCTATGGAAATTTTGCTGTCGAGCGCAGCGCCGCGTCACGGCGTCCCGCGGACGACGATACCCCCGGGGCGCCGCGCTGCGGATTCAATCGTGTCGGGTCAGCCGGGACGAGGAGCCGTCCCCTGCCCCATACTGTCCCAAAGGAAGAAAGCATAAACAAGCGCCGGATCTCCCCGTTTTGAGGAAATCCGGCGCTTGTTTGGAGCTGGTAATGTGACTCGAACACACGACCTGCTGATTACGAATTAGCCATAGGCAAATTGTATGGCTCAAAATACTTGTTTTTTGTTTGTATTCGTGCTTTTTGTCCACTATTCCGGAAGGTCTTTATTTTTTTTAACATTATTTGCTGCGTAATATTTTTTTGTTGTGGTTGAATTTCGTTGGAACTATCTGAATAATTTTTATTTGTTGGATCAATCTGTGTTGACAGATTGATATTTTTTTGCGCTTTTTTGCGGGAAAAAATTGGGCAGCAGTCATTTGACTGCTGCCCTTGTTGGATTGAAAATCAGTACGGAACGCGGCCTTCGCCCTGGTACACTTCAATGCCCGCAGACCGCATCTGATCCTCGAACGACTGCTGTTCGTAGCCGCCCTGGTTCTGAGGCTGCTGCGGCTGAGTGTTGACATAGCCGCCGTTGTTAGACTGCTGATTGCCGCTCCCCTGCTGCGGATAGCCGTTGCGGTTCTGCTGCGGCTTGGAATAGCCGCCATTGTTGCCCTGCTGGTAGCCGGTCCCCTGCTGCGGATAGCCGTTACGGTTCTGCTGAGGGTAACCGCCGTTGCCGGGCTGCTGGTAGCCGCTCTGGTTCTGCTGCGGATAGCCGCCCTGACCCTGCTGCGGATAGCCGCCCTGAGGCTGCTGAGGATACGGCGATATTACCGAGCTCACCCCGGAGATTCTCAGTCGCGTGATTGAGCGGATCGAGGTCGGGCACATCACAAGGAAGCCGGTTGCCTCCAAGGTGGTGAGGATATACTGGAAATTGAACTGACGGAACAAGCATAGAATGCGGGCGGCTTTTCGTGCTTATGCACGTGGGGCAAGGGTTTTTCCCTTGCCCCACGTGCTATATGTCTTTTTGCATTTCAATAACTTCAGATGAAATCCTTTCTGGCAAAAGCGGCAGAATTGCCCGGAAAGTTTTCTCCTTATACTGGAAAAAGGCTATAGTATTATAATTATTCCTAGTTTTCTTCAAAAACTGTTTTTTCTCTTCACTGCTCAGTGGCGCTTCAGAAAAATAAACCCAAGTGACATACCCATTGCCAGTATATGAATTAATGTATCCAGCCTCAACGATTGCTTCCCATAAATGGCAGTATTTTTTGAATCCAATCTTCATGGTTATTCCACGAGAATCAAGGATCACACTACCAAACGTAAAATCAAACAACATCTGATAAACGACACCGGCGATGCCTATCAATCCTACAATGAAGGGTAAAAGCACATGAAAAGAAACGCCTAAACAGTTTATCCCATAGATCCCTATTGCTATTAGGAACGCGCCTGAGCACAGGCCAATAAAATAGACGCCATTGTAAAATCCTGATATTTGAAATTTTTTCATAACTGCGCCTCAGTTCGTCATAAAACCAGCTGCCGCAATGGAAAGATGCGTAGTAAAATAACTTGAAATTGCATCAAGTGTTCCGACTGAATAATCACCAAGATTTTTAATTGATGCTTTTGTAATATCGCCAATATTAGAAGATCTATTAAATGAATCAATCCCCTCCTCGGAATACTTTAGGGAAGCAGAAAGTCCAAAAGAAACTACATTAAACGCACCTGCTATTGAAGATCTTATCACCATCTGATGGTCTATCTTTTTCCCGCGTCCAGTAGTTATTACTGAATTGACTTCTTCTCCTGCTATATTCCCTCCGAAGCCTCCTACAAATGCTATTGCTCCGCCTACTGCGATACCAGCAATTCCACCGGTAGCAACTGTTGCTAAAGCAACATCTACCGCTGCTCCAGCTATTGCGCCTGATACTGCACCTTGAGCAGCGCCCTCCCAAAAGCTTCCACCTTGAGCAGCAGAAGATATTCCACCAATAATTCCGCCAATAAATCCACCAACAATCCAATTAGCAAGAGTTCCGCTATCATCTCTTGCATTAATCGGATTGTTTAGACAATATACAAACATATTATAGCCAACAAAGCTTTGGCCTGTGCTTGCAAAACTGTCGGAATTAATAAACCGGCATATCGCGGGGTCGTAATAGCGGCTCTGGAGGTAGTAAAAGCCAAGCTCGCTGTCGAAATAATAGCCTCTGTAGCGCAGGGGGTTGGTCTGCGAGACGGTGGTATAGTTCATCGAGGTGATCTTGCCGAAGGCGTCGTAGTTGTAGATCGCCTCATTATCGCCGCTCAGGTTCACGATCGCCGTCACGTCGCCCTGCAGGTTCGTCACGTAGAAATACGGCGTCCCGTTGAGCGTGAAGGAGAAGGGATT